>JAGFJE010000061.1 GCA_024103175.1 Phaeodactylibacter sp.
GGTCGGTACTTACTCTTCGGTCTTCGTCGCTACCCCGATCATGGCTGACCTGACCGGCGAGCTGGAAGCCCGCGTTTCTAAAAAAGAGAAGAAAGGCTTTTCCAAAGCTGCTTCTTCAGCACGATAGACAACTTGGTTATCGCCGGCGTTTTGTCGGTTTAAACCAATTAAGTAACTGAAAAGAGCTTTCTTCGTTTCCGCGGAGAAAGCTCTTTCCCTTTTTAGTGAAATGAAGGAATGATTGATAGAATGATCGAATAGCCGGGCTGCCAGTCATTCCTTCCCCGTCTTCGTACCTCGGCCGGGTAAAATTCCTTCAATCCACCATGCTCACCCACGAAGAACGACAACTCCTCCTCCTCCTGGGCTGGTTCCGCCGCCATTATGCCCTCTACCTGGGCCTGAGCCGGGAGCGCCCGGCCACGCGGGAAAGCCTCCTGCAGTTCGGCCTCGCCTGGTTCGGCGAACACCTGCTTGGCATTGAGCCGGCTTTTTCCAGCCTGGAACATAAAGGCCTGATCCGGCTAACCAAAGCCGGATACGAATTCAGGGAGGAGGGCCTTGCCCGCTTTGCCGAACTGGACGTCTCCGAGACCTTCTACCGCTACGAGTACGACAATTTCTTCACCCTTTCGGAAAACAGCCCGGCCCATGCCCGTTTCTGCGAGCGCGTATACGGGGAGAACCTCAATCAGCACGGCCTGGCGGATACGGAGGAGCTGCAGCAATTGCTTTCCTTTGTGAAAATACAAGAAGAGGCTGATGTGCTTGACCTCGGCTGCGGCAAGGGCCTGATCACCGATTACCTCCAACGCCACAGCGGCGCCCGTTTCCTGGGGGTAGACATTTCTCCGGAGGCCATCCGCCGGGCAGGGCAGATCCCCAATCCTCAGTTGTCCTTTCGGGTAGCGAATATGAATGCGCTGTCTCTCCCCGAGCGGTTCGATCTCATCACCGCTGTCGATACCTTATATTACGCGGCCGATCTCCGGAAAACAGTGGAGGACTGCCTTTCTCACCTGCATCCCGGCGGGGTTTTCGCCTGCTTCTTCTCGCAGTGGATATCCGAAGAGGGAGAAAAGCCTTTGCTGGAAGGCAACAATACCGGCCTGGCGCAGGTTTTTAATGCACTGGGCCTGCCTTTCGAATTTCTGGATATCTCGGATTCCGGCCGCCGGCACTGGCGCCGCAAACGGGACGCCCTCCTGGCCATGCGCCCGGATTTCGAGGCCGAAGGCAGCCTGGCCCTCTGGGATTACCGCTTCCGGGAGGCCAACCGCTATGCGGAGTGGAGAAGTGACTTTTATTCACGGTATATTTGTAAGGTGCGGAGAGCCGCCTGATCCGGTTTACTATTTCCTCTGCGTGTTCCGCTTACCACAGGGAGCGCAGAAAAGCGCGGAGGATAGTCTCTATCCTCCCCGTGGCGAAGCAAAACGGGCCACTTCTTCGTTTTAATAAAAACCTAACCATGAAACGACAACTCATCTCCTCCGGCGCCCCCTGGGAAGCCACCGTCGGCTATTCCCGGGCAGTGAAAGTGGGCAGCCACATCTACGTTGCCGGCACCACGGCCGCAGACGAGCAAGGCGCCACCGTTAGCCCGGACGACGCCTATGCCCAGACAAAGTACATCTTCGAAAAAATCGGCAGGGCACTGGAGGCTGCCGGCGCCTCCTTGGAAAATGTCGTCCGCACCCGCATGTTCGTCACCGATATCACCCAGTGGGAAGCCATCGGGCGGGCCCACGGGGAGGTATTCCGGAACATTCGCCCCGCCGCCACTATGGTGGAGGTGAACCGCCTGATCGGCCATGGCATGCTGGTGGAGATCGAGGTGGATGCGGTGGTTGGGTGACTGAGTTGGTTGGTTGATAGGCTATGGCGGGGCTCGCCGGGGTTAATTGGGTTGATTGAGTAGGCCAGCTCTTGTGGCACAGGGATTGCGTGGCCCAATCAACTCAATCATCTGATCAACCAATTTTACCCAGAGCTTGCCGAGAGGGCAATCAATAAGCAGTTCATTTCACATCCCTGCCGTTCCAGGTTTGGCCTTCGACAACAATATTTTTCCCCCCAGCGTTTATCTAAGTGTCAGGCTCACTCAATAGTCCAGCGCTGGCGTGAGGCTGACACTTAAACAAAATCTAATATGGCCCGGAATTTCACAATACTCGCCTTTATCATCGCACTGATCACCGCCTGCACCTACACCATGAAGGTGCGCGACGGCCGCACCGCTGTGGACGTCAAACAATACGCCGTTGCAGTGGATCTCTTACAGAAAGAATACGACAAGGCCAAGAGCCGCGTCGAGCAGGGGAGGATCGCCTTCCTGTTGGGGGAGTCCTACAAGCGCCTCAATAAGAGCGACCAGTCTATCCGCTGGTACCGCATCGCCTATGACAACCAGTACGGGGTGGATGCGCTGAAGGAATTCGCTTACGCCCTCAAACGGGCGGAACGATACGAGGAAGCCATGCGCGCCTTCAAAGACCTGGGCATCGAGATCGGCAGCCCCTACGAATATCGCCGGGAGATCAGCGCCTGCCAGATCGCTCAGGGGTGGAAAGATCTGCCGCCGGAGTACGAGATAGAGGTGCTCAGCTTCAATACCGGCAATGCCGATTACTCGCCGGTAATATACAAAGACAATAAACTGGTGATCACCTCCGACCGCTCCGCCAGCACCGGGGATGAGATCTATAACTGGACCGGCAACGCCTATTCCGACCTTTTCCTGGTAGACCTGAACTCGAACAGCGTCACCGGTTTCGACAATAACCTCAATACCGATAATAACGAAGGCGCCGCCGCTTTCACCAAAGATTTTTCCGAGGCCTATTTCACCCGCTGCTTCAGCAAAGACAAATACGAGGATGCCTACTGCAAGCTGATGATCAGCGAAGGGGCCGGTAATACCTGGTCGGCGCCCCGCCCTCTGCCCTTCATCGAGGACGGGGTCAACTACGTGCATCCCAGCATTTCCGCCGACGGCAATACCCTCTATTTCTCCAGCGACCATCCCGACGGCTGGGGGGGCTATGACCTTTACTTTGTGGAACGCGAGGGCGACGGAGACTGGGGCCTGCCTCAACTGCTCGGCCGCTCCATCAATACACCGGGTGATGAGAAGTTCCCCTTTATCGACGGCGATACCCTCTACTTCGCTTCCGACAGCCATACGGGTATGGGCGGGCTCGACATCTTCCGCACCTACCAACTCGGCAACGGCTCCTGGGCGCCCGCCTACAACCTCAAGGCCCCCATCAACTCTGGAAGAGACGATTTCGGCTATGTGATCGACTACAACGCCCCCAAACCGGAGGGCGTCCTGCAGGTGGGCTATTTCACTTCTACCCGCGAAGACGGAATCGGCGGGGACGATATCTACCGTTTTACCAAGGTCGTACCGCCTGAACCGCCGGTGGTGGAAGTACCGGAAGAGATCGAATACAAACTCATCCTGGAAGGTTTCGTCCTGGAAAAGATCTACAACAACCCCACCGACCCCAACAGTAAGGTGCTGGGCCGTAAGCCATTGCCCGGCTCGGAAGTGGCGATCCAGTTTGATAAAAAGAAGGAAACCGTTACGGTGGGAGAGGACGGCATGTTCCGCCTCGAACTGAAGGAAAATACCGACTACAACTTCCTCGCCTCGAAGGAGAACTATCTCAAGAACGACGCCTTCTTTTCTACCATCGGCATCGGCCGCGACCCCAACAACCCGGTGCAAACCTTCGAACTCGAGATCGTCCTCGACAAGATCTTCCTCGATAAGGAGATCACCCTGGAGAATATCTACTACGATTTCGACAAGTGGGACATCCGCGCCGACGCTGAACCGACCCTCAATGAGCTGGCCCGCAACCTGAAGCTCAACCCCGATATCCGCATCCAGCTGGGCTCCCACACCGACTGCCGGGGCGCCACCCGCTACAACGAAGACCTCTCCCAGAAGCGCGCCCAGTCGGCCGTGGACTACCTCATCGCCAGCGGTATCGACCCGGTCCGCCTCGTGGCCCGCGGCTACGGCGAAAGCCAGCCCGAAGTCGACTGCATCTGCGCCCGCTGCACCGAGGACGAACACCAGGCGAACCGAAGGACGACGTTCAAGATTATTGAGTAATTGTTCAGATCTTCCAGATCTCCGAGACCTGGAAGATCTGAAACACTACCACCCCACCACAAACCGCCCGCTATACACCAGCCGGCCTCCCGACCGCAGCACCAGCCAGTACGCGCCGGCCGGCAGCCGCCCGGCATCCATCTGTACCCGTTGTTCAGGCAGGGCGTCCAGCGGCCTTTCCAGCCACACCCGCCCCAGCGCATCCTGCACATACAGTTCCAGCGGCATCGCTTCGGTGAGCTGCAGCTCCAGCCACAGCTCTCCGGAAGTAGGGTTGGGAAACAGGTTGGCGCTGCGGACCAATTCCGTTTCATAGGTGGAGGAGACAATGACGCTGGCCGTGGCCTGGCAGCCGGCCTGGTCGGTGACAGTCAGGCTGTACTCCATTCCCACCACGACGGGGATCGTGGCGGTAGTGCCCCCCGTGCTCCAAAGAAAGCTGTAATCTGGGATACCACCCGTGACGATAGCCGTTGCCATCCCGCCCTGCTGCCCGTTGGGCGGGCTGATGTCGATGGAAATATTGATCCGCTCCGGTTCGGGCAGCTCGAATTCATATTCCCGTACGCAATTGTTGGAATCCCGAAGGATGAGCGCATAAGCACCTGCCTCCAGTTCATCCAGCCGGTTGGTGTCGGGCATCGGGATGAGCATGCCTTCGAAGTACCACTCGAAGGAATAGGGCGGGCTGCCGCCGCTGATGCTGGCCTCAACGGCGCCGTCCGTTGCTCCGAAGCAGGAAATGGTATCGGCCTCCACATTCACCTCCAGGACGGTAGCGGGCTCCTCCACCACGAAGTTGCCGAAAATGGCCTCACAGGTATCGGTATCGGTGACGGTGAGGCTGTAGGCGCCCGGCGGCAGGTTGCTGATGTCCCGGGTGGTGCGGCCGTTGTTCCAGGCGTAGGTGAAGGGGGGCGAACCGCCCAGCACCGTCAGGCTGATGGCGCCGTCGGCTTCTCCCTTGCATCGCACATGCTGAATGTTTACCAGGGTATCGCGGATGAGGGCGCTCACCGAGGGCACCGTGCCCATGACGGAAGCCGTGCAGCCGTGGGTGTCCGTTACATAGCCAATATACTTTCCGGCAGGCACATCCAGCAGGTCGCCACTGATGCCAACGAGGGTGTCCCGCTCATCGAACCAGGTGTAAAAGTAGGGCGCAGTGCCGCCGGTAGCGGTGGTATAAATGCCGCCGTCGTTACTGGAAAAGCAGTTGACCTCCTCGATGCTGTCGCGGCGGAAGAAGAGCGGGGGCGGTTCGCTGAGGGGGAGCAGCGGGGAAATAGCGGTGCAGCCGGTGGCCTGGTCCGTCACCGTCACCCGGTAATTGCCCGCAGCGAGGCCGCAGATGGTGACGCTGTCGCCCACGTTCTGCCGGATGGCCCCATTGCTGAAATGGAAGCGGTAACCGGAATAGCCGCCGGAGACTACGGCGGTGGCGCAGCCGTCATCGGCTCCGTTACAACTCACCTGATCGACGGAGAACTGCTCCAGGCGGAAGGGCTCCACATTTTCATCCACCTTGATAGAAAGCGACTCTGCTGTACAGGCATTGGCGTCGGTAACGCTGAGCACATAGTCGGCCGGCTCCGGGCCCGCCAGGAAGGTGTTGGTGGAGCCGTTGCTCCATTGCAGGGCGTAGGGAGGCGACCCGCCGTTCACCTCAGCCGCCAGCTCCTGTACGGCGCCGCCCTCGCAGATGTCGTCGGCGGTAACGGTGATCCCGGCGGTCAGCGGCGGCGGCTGGCCCAGGGTGAAGGTGGTGTCGATGGGGCAGGAGTTGGCGTCCTGCACCAGCAGGCGGTAGTTGCCGGCAGGAATTCCAAAGAGGTCCTCCCCAGTATAGTTCTGCCCAACCCAGTTGTAGGCGTAGGGCGAGCTGCCGCCCCGAACGGTCACCTCGATGAAGCCGGTAGAATCGCCGAAGCAATTGATCTCGCCCACCCCTTCCAGGCCCAGCTCCAGCCGGGGCGGGCTCTCTATACTTATAGCCGGCGGAACGTGCCGGCAGCCGTTGGCGTCGCTGATGGTGACGATGTAGTCGCCGTCGGCCAGGTCCAGCCGCATAGCGCCGGTGGCGCCGTCGTTCCACCTGAACTCGACGGGCGGCTGGCCCGTTTGCAGCAGGTTGATGTCGATCAGCCCGTCGCCGGTGCCGAAGCAGGTGGGCTGCACCACATTGGTATTGGCCTGAAACACCTGCAGGGCCGTCAGGACAATAGAGGTGTCATACAGGCAGCCTTCCCCATCCTCGATCCGGACGCAGTAATAACCGGTGTCCAGCCCGTTGATCACCGGGGTAGTGTCACCCCGGCACCAGGTGTAGGAAAAAGGCGGCACGCCGTTGGGCTGAAGGCTGATGCTCCCGGTTTCCTGGCCGATGCAGCCAGGGGAAGCCACAGCAATATCCAGGTCGAGGATGGAAACGGCGGATAGCTCTACCGCCAGCGTATCCGGCGGGCAGTTGTTGGCGTCGGTGGCGTAGGCGTAGTAAGTTCCTACCGGCAGGTTCAACAAAAGGCTGTCGGTTCCGGGCTCGCTCCAGCCGTATTGGTAGGGCGGCGTTCCGCCGGAAGCTGCCACTGCGATCTCCCCGTTCTTATCTCCCACACATTCCGGCTGGACGATGTCTACAACCGACAGGCCAACCGGAGCAGGTTCATTAAGAGAAAAGGGCCGGACGGACTGGCATCCGTTGAAGTCGGTAACTGTCAGCGTGTAATTTCCCCGCCTCAAATTGACGATGAGAGGGGCGTTACTTCCGTTGCTCCAGGTATATTGATAGGGGAGTGTTCCTCCTTGCGCACTGGCTTTAATGAAGCCGTCAGCCAGGCCATGGCAGGACGGAGCGGCCAGGGAGTCCGGCCCGACGGCCAGTTGAGGAGGGGCCGGCAGTGTGAATGTTCGGATGAGTGAACAATCATTGGCATCAGTGATGGTGACGGAATAGTTTCCCCCCATCAGGTTTCCTGCATTTGCACCGGCGCCGCCGGTGCTCCACAGAAAGGAATAGGGGGGCGTTCCGCCAAAGGCCTCGAGTTGAATGGAGCCATTGGCGGACCCGGAACAGGCCGGCGGCTGCAGGCGCCCCACCACGCTGAGGCTGTCCGGCTCTTCGATGATTATGTCTTCGATCACACTCTCACATATTCCTTCGGTGACCGTTACCGAATAGGCGCCCCCGGGCAGGCCCGAGGCGCATCGCTGCGTGCTGCCGTTACTCCAGCGGTACTGCGGCGTCCCGCCGAATACTTCCAGGCAGGCCTGTCCGTCGGCGGCCCCGGCGCAGCTTACATTTTCGGTATTGATATCCTGGACCACAGCCCCGGGCCCGTTGACGATGACCGAGCGCAGAATGAGCCGACAGGCTTCTTCGGAATTGTCCGTTACCGTTATCCGGTAAGAGCCCTGAGAGAGATTCAAAATACGCAGCGTATCCGCTATGCCGGACGTATCGCCGCTGATGCCGTTGCTTCCCTGCCATTGGTAGGAAAAGGGGCTGGCGCCGTTCAGCGGGACCAGCGTCACCCTGCCGTTGGAGCCGGCACAGGTGCTGACGTTGGTGACAAAGAGCCGAAGGGAATCTATACTGGCGGTCGTATTTACCCGGGCGCTGTCGAGGCTAAAGCATCCTTCCGCATCGGTAACCTGCACCGCGTAATAGTTGGTAACCCCCGGGGTGAAACTGGCCTGAATGGTAATGCTGTTGCCGGTGGCGCCGTTGCTCCAGAGGAAGGAGTAGGGGGGCTGCCCTCCGTTGGCCTGTACGCTGAGCAGGGCGCTGTTGTCCCGGCAGAGGGAAAAAGAGTCGGCAGGAGAGAAGGTGAGGCTGGGGCCGGGGCGGACCCGGACGGTTACATTGCCCACATCCGTGCACCCTCCGGGGGTGGTAGCCTTGAAATAATAAATGGTGTTCTGAACCGGGCCGACAGCCGTTGATGGCAGCAGGCTGGCGTCCGTAGCCGGCAGGCTGGAATGAAAACTGATGGTACTGCCCGTAAAGTTGGCGTCCTGGATGTTGAGGCCGGCAAGGTCAAAAGTTGCTCCCCGGCATATTTCGGGCGCATCTGCCGTGCTTACATCGGGCAGGGGGTTGACCACCACTGAGGCGGCGGCCCGTTGGCCGGAAGCGCAGAAGCCGTCGGTTTCTTCGGCGTAGTAGGTAATGGTGATAGGCGCCGGGCCGTCATTTTCCAGCGGGATGGGGGGGCTGAAAAGCTCGCCCGCTCCGATGGGGTCGCCTCCGGTGGGGCTTTCGTACCAAAGGATGAATTTATCGAAACCGGGAACAGCCTGCAAAAAGGCATCTGCTCCGGAGCAGATCGTATCGTTGGCGGTGGCCGGCGGCGGAAGAATGGGGTCGTCGTCGTTGCCGTTGCAATTCTCATCCGTGTTATTGCAGGGAATTTCCGGCATGCCGGGGTTGATGTTGCGGTTGTTGTCATTGCAGTCGCCGGGCCGGGCGGCATAGCCGGCGGGGGTGGCGCCGATGCAGCTGCTGATGGTTTGGGCGGCATTTCCGAACCCGTCATTATCATTGTCCACATAGTATTCAAAGGCCGGAGGGCCGAGGCTGACGGAACCGTAGAAGCTGATCTCGTCCAGGGCCATATCCCCCCGGGAACTCCCGGCCTCGGCGCCGGAGAAGCGAAACTGCAATACCTGCCCGTCCGCATAATCGCTGAGGCTGATATATACCTTATGCCAGGCCGTGCCCTGGTTGCCGCTTTTTTGCCATAAGGTATTCCAGGAGAAGCCCCCATTGGCCGAAACCTCGAGCCTCAGCGTGCCGATGCCCACGCCGTACATGTGGTAATTGAAAGAAAGGTGGCAGGTATCGCTGCCCTGTTTATCCAGTTGTATACAGTCGGACAACAGATAGGCGGTTTTATTGGGCTGGCAGGCCTCCCCGGATGTCTCCAGATAGACGTAATTGCCGCCGCCGCTGATGTCATCGGAAGGGCCGGTGCCAAAAGTGGGGGTTCCTCCTGCATCCACCAGCCAGTCGAAGCCGTCGTCCCGGCTGTTGCGCCAGATACCGGTAATGTCGCATTCGGTATCGCAGAAAAAGCCGCAGGCGGGAAGATCGTCGAAATCGGTGTGCAGGGTCCGGCCGGCGGGTATGCAGCCCGTTTCAAAGAGTACGGGGCAGGAATTGCCGGAAAAGGCGCCGTTATCACAATTCTTGCGGATGTAGATTTCGTATTGGGTTTCCGGCTGCAGGTTGTCGAGGGTGAAGGGCGGGCAGCCATTTACCGTCATGGCGGCGCCCTGCCCGGCCGAAGTCCCGGTTCCGGGGGTGAACCCCGGCGGCCCGTATTCTATTATGGAAGTTCCACAGCTGTTGAAGGGCGTCCAGTTGATGGTAACGGCGTTGCTGTCCTGGGCAATTACGCTTACGGTTTCCACCGGAAGGCAGGAGATGGGAGCGAAGATCAGGTTGACGTAATCGAGGCGCCCGGTGTGTACCTGGGCGTCATCGCATATGTTGACCTTCCACGGGCCGTTGGGGTTGGTCGTCCCGTCATTGAAGGTGAAGAAGCTGCCCTCGGGGCGGAGGGGTTCCGCCGTAAAGGGAGCCTGGGCTTCGCTGACGGGAACGCAGCTTTCCATGGTAAAGCGAACCGGGGCGCCGCAGTTCGGCACATTGGGGTCTCCGTAGTTGTCCTCGCCGCCCCCGTTGTCGAGGGTGAGCGGTATGGTGACGCCGGAGGGAGAAGACAGGGTAATGTCCAGGTCGTTGGCCCAGGGGTGGCGGATGATGAGTTGCACCTCTTTGAGAAAAACGTCGCCTCCCAGGCGGATGCCCGGCGCGTTGTTGACGTTGACCACCACCTGCTCCGGGTCGGGGACGACATTCACGGTGGGGTCACAACCGGCATCCGGAATATTCAACCCAATGGGGCATTGGGATGGGTTGTTGACGACAACGCTCTGGGCGGCGCCGGAGAGCGGCTGGAACAGGAAAAAGGCCAATTGCAGAGCTATTGAACGTAGGGGCAATTCTCTCATTAGTAAGAATTTGGTTCATTTCTGGGATCAGGCCTTCCGGCAGTCCAGGAAACCGGGGGGCCGAAAATTGACATCAAATATAGCGTGTTTACTCGTATGGGGATGATCGCAAAAACGAAAAGCTGAGGCCAATTCTTTTCAAATAGCTATAAAGTAACCAATTCTGGCTCACATTTTGAAGAAAAAATTGCCAATTTGGGCAAATGTTGGCGCATACCTGACGGAAAAGGGGCCCGGCTCGGATAAGAATCAGCCTTTCGTCACCGAGCCATTACTTTCCTCGGCGCCGAAACGCTGGCCATCTTTTCCGAGGGGGAAGGCGGGGCGCCTTCCATAGCCATTTTGGCCTCAGCCTCAATACACCACCGTCAGCGCCCCATTCTCCACAATGACCTGCCCGGTGACCAGCTCCAGCTCGGCCACGAAGGCGTAGATGCCCGCCGGCACCAGGTTGCCGTTGAAGACGCCATCCCACCCGAAACCAGGGTCATTGGGCGGGAAGTCTTCCCGGCTGTACACCATGTTGCCCCAGCGGTCCATGATGCGCAGGGAGGCAACGCGCTGGAATTCGGGGCCGGTATTGACGAAGAAGACGTCATTGCGGCCGTCCTCATTGGGAGAGAAGGCGTTGGGGATGTAGTAGCGGAATTTCTGCTCCACAAAAACGGTGAGGTTGTCCGCGGCGCGGCAGCCGTTGATGTCGGTGACGCTAACCGTGTAGGTGGTGGTCTGTTTAGGCATGACGAGGGCCTCGGCGCAGAGGTTGCAACTATCTGGCGCCGGGAACCAGGATATGGAGCTGATGTCGGCGCCGCCGCCGGTGATGATGGCCCTCAGCAAGAGGCTGTCTCCCAGGCTGATCCGCGGAGGGTTCTCTCCGGAGGCGGGGACGAGTTCGACGGCCAGTTCGGCGCCCGCCTCGACGGTGATGTCCGCACTGCCGTCGCACTCATTGCCATCGATAACATAAACGGTGTAGTTGCCGGCCGAGAGGTTGAAAAACTGGGCCGAGGGGCCGTAGTTCTCCCCATCGATACTGAAGAGGAACGGTTCCACCCCGTTGATTACCGAATCGACGCTGATCACCGCCTGCCCCTGGACGAAGCAATCGCCGGCAAATACCGAAAGCCGGGGTTCGGGGAAGGTGACCTGCTCTTCGACCACAGTTGTGTCGCTGGCGCGGCAACCGGACTGCAGGTTAATAACCGTCAAAGCGTAGACGCCGGGCGCCTGGGCTTCGGGTGTGGCGCTGGCCGGGCCGTTGAGGGCGGCCCCTTCGATCACTTCCCAGGAGTACTGGTATTCAGGGCCGCTGCTGGTGGCGGCGCCTCCCAGCGTGGCGGTGGTGTCGCCGCAGTTGAGAGACTGGGGCTGGCCCGCATCCGCAACGGGCGCAGGCAGCACCCCGATCTCTACTTCACTGGCGCTGGGGGCGCAGCCGGCCGGGCCTTCCACGGAGTATTGGAAGGTATAGGCGCCGGGCGCCAGCTGAGCCGGGTTGACGGTGGCCGCCGCCGGGTCGAAAGCATTGCCGCTGGGTACGGTGGAAATGTCAGTCCAGGCGCCTCCGGCCTCTTCTCCACTGAGAATGTCCTGTAGCTGAAAGAGGGTTTCCGTGCCGGTACAAGCTTCCTCCCGGCCGCCCTGGCCGGCATTGGCGGGTTGGTTCACCTCCACGAAGAGGGGAGGGGGGAGGTTGGTAAAGACACAGTTGGGCGCGCTGCTGTCGACAAAGGAATTCACTGTTACGGTAAAGGACTGGGGCGGGCTGAAGGAAAGGCTGGTTTCCCCGGATTCAACTCCTTCGAGGATAAAGGGCAACTGGCCGGGGTCTACGATCATGGAAAAAGGCCCTGCGCTGGTAGTATTGATGTTCAGGGTGAATTGGGCCTCCTGGCCCGCGCAGATCGCGGTGGGGCCGTCGAGGGTGACTTCCAGTTCCGGGCAGGGTTGGGTGCGGCAGCTGACATTCGTTGTGCTGTTTCCGCAGGGGCCGTTGCCCAGGGCAGTGACCTCGAAGTCGGCCGGCGTATCCGGGGGCAGCCCTGCCAGCCGGTAGGTGGTGTCGTTGACAAATACTCCGTCCGGGCCGTTGAGCACATCCACTTCGTATCCGGCGGCGCCGGGCACGGAGGCCCAGGAGAGTTGTATGGCCCCTGTCGTGCTGCTGCAGCTGACTACCGGGGCGGCCGGGGGCGCGCTAAGCGTTACGGTGACGGAGTCCTGGTATTCGCAAACCGGGCTGAAGGATATGTCGTCGAGGGCAAAGTCGTTGCCCGCCGGGTCTTCATTGACGTTGACGATGCAGATGCGGGCAGAAGTGGCGCCGCCCGATGGCCAGTACTGGGCAAATTGCTGCCAGTTGCAGGTGTTGGCTGAGGCGTCGTACCGGGCACCCAGGGGCGCTCCGTTGATATAGAACTGCAGGCTGGCGGGGTTCTGGGAGACCACCGACGTCACCCAGGCGCTGAAGGCGTATTCCGTATTGGGCTGGACGGTGACCGTCTGGCACCAGACGCTGTCGGGGTTGCCGGAGCCGTTGACCACCATCATATTGCCGCTGGAGCTGGTATGGTCGGCGCAGTTGGCGAATTGGTTGTGGGTATTTCGGGGGTTGGTGGCGATGGCATACTGTCCTTCCTGGGTGAGCAGCCCCACCGGCCCGCCGGTGCCGTAGATGTAGTCGCTGTCGAAGCCATTGTCGCCGGCGCTGAAATTGCCGTTGAAGATGAGGTTCTGGGAGGACACCGAACGCACCGTGAGGGTGTAGGTGGTGGTGGCGTTCACCGCCGCTGTGGTTTGAAGGCCGTTGGGGTTGGCAATCCCGGAAGTGGGCGACCAACTGGCGGACAGGGGGGTAGGGCCGCTGAACGTGCCGTCGAGAGAAATACTTTCTCCCGGCTGGCAGATCGTGACGTCGTTACCGGCATCAACCGTTTCATTGCAGTTTTGTGCGCGGAGGCCGGCCGTTGTCCAAACGATCAACCCCATAAAGGCGATCAGTTCCTTCTTCATGGATTGGATGGTTTTTGTGCCATACGGCTAGACATTCACGTGTAGATGTGTAAAGGTGTAAAAGAATTTGCCTCAAGTCCTTTATACCCTTACCTTTTTACACCAATGGGCTGAAATGTCCAATAGTATGATCTGATATAAATTTTACAGTTGATTATTCCGGTGTTTGAGTTAGTTATGTAGGGTGTGTGTGGGCAAGCGGAGAGCCCGGGTGTTGCCTCCCCGGACGTGCAAAGATAGGAATTCCTGGATTAGTTTAATAGCGGGGGAAGCTTTCTTCGGGTAAGGCTGTTGAATACAGAAAACAAAACAGCCCGGGCTTCGGCTGGCAAACCAAAGCGCGGGCTGTGTAAATTTATCCGGTACATAAGGTTGAGCAGTTTCGAAGGCCGTACAGGCCCCGGGCGTTCTGCCCAGCCTGACAAGCTTACTGGTTTTCGTTCAGCGGGATCGGGAACTGTGTGAACACCTGGTCGCCCGGGCGGTCGATCGGCAGGTAGTCTGCATTCAGCAGGCCGTATCGGCGCAGGTCGAACATGCGGTGCCCTTCCGCGAACAAGGAATAAGCGCGGTGGTAGAGGAGTTCTTCAGTGAGGGCCTCTTCGGTAACTGCGCCAGTGTAGTCGCCGAGCCCATAGGCATTGCGGATGACGTTGAGGGCAGTCACGGCATCGTCGAGCTTGCCAGTTTGCATATTGGCCTCGGCGGCGATCAGGATCAGCTCCTCATTGCGGATGATGCTGATGGGCGCCGTGGCGGAGGGGTAAACGGCAGATTCGTGCGTGCCGTTCAACCCGTCCTGGCTGGTCGGGTTAGGCCGTTCGTTGAACTTGCTGATGCGCGTGTCGCCGGCTTTCAGGTTGTTGATGATAAAGTTGTGGACGATGATCTGGTCGCCGCTCTGGTTCAGCGGGCGGAACACCGGGTTGAGGATGTCGCCGGAAGCGGTGCTGAAGATCATCTCCGGGCCTTCCTGGAGGTCGCCGTTCAGATCGTAGAAGGAGTTGTCGAGATAGCCCTGGGCCTGCCCGTAGCGCTCCGACCAGATGGCGGCGCGGGCGGCCACGGCGCGGTTGAACCGGGCGAAACCGGCGGGGTCGTCGTAGCCGGCAAACCCGCTGGAAAGCTGGAAGGTGAATTCTGCACTCTGCAGCTGGGTGTAGGCCTCATCGAGCATGCCGAAGATCGCGTCGAAAGCGGCCTCCTTACTGACGAATGGCCCCAGGTTGTCGGGGTCGGCGACGTCGACGCGGATGCCGTTGTCGTTCAGGCGCATCAGCTCATTCATCAGCATGAGCGCCTTGATGGTCTTGGCGAACCCTTCGTAGCCGTTGCGCTGAGCCGTCGTAACTGCGGTAGTATTGGCAACGCCTTGCAGCAACAACTCGCAATTCCGGACCACTATAAAGGCATTGCCATAGGATGCCGTCAGATAGAAGGTGTTGTTGTCGAGTTGGGCGCCGTCTTTACCAAGCAGGTCTTCGGTATTCCGGGGGTCCGCATCGAAGAGGTAGAGTTCCCGGGCGATGGTGCCGGTGGAGGTGATGTAGCTGTCCCGGTTGTTGCGCAGGCGGGACTCGGCGCCGTACACCAGCAGGTCGAGCTCGCCGGTAGTGGCGTCATTGGTGACGCTGGTAATGCTGGGGCCATTGGGGTCGACCTGGTCCTCGATCGTGCAGGACGAAACGGCGGTCATCAGGCCCAACAGGATAAATAAAGTTATATTTTTCATAGGAGTAAATCCTTTTTTGGTTCAGATAATGGTTTTCCTTAGAACTGCATCCCGATATGGAAATAGACCTGGCGGGAGCTCGGGAACGGCGTTACCTCGATGCCGGTAGACAGGCCGGTTCCCCCCTTGGTGGAAGTTTCCGGGTCGTAGCTGCTGTAGTCGGTCAGCGTCAGAAGGTTCCTTCCGGAAACGCCCAGGCGCAGGCGCTGCAGGGTATTGCTGAACTTGGGCAGGGTGTAGTACAGGCCGACCTCGCGGAGGCGGAAATAGGAGGCGTCTTCGACAAAGCCTTCCAGGTTTTCATACTCCCTGGGGGTGTTGCCGCCGATGTCCGTCAGGAGGCGGGAGAGGTTCAGCACATCGCCGCCCTGCTTCCAGTGGGCGAGGAAGTTGAAGTCGATGTTCTTGCCGATCTTGATCTCGTTGTACCATCCCAGCTGGAAGTCGGGTTCTACATCACCGATGGTTTCCGGGCCTTCATCGTCGCTGCCTTTCAGTTGGGTGATGGGCTCGCCTTCTTCAACATAGAAGGTGCCCAGGCCGAGGCCGAAGGCCACGCCGGAAGGAACGAAAGGCGGAACGCCCAGGCGGGTCACTTCCGAACGGTTGAACCAGAAGTTGACCATGGAGTTCCAGTTGAAGTTCTGGGTAGAAACCGGGTTGATGTTCAGCGATACTTCCAGGCCGCGGTTCTGCAGGTCGAAGTCGTTGCGGATCTCGTTATTGAAGCCTGTTGAAGAAGGAATGTCAAACAGGAAGAGCAGGTTCTGGACGTTGCGGATGTAGTAGGTCAGCCCCAGGTTCAGTTTGTTGCCCAGGAAGCCGAGGTCGGTGCCGAATTCGATCTCTTCGGAGGTTTCCGGCTCGAGGTCGGTGCGGCCGAGGTTGCCGCCGGCGGAGACGCCTATCTGGCCGTTGATGTTGGTGCTGGCCAGAGAGGAGAACAGGGAGCCGAAGGTAGCGCTGCTACCCGTTTGGCCGTAAGCTACCCGCAGCTTGAACTGGTTGACGGCCGTGGAGTTCCAGAAGTCGAAGTTGGCGACGTTCAACGCCAGAGATGCCCTTGGGAAAGCGAAGAACTTGTTGGGGTCGCCGTTGAGGCTCGACTTGTCGAAGCGCACGCCGACGGTGGCGATGACCTTGTCGTCCCAGTTGGCCTGCTCCTGGACCACCATACCGAATTCTTCCTCGGTTTCAATGGCCTGGTCAATGTTCTGGGCGCCGCCCTGTGACAGGTTTATCTGCCCGGGCACCAGCTGAGTCGCCCGGTTCAGGATGAAGTTGCGGTCGAAATTGAGGTACGTCACACCGACCTGGGTGTTGAGGTTCAGGTTGCCGGCGGAGAAGTAATCCAGGATACCGAAGGCCTGGTAGTTGTAGTTCAGCAATTTGTTACGGCCTTCGCCGATGAAACCGTTGTTGGTACCCACCTGCGACTGGTGCGTTTCCGGAACGTAAACGGACGTCTCATTCAGCAGGAAGTCCAGGCCGGCGTTACCGACGAGCTTGAAGACGACATTATCCGACTGGAAGACGTTGTACTCGATGTTGGTTCCGGAGATGAGGCGGTTGTTGCGCTCATCGTTCCGGGCCTGGTCGCGCACAAAGATGGGGTTGCCGGCGTAGTTCGGGTTGAAAGGATATACGCCCTGCTCGTTGGGGAAGAGGTCTACCCAGTCGCGGGTGAAGGCCAGGGTGTAGCCGTAGCTGAGGCCCCCTTCGTTCTCGTTGCCGGTAAAGCTTCGGGCGGCAAAGGAGTTGATGTAGTTGGTATTGACGCCGACCTTGATCTTGTCGGATACCTTGTGGTCTACGTTGAGGCGAATAGAGAACCGGTCGAATCCGGTGTTCTCGATAATACCTTCCTCGTCGCGGTAGCTGGTGTTGAAGTAGAAGGTGGTCTTGTCATTACCGCCGGAGATAGACAGGCGGGAGTCGCTGATGAAGCCGGTATTGCCGTAGATCTCTTCCTCATAGTTAAAGATCTTGCCGGCGGCCTGGGCCGCTTCGAACTTGGCGCGCTCGTCGGCGCCGAAAGCTTCTTCCACTTCGGCGGCGGTGTACTGGCGGCGGCCGACGTAGTTTTGAATGGTGTTCAGGCCGAGGTCCTGCTCGAAGCTGACCTTCGTCCTGCCGGCCGAACCCTGCTTGGTGGTGATGATTACCACACCGGCGTTGGCGCGGGTCCCGTAGATGGCGGCGGCGGAAGCCCCTTTAAGCACTTCGATGCTTTCGATGTCTTCCGGGTTGAGGTCGGCCAGGCGGTTGGAGGCCCCTTCCTCGGTGCCGGAGTTGGCGCCGGAGGCGAAGCGCTGGCCGCTGGGGATCTCTGCATTGGTGATGTACACCCCGTCGATGATGAACAGCGGCTGGTTGTTGCCATTGAGGGAAGACACCCCGCGCAGGCGCATAGCGATACCCCCTCCCGGGGCGCCGTTGCTCTGCACGATGTTCACGCCGGGAAGCTTGCCATAGAGGGCGCCGTCGACCGTTTGTTGTGTGGTCACTTCGGTGAGTTCCTTGCCGGAGACCGTAGCCACGGCATTGGCCAGGTTGGACCGCTTGATCCCGGTGGCCAGGCCGGTAACGACGATCTCCTCCAGGTTGGCGATGTCCTCCTCCAGGGTTACGCTGATATCCGTTTTAGACGAGGAGACCTCGGCTTCTTCCGGCTTGAAGCCCGTGTAGGAGAACAGGAGCGTGGCAGGGCCGCTACTAACATTAATGTTGAAATTGCCGTTAAAATCAGTAACGGTTCCCGTCGTAGTGCCTTTGACGATGATGGAAACGCCGATCAGGGGTTCCCCGTTTTCGTTTTGCACGACACCACTTACAGTGTACTGCGCCATAGCTGCAGCGGAAATGAATAACATCGCTAACAGCAGGCATGACTTGGTAAAGTACTTCATACTCTAGTGAGTTTAGATAAAAAATACTCTAGTGAGTTTAGATAAAAAAAGGTTGTTTGTTAACCAGTGGTTTTAATACAAATGGAGTAAACGTTTGTACGATTATTTGCGCGGCTTTACGGGGCATAGAATTTTCGTTTTCTTTGCCTGAAAAGAAGAGAATTCGCTAATGGAGTTTGTTTGCGGAAGTTATAACATAGGAAGTTTCGTACAGGGGGTAAAGATAAAAATTTTCCCGATTATCCCATTCAGGAAATAATCATTTTCTGATTTTATTGTCCGGCCGATAATTTTGTAAGCCTGGCTCTTTGATACGCCGATACACCCTACATTCAGGCCGGTTATTTTTCGAGGGTGTTTCAGGAGAAGTTTGGATTTCGGCCAAGTGAGGTGAAGAAGAGTTGATTAAGGCGGGTTGCGGGTTTACGAGCGGCCAGGCCTTTTCGCACCCCGCCAACATGCCCTCTACCCCCCCAGCCCTGCTTTCGGCTCCGGTATCCAGTGCCCGTGCCCGCCGGCCCTTTTGTCGTTAAATTCGGTAGGAGCTTTTCCGGAATCCATGTAGTCTTTCCAGCTTTCATGGGTTGAGCCGTCGTCCTTTCGCACCATAGTGATGCAGTTTTCCACCGGGCAGACCAGCGAGCAGAGGTTACAGCCCACACAATTTTCTTCAATAATAGCCGGTACGCGCCCCTGGCCGTTGCCGGGCAGGGCGATGGCCTGATGGGCGCCGTCTTCGCAGGCCGTATAGCAGAGCTGGCAGCCGATGCAGGTGTCGGCATTGATGGCGGCGATCACCTTGTACTTCAGGTTCAGGTTCTCCCAGGTAGTGACATTGGACACGGCCTTGCCGATGAAGTCGGGCAACTGCCCGAAGCCTTTTTCGTTCATGTACTCTTCCAGGCCGGCCAGCATCTCCCGTATGATGCCGAAGCCGTAATGCATCACGGCGGTGCACACCTGCACGTTGTTGGCGCCCAGGAGCATGTGTTCTACCGCGTCCCGCCAGTTCTCGATGCCGCCGATCCCGGAGATGGGGATATTCACGCCCTGGTGCTGAGCGCAGTTCTTAACCATGTTCAGGGCGATGGGTTTGACGGCGGGGCCGCAGTAGCCGCCGTTGGTGCTCTTCCCGTCGACGGTGGGGTAGGGGACGAACCGGTCGAGGTCGACGCCCATCAGGCTCTGAATGGTGTTGATGAGGGAAATGGCGTCGGCGCCGCCCTTTGCTGCTGCGACGGCCGGCTCGGTGATGTCTGTGATATTGGGCGTCAATTTGACGATAACCGGCACGGTGGCCACTTCCTTCACCCATCCGGTGATGGTTTGGAGGACGGCCGGTTCCTGCCCGACGGCCGAGCCCATTCCCCGTTCGCACATGCCGTGCGGGCAGCCGAAGTTGAGCTCTACCCCGTCTGCTCCGGCGTTTTCGACATCCTTTACGATCTGATGCCATTCTTTCCGGGACTCCACCATGAGGGAGGCCACTACGGCATGATCGGGGAAGTATTTCTTCACCTCCTCGATCTCCCGCAGGTTGTCGGCCAGGGGCCGGTCGGTGATCAGCTCGATGTTGTTGAAGCCCACCATGCGGCTGCTCCGGTAATTGATGGCGCCATAACGACTGGAAGTATTGACGACGGGAATACCCAGGGTCTTCCATACGGCTCCGCCCCAGCCGGTCTCGAAGGCCTTCATGACCTGGTAGCCCGAATTGGTGGGCGGCGCCGAGGCCAGCCAGAAGGGGTTCGGGGAAAGGATGCCGGCGAGGTTGGCGGTTAGGTTTGGCATGGTCTGTTTTTTTACGCCAGGTTTTTTGCCTGTAGCGTTGGTTTAAAAGTAAACTTTCGGTTTTTGCCCGGAGCAGTGTACGGTGTACGGGGCTGGCAGCGGGCTTATTGATGTACGGTGTACGGGCTGGCTGTGGGCTCATTGGTGTACGGGGCTGGCTGCGAGCTTGGCTGTGTACGGTGTACGGAAGGGCCGTCGATTATTAAGTTATCCAATTTTTGATTGGAAGGTAGTCTTGTAAAGAATACCAACCAAGCCCATTTTGAACATCTTACAAGCCCCCAGGCTCCTTTCCGGCCCCGTCCACCGTACATGCCCCTGGCCTGTCCCCGGTTCGTACACCGTACACGCCCCTGACCCATCACGGCCCGCCCACGCCCGGGTTCCCTTCCGGCCCCGTCCACCGTACACGCCCCTGGCCTGTCCCCGGTTCGTACATCGTACAAGCTTTAAGCCCCCGGATAGCCCGTACATCGTACACTACATCAATAAAACTTCAATCAATATTTTCAATCTCCATTTTCACTTTGAACTGGATACATATTTATCAATCCCCCTGGCCGCCATCTTGCCCTCCGCCGCTGCGTTCACTACCTCTGCGCCTCCATTGACCGCGTCGCCGGCGGCGAAATACTTCGGGCGGGAAGTCTGGAAAGATTGAGGATTGACCTTAATGCAGCCCCGGCCGTCCTTTTCCAGGCTATCGATCAGGTTGAGGAATGCCGACTGTTTGGCCTGGCCGGTGGCCAGGATCACCATGTCGCAGGCCATCTCGAATTCACTGCCCGGTATATGCTTTAATTTCCCGCCTTCATTCTGGGTCTTGATGAACCGTACGCCGCGTACCTTTTCTTCTCCCAGAATGGCCAGTGGCGCGGCGTTGAACAGCCCCATGACGCCTGCCGACCGGGCCAGGCCGTATTCAAATGCATACGCCCGCATCTCCTCCTTGGAGCGGCGGTAGGCCACGGTTACGGCTTCTGCTCCCAGGCGGGCCGATTCGGAGGCGGCGTCCATGGCGGTATTGCCCCCGCCGATGACGATCACGCGGCGGCCTACCTCGAGGGCCAAGGGCATCAGCTTTACCTGTTCGATGAACTCGGTGGCGCCGATGCAGCCAGCCAGCCCTTCGCCCTCGAGGTTGAGCGCCTGGGTAGGGCCAAGGCCGACGCCCAGCAGGATGGCGGCGTAATCGCGCTCCAGGGCAGCTATCTGTTCTTTGGTTTTGACCGGCTGCTTGTAGTGAACCCGGAATTGGAATTGTTCCTGCAGGTAATTGATCTCCTCCAGGACGTCCTCGTTGGTTACCTTGTAGGGGGCACAGCCGTAGATGGCCAGTCCGGAGGGGTGGCTTTTGGCCTCAAAGATGTCCACCTCGTATCCCAGCAGCCGCAATTCGCAGGCGCAGGAGATGCTGGCCGGCCCGGCGCCGATAATGGCTATATGGTACCCATTAGTCGGGCCCGGCTCGTAGAGTTTCCGGCCCTGGCGGATCATGTCGGCGGCGGCGTAGCTCTGCAGCCGCCCGATCTCGATGGGCTTTACATCCTGCAGGTTGTATACGCAGGCGCCCTCGCAGAGCACTTCCGTAGGGCACACCTTGCCGCAGATGTTCCCGAAGTAATTGGAATCGTAAATGGTGCGGGCGGCCCCTTCCAGGTTGCCGGTATGGATCTGCCGGATGAACAGGGGGATGTCGATGCCGGTCGGGCAGGCCTTCACGCAGGGCGCGTCGTAGCAGAACAGGCAGCGGGAGCTTTCGTAGTACGCCATGGTGGCATTCATGTACGGCTTGATCTGTTCGAAGCTGGTTTCGAGGTCTTTTTCGGTGGTGGGTGTCTGGTATTCGGCCATTAATTATGGGTTTAACTTGAATCGGGTGATGTCTATGAGTAGTCAAATTTGCGATTTATGACGTGTGATTTATGAGGTTTGATTTGTGCCATACAAGGGCTGCTCCAGGATAGCTGCCACACTGCCGGCACATCAAAAATCAAACATCGCACATCAAATATCACAAATATACAAGAGTAATGCTCACAACTCCGTCAGCTTCCCGTACGTCTCCGGCCGGCGGTCGCGGAAGAACTGCCAGGTGGAGCGCACCTCTTCGATCATATCGAGGTCGAACTCGGCCACCAGCAGTTCGTCCTGGCCTTCGGAAGCCTGAGCGAATATCTGCCCGCGCGGGTCCACGAAGTAGGAAGAGCCGTAGAAGCGGCCGATGTTCCAGGGGGCTTCCGTGCCCACCCGGTTGATGCAGCCCATGAAGTAGCCATTGGCGGCCGCGTGGGCCGGCTGCTCCAGCTTCCACAGGTACTGCGACAGGCCGGCCACCGTGGCGGAGGGGTTGTAGACGACCTCGGCGCCGTTCAGGCCCAGGATGCGCGCCCCGTCCGGGAAGTGGCGGTCGTAGCAGATGTAGACGCCCACCCTGGCGTAGCGGGTCTCGAATACCGGGTAGCCCAGGTTGCCGGGCTTGAAGAAGAACTTCTCCCAGAAGCCCGAGGTGTGGGGGATATGGTTTTTACGGTATTTTCCCAGATAGGTTCCATCCGCATCGATCACGGCGGCGGTGTTGTACAGCACGCCCGGCTGTTCCTTCTCAAAAATGGGCACGATCATCACCATCTGGTGCTTTCTGGCGTACTCCGCCATGCGCTCCACCGTTGGGCCGGGTATGGATTCAGCCGAGGCGTACCATTTGGCGTCCTGCCCCGGGCAGAAATAGGGCGTGTTGAATATCTCCTGCAGGCAGAGGATCTGTACGCCCTGCTTGCCCGCATCTTCGATGAAGGGAATGTGCTTCTGCACCATGGCCTCTTTGATCTCTTCTATGGTGCCCTGCCCTTCGGTCTTGGCGAGGCTCATCTGGATCAGTCCGGATTTTATTTTTCTTGGCATAGACAATAATTGTTATTCAATATCTTTATTCATTTTGATTCAGAATATATTGTGGTGTATCGTACATAAAATTCAATTGAAGAAATCGCCTGGAATCAGAAGCACCTCCTATTCAATGGCCCTGCTCTAACGGCCTCAGCGGGAGGGAGATTGCCCACTATAAAATGGATTTATTGAATCATCTGTTTTAATGGCTTTCTCAGTAATATATGAGACTACTTTCAATAAATGATCAAGGTCTACCTCGCTATCAGGGATTTTCAGATCATAGCCATTTGATGCTCCGTTATCAAGTTTTTTCAAGTCTTCCTTTATACTTTCTACTAAGGGCATCAATCTTTCCTTAACAACCAATTTCCAGTCTTTATCTATTTGCATTAATACTCCTATGTTGCTATACGGTTTTGTGGAAATTAATTTTAACCAGTCCGCCCTGAATTCGCCAAACAAGCTCATAGATTGCGCTGATAAATTGTTTAGAAGCCAATCCTGGTGCAGAAAATCTTTATTCATGATTTCAGTACCGTTGATCAATTCGTCAAATGCGGAGTCATAGTCAAACGATAACCTGGCCAAATCATAATAAAGGTTTTTAATTAACCTTAGTTCCATAATATTGTGGAGCAAGGGTTTATCTGTTTGCCTCATAATTATTCAATTTTTTATAAAGGCTATCGACAGACCTGATAATATCTTCATCCGAAGGCCTGTCAATTTCTTGCTTGGGACATTTTTCATAATCAATGCCGCGCGCTAAAAGATCTTTCTCAATGCTATCAAGCAAAGGCAATTGATTTTGGTCTAAAAGATCTCTATAGGATACATCTATCAATTTAAGTGCTGTGCTGTTTGAGTAGGAAACGTTCTTATAATAGTCCTGGAGTTGGTAAATAAGCCTATTATACAGGTCCACTGTTTTTGATGAGAAAATCGTAGAATCGCCATCCAGAATATAAGCGAAATCCTCCATAAGGGACATTATTGTGGATTCATAGAATTCATCGAATCGCCTCAGCCGGCATATTTCGGAATAGAAAAGCAAAGCATGATTAATTTCAGGCTTCAGGTTCATAGTTCTTACTATCTGAATACCCCAATAATAGTTATCATTTTACCTCTTTATTCATTACCCCATGATTGATGAGCAGATTATATAAGGTTGATACCCTTTGAAGGACATCTTGATTTGTTGGTTGATATACAACTTCGCTTAGATCACCTTTAAAATAGTCCATATCCGTAGTTTCAAAATCACGTTGGAAACTTTCGATTAGCGGCACGAGCTTTTCCTTTACAATACTATGCCATGTTGGATCAATAAGCACGAATATTTCATCTTCACCATACGGATAACTTTTTCGGTAATTTCTCCATTGATTTTCAAATTCTTCAAGCAATTTGAAAGATCTTGAACTAAGAATATTTGCGCCCCATTTCTCATTTATAAGAGGAGTCAGCTTATATTCCATGTATAAATCTTCGAGTGCACAGGAATAGGCCATTTTTTCCTGTTTAACTATTTTGATTAAATAGTCGTAAATATTTAACAATATTCTTTTTTCTTCCTCTAAATTCGAGTTGATCTGATTTAGAATATATTGTGGTGTATCGTACATAAAATTCAATTGAAAAAATTGTTTAAAAATGAATCTGTAATATCATCCAAAGGAATGTGAGCTGCTGGAGAATTTCCAGGAACTGGGTTTCCATTGATGTCGATGAAACTGTTGCCTTTATGGCATTTTACATATTTTACATGTTGAGAGGGCCACGGAGAATTGGGATTAGCATCCATGATCCTTAAGTGATGATTACTCGTTTTCTCCCAATATAGCCCTTGTCCATACGCCAATTTCGATCCCGGCAGATCCTTCCAGCTCTTCGGCATCTTATTGAGTATCCTCTGCCCGCCGGCTGTTGTAAAGAGCCTGTTCCACAGTACAAAAACTTTTTTCACTTTCTTCCACGCATCCCGGATATTATCGGCCTTCCTTATCACCTTGATCACCTCATCTCCGGGCACTATGGAGCCGACGATGCCCACAATTCCCCAAAAGTAGCTCCCGGCCTGGAAATCATTATAGGCGCCGACCAGGTCTCCTATCCCAGGTGTAAACTCCAGTAAGATCGGGAACAACTCTTCCTGAAACACTTCCATTGCAAGCTGCCACAGATAAGGGTCATCCGGATCCTCGCCCACTTCTTCCATGAAAGCCTCGTACATTACTGCCGCAGCAAGGTACACATCCGCTCCATATTGATGTATAAACGCTTCAATGTCTACATTGGCCGCAGCGTAATTGGGATAGTTGGCGAGGAGGTATTCGTGTTTAAGCCTGGCATATACACCCAATGCCACCAATACCTCTCCGTTATGCTTACAACTTTGCGAAGCCGAAAGTTTTTCTTCGTAAGCCGACTCGGCCTGGAAGCCCAGTAAGGAGGGGTAGCCCGCCTCGTTTCCTACTACCGAATAACTGATAAGCACTATACCACAGAGCAGCCACCCTCTTAGCATGTTTTTAGTTTTCAGGATTTGATGTTTACTTTTCATTCATCTATCATGAGATGCTTTTAAGCGCCTCTGACAAACACTGCCGGGTTGTTCTGAGGGGAGCCTGGCCAAAACCCGGCAGGTTAAGCATCTAACAATCAAGCAATATAGCCATATAACAATATAGCCATATAACAATATAGCCATATAACAATTACCCCTACACCACCTTCGACGCCTTCCCCCTCCTCACAAACTGCCCATACCCCTTCTTAATTTTCACCTCCCCCTTATCAATAGCCACTTCCCCCCTCAATATCACCGTCTCACATTTGCCCTTCACCTTCCAGCCCTCGTAGGCGGAGTAGTCCACGTTCATGTGGTGGGTTTTTGCCGAAAGCTCGTGTTGCTTTTCCGGGTCGAAGATCACCAGGTCGGCGTCGGAGCCGGCGGCGATGCAGCCTTTCCGGGGGTACATGCCAAAGATCTTTGCCGGGTTGGTGGAGGTCACTTCCACGTACTTATTGGCGCTGATGCGGCCCTTCTCCACGCCTTCCGACCAGAGCAGTTCCATGCGGTGCTCGATGGCGGGGTGGCCGTTGGGAATTTTCGAAAAATCATCCTTGCCCATCATCTTCTGCTCCCATTTGAAGGGGCAGTGGTCGGTGGCTACGACCTGGACCAGCCCCTGGTTGAGGCCGGCCCAGAGCGTCTCCTGGTCTTTTTTCTGGCGTAGGGGCGGGCTCATCACCCACTTTGCGCCTTCGGGGTTCTTCTCGTAGAGGGAGGCGTCGAGCAGCAGGTACTGGATGCAGGTTTCGACAAATACCTTCTGGTTGCGGTAGGTGGCCTCGCGCACCTGATTGAGGGCGCCCTCGCAGGTGAGGTGCACGATGTAGGCGGGCACGCCGGTGTAGTGGGCCAGGTCGACAAACCGCCCGGAAGCCTCGGCCTCAGTTACTTCCGGCTGCGACAAGTAGTGGTACAAGGGGGAGAGCTTGCCTTCCGCCCGGTGTTGGGCGATCAGGCTGTCGATCATATCGCCGTTGGTGGCGTGCACCGTCACCATGCCGCCCCGTTCTTTCACCTCCTGCATCAGGCCCACCATCTGGCCGTCGTCGATCATCAGGGCGCCCTTGTAGGCCATGAAGGCCTTGAAGGAGGTGATGCCTTCCTTTTCGATCAGTTGCCCCACCTCCTTTCGCGTGGATTCATTGAAATCCGTGACCGCCATGTGGAAGGAGTAATCGCTGAAGCAGTTGCCGTCGGAGCGGCCGCGCCAGGCGTCCAGGGCGTGGTAGAGGGGCTTGCCTTGAGTCTGTAGTACGAAGTCGATCACCATGGTGGTGCCGCCGTGCAGGGCCGCCCGCGTGCCCGTCTCGTAGCTGTCGCTGGAAAAGGCGCCCATAAAGGGCATGTCGAGGTGCACGTGGGGGTCGATGCCGCCGGGAAAGATGATCTTGCCCGTGGCGTCGATGGTTTGGCTGGCGCGCACGTTCAGGTTCTTGCCGATGGCCTGAATGCGTTCGCCTTCTATATAGATGTCGGCATGATAATCGTCTGAAGCGGTGAGTATCCGTGCGTTTATGATAAGGATGGACATAGGTTTTACCTCTTGGTGTTAAGCGTTGATGAGCTGAATTCGTCTAAATTTAGTTCAAAATTCCTAAAACTACTAAAAGGAGGGCGAGGAAAAGCTCAACAGCCTAATGTTCAGATGGAGTAAGAACGTGAGGGCTACCCGTCTAAGGTTAGACAGCAGCAGAAGGTAGAACCCAGGAGTCTTAGGGAATGCGCCACCTGGGGCGCCCCGCCAGGGTGCGGTTTTCCACCGTGGCCTGGCTTAAGGAGCAAAAAGGACGATATCCGGCATCTCCGATAAACCTGCCTGCCCGCCTGGCTAGGCGCCAGCCGGCCTGGCAGGCAGGCGCTGCCGGGTTATGCCAAATAGGGCCAACCCCAAAACCCGGCAGGTTAAGGCTGCTTTTTCAATTGCATCAACGCCCAATAAAGCCCGAAAGCCACGAAAAACGTCACAAACCAGGCGTAGGAATACAAGTCCATCCAGAACGCACCAATGCTTTCCGCCGGTATGAGGTAAACCGTGGCCAAAAAACCGGGAAGCACCGGCAGCAGGCTCACCGCAAAAGCGATCCACGCCCGCTGGTTCCACCCCTTGTAGATGCCGCCCAGCCGGAACAGCTGCGCCAGGTCGAGCTCCGTCTTGCGGATGATGTAGTAATCGCAGATCATCACGCCGGCCAGAGCGCCCAGCAGGGCCGAATAGGCGATCAGCCAGACGAAGATGTAGCCGTGCGGGTCGGCCAGCAGTTTCCACGGAAAAATGATGATGCCGATGATACCGGTGATGTAGCCGCCCATGCGGAAGCTGATCTTGCTGGGCATGATGTTGGCGATGCTGTTGGCCGGCGCCACTACGTTGGCGGCAATATTGGTGGAAAGCGTGGCGATGGTCAGCCCGATCATAGACAGGGCCACCACCAGCGGGGACTCGAAGCGCGCCAGCAGGGCCACCGGGTCCCAGATGGCCTCTCCGAAGATGATCACCGTGGCGCTCGTCACCGCAATGCCGATGAAGGAGAACAATACCATCGTGCCGGGCAGCCCGATGGCCTGGCCGATGATCTGGTCTTTCTGCGTTTTGGCGTAGCGTGTGAAGTCGGGAATGTTGAGGCTCAGGGTGGCCCAGAAGCCCACCATTGCGGTCAGGCCGGGCCAGAAGATCTTCCAGAATTGCACGTCGGAGCCTTTGGCCAATACGTAGGACGCATCCAGGATCTGGCTCATGGAGCCCACCCGGAACCACGCCCAGAGCAGCAAGCTCACCCCGATCAGCAGCAGAAAGGGCGCCGCCCAGTTTTCCAGTTGCTTGATCGACTCGATGCCCCGGTAGATGATCCACATGTTCATCAGCCAGAACAGGAGGAAGCAGAAGAGCTGCCCCAGGTTGAGGCCGATGAGGCCGCCCAGGTAGGGGCTGCCGGCCAGTCCCGGCCATACGATGAGCAGCAACTGGTAGATGGCCGCCCCGCCGATCCAGGTCTGAATGCCGAACCAGCCGCAGGCGACCAGCCCCCGGAGCAGGGCCGCCAGCACCGCGCCGTCCACCCCGAAGTTGAGCCGCAGGAATACCGGCAGCGGGATGCCGTACTTGGTGCCCACATGGGCGTTGAGGATCATGGGAATGAGCACGATGACATTGCCGAGCAGAATGGTGAGCAGCGCCTGCCACCAGTTCATGCCCTGCTCGATCAAGCTACTGGCCAGCATATAGGTGGGAATGCATACGGCCATGCCCACCCAGATGGCGGCGATGTTCCAGCGGTTCCAGGTGCGCTCCGCCGCCGGCACCGGGGCGAAGTCCTCACTGTACAGAGGCGAATCGCTCACGTCCTCTGTAAGCTCAATAATTTCTTCTTTCATGCTTAATTGGTTGATTCGTCGATTTGTGAATTGGGTTGATTAGGAGCAGGCCCGGGGAAGAACGCCGGTGGCAACCTAATCAACTCAATCAACCTAATCAACTCAATCAACCTAATCAACCTAATCAACCTAATCAACCTAATCAACCACAACTCCCTCCAGTGCCCTTCCCATCAACTCCAGCGCCTCCTCCACATCCTCCACCGTTGCGGTCATCGGCGGGGCCACGCGGATCACGTTGCCGTACAGGCCGCCCTTGCCGACGAGCAGGCCTTCCTTTTTGCAATTTTCCATAAAGTGGCTCGTGGCCTTTGGCGCCGGTTCCTTGGTTTCCCTGTCCTTCACGAACTCGATGCCCTGCATCAGCCCCATGCCCCGGACGTCGCCGATGAAGGCGTATTTTTCCATCCGTCGTTCCAGCCCAGCGCGGAGCGCTTTGCCCACCCGGGCCACGTGTTGCGGATCGGCTTCCTTCTCCAGCACTTCCATGGTGGCCAGGGAGGCGGCGCAGGCCACCGGGTTGCCGCCGAAGGTGCTGATGGTCAGGCCGGCGCCGGCCATGCTTTCCGCCACCTCGGGCCGCGTCATGGTGTTGCCCAGCGGGAAGCCGTTGGCGATGCCCTTGGCCATCGTCATGATGTCGGGCTCGACCTCCCAGTGTTCGATGCCGAACCACTTTCCGCCGGTGCGCCCGAAGCCCGTTTGCACCTCGTCGCTGATGAACAGGCCGCCGTAATGGCGGATGATCTCAGCGACGATCTTGAAGTACTCCGGCGGCGGCGTGATGAACCCGCCTACCCCCTGAATGGGCTCGGCCAGAAAGGCGGCGATCCGGCCTGAAGTGGTCGTCCGGATGACGTCCTCCACATCATGAGCGCAGGCCACTCCACAGGATGGGTATTTCAACTTGAGCGGGCAACGGTAGCAGTAGGGGTTGATGGCGTGCTTGATGCCCAGGATATGGGTGCCGCCGATGCGCCAGGAGGACTGCCCGGTAAGGCTCATGCCCATGGCGGAGCGGCCGCTGTAGCCGTGCCGCAGGGCAATGATCTCCTGGTGGCCGGTGTGGGTACGGGCCAGCATGACGGCGGTCTCGTCGGCATCCGTGCCGGAAGTAGTGAAATAGGAAACCTGTATCTTCCCCGGCGCCAGCTGGGCCATCTTCTCGGCCAGGTTGACGTGCGCCTCGTTGGGGTACAGGGTGGAGGAGTGGATGATCTTTTCCGCCTGCTCCTTTACCGCCTGCGTCACTTCCGGCCGGTTGTGCCCGACGCTGGTGGTCAGGATGCCGCCGAAGAAATCAAGGTACTGCCTGCCCTCTACGTCCCAGACGCGCAGGCCTTCGCCCCGGTCCAGAGGCAGCGGGTCCGTGTAGTACAACAAGTGGTTGGGAAACAGATATTTCTTCTGCTTGTCGAGGATCTCCGCTTTTTTGTCGGTTGTTATTTTTCCGGTTTCCATGGTTTAGATTGAATGAAGGAATGATTGAATTAAGGAATGATTGAATTTTACCCGGAAGAGCCTATGGCGAAGACGGGGAAGGAATGATTGGCGTCAATAACCAATCAAACCAATAACCAATGACCAGCCGTGAACAATATTCCTCCCAAGCTCGGGGGCACTGCCAGGACAACAATACAGCCATATAACAATTCAACAATATAACCCCATAACTACTGCTTTCCTGCCTAACCGAATCAACGAATCAACCAATCAACGAATCAACCAATCAACGAATCAACCAACTACGTCGTCCAGTCCGTCCACGCTTCCGGGTTCCACTTGGTGGTTGTCTTTTTCAACTGTGTCCAGAAGGGAATGGAGGTTTTTCCGGTGATGTCGCCCACGCCGAAGCGCGATTCGTTCCAGCCGCCGAAGGGGAAGGGTTCCCGCGGCACGGGCACGCCGATGTTGACGCCCACCATGCCGGCGCTGACCTTTTCGGTGACGTACTGGGCCAGGCCGCCGTTCTCGGTGAAAACCGAAGAGGCGTTGCCGTAATTGGAGCTGTTCTCGATGCGGATGGCCTCATCGGCCGTATTGGCGCGCAGGATGGCCAGTACCGGCCCGAAGACTTCTTCCCGGGCAATGGCCATATCAGGTGTGACGTAGTCGATGACGGTCGGGCCGACGTAAAAGCCACCTTCCCTGCCCGGCACCGTGGCATTGCGCCCGTCGACCAATACTTTGGCGCCGGCGGCCTCGGCTTCAGTAATATATCGTTCGATGCGTTCTTTGGCTTCCCTGCTGATCACGGAGCCCAGGTTTTCGCCCGGAATGATCTTACGGGCCTCCTCGCAGATCTTTTCGATGATGTGATCCGTCTTGCCCACCGCCACCATGGCGGAGGCCGCCATGCAGCGTTGCCCGGCGCAGCCCGACATGGAAGCGGCGATGTTGGCGGCCGACATGTCCACGTTGGCGTCCGGAAGCACAATGAGGTGGTTCTTGGCGCCGCCCAGGCAGAGGGCGCGCTTAAGGTGGGACGTGGCTCGCCGGTAGACGATCTTCGCCACCCGGGTGGAGCCGACAAAGGTTACGGCCTTGATGCCCGGGTGGTCGCAGATGGCCTCGACGATTTCCTTGTCTCCGTTCACGATGTTGAAAACGCCATCCGGCAAACCGGCCTGCTTGAGCAATTCGGCGATCTTCTGGGCGCTCAGGGGCACCAGCTCCGAAGGTTTCAGGATCATGCAGTTGCCCAGGGACAGGGCGTTGGGGATGGACCAAAGGGGCACCATGAACGGGAAGTTGAAAGGAGTGATAGAGGCCACCACGCCCATGGGGACATGAGAAGTGCGGCATTCTACCCCTTTGCTCACTTCCTGCACTTCATCGCTGATGATCTGCGGCAGGGAGCAGGCAAATTCCGACAGCTCGATGCCCTTGAGGACTTCTGCTTCCGCCTCTTCTCTGGTCTTGCCATTCTCCGCCCGAACCAATTCCGCAAGCTCCTCTTTCTGTTCTTCCAGCAATGCCCGAAACCGGAAAAACACCTGCACTCGTTCTTTGACGGTCAGCCCGGCCCATTCCGGCAGAGCCCGGCTGGCAGCCTCTACGGCTTTGTCCAGTATTTCTTTACCTGACAAGGTAACGGAGGAGATGGTGCTGCCGTCCAGCGGGCTGATGACCGGCATGGCGCGAGAGCCGTTTTGCAGGAATTCGCCGGCGATGTAATTCTTCGCCTCGGGATAGGATAGGGTAGGTATGCTCATCACTTAGTGGTTTTAAAATGGCAAGGAACCACTAAATATAAGGGCTTTGCACCAATGAAACAAGCGCTTATACAAGGAGGGCGTTTACCGGCGCGGAAATGTTGAATGCAGAAATGGGAATCTCATCTTCCGGGAAGTAGATCTCCCGGGAACGATACTGGCCTTTAAATGGAGACTGGTACACTTCAATCTCTCGTTTTTCGACATTAACGATCCAATATTCCGGAATTCGGCCAGCCGCATAGATGGGCAGTTTTGACTGGCGGTCTATTTCCAGGGAAGAATCAGCTACCTCTATGATCAAGATGACATCTTCGGCAGTTGGATGTTTGTCAGCATAGTAATTCTCTTTTCTTTTTAATATGGCGATATCTGGTTCCGGTTCGGAAAGATCACTCATGATCACCGGATTTTGAGCCCTTACCAGAGCTAATCCAGAAAGCACTCGCCTCAGAAATTCGTCCGTTTTATCTACGCAGGCCGCATGTTTACTTCCAATCGGGCTCGTCTTGATGATTTTGCCGTTCAGCAATTCAACCCTGTCATCCGGCTTCAGGATGCCCGCCTCTGCCATTTTGTGGTATTCCTCGACCGTAATCAGCCGTTGTTCGAGTAGAATTTCCATAAATGTGGATTAAGTTTACCCGCCTCAAGATACAAAATTATTGCATGAGAAAGCGGCTACAGTTTACCTGGAAACCGCCGCGGATTCATCTCCCGCATGATCTTGTATACCGCCTCGAACACATCCTCCGGGCTGGGCTTGCTGAAGTAGTCGCCGTCTGAGCCGTAGGGCGGGCGGTGTTCGCGGGCAGTGAGGGTAGCCGGGGCGGAATCGAGGTATCGGTAGCCGCCCTGCTTTTCCAGCACTTCGTTCATCATAAAGGCGCTGGCGCCGCCGGGCACATCTTCATCCATAAACAGGATGCGGTTGGTCTTTTTCAGCGATTCCAGGATGCGGTGCTCCCGGTCGAAGGGCAGCAGGGTCTGCACGTCGATCAGCTCGACGGAGACGCCCTGCTTTTTGAGCAGTTCGATGCCGGCCTGAGCCACGCGAATGCAGGAGCCGTAGGTCGCCAGTGTGATGTCGGCGCCTTTCTGGAGCACTTCCGGAACCCCCAGGGGAACGGTGAATTCTCCGATATTTTCCGGCATATTTTCCTTGAGGCGGTAGCCGTTGAGGCATTCGATGACCAGGGCTGGGTCGTCGGACTGCAGGAGGGTGTTGTACATGCCGGCGGCCTGCGTCATATTGCGGGGGACGCAGACGTACATGCCCCGCAGGGAGTTGATGACCATGCCGAGGGGGGAGCCGGCGTGCCAGATGCCTTCCAGGCGGTGGCCGCGGGTGCGGATGATGGCCGGGGCCATTTGCTGGCCGTTGCTGCGGTAGCGCACAGTGGCCAGGTCGTCCATCAGCGGTTGCAGGCCGTAGATGAGGTAGTCGAGATACTGGATCTCGGCAATAGGGCGCAGGCCGCGCATGGCCATGCCGATGGCCTGCCCCATGATGGTGGCCTCGCGGATGCCGGTGTCGAACACGCGCCCTTCCCCGTATTTTTTCTGCATGCCGGCGAAGCCCTGGTTTACGTCGCCGATCTTACCCACGTCTTCACCGAAGGCAAAGAGCTCGGGGTATTTTTTCAGGGCCTTGTCAAAAAAGGTATTGAGGATCTCATAGCCATTTTTCAGGTTCGGGTTTTCCGGATAGCGGGCCGGCACGGCCGGCGCCCGGAGGGCCGATTTCGGGGAGTTGCTGTACAGATGAGTGTGGTAACGCCGGTTGGCAACCTGGTATACGTTTTCGATCCAGTTGGCCAGTTCCTGTTCGGCGGGCTGGCCGGCGCCCATCAGGTGGAAGTACATGCGGCGGGCGTTCTGCGCCAGCTCGCTGATAAGGGGGTTCATGAGGGATTTCAGTTCCCTGCGGATGGCGTCGGCCTCTTCATCGCCGGCTGGAATGCGGGAGTAGATGTCCTGCAGGGACTTGAGTTTTTCTTTTGTTGGAGCATTGAACGCTTTCCATGCCCGGTCGCGGCATTGTTTGACGTAGGTTTTTGCCTCTTTGCGGATGGCGTCGAGTTCTTCCTGCGTGGCGATCCCCTCTTTTACCATCCATTCTCCCATAAGGCGGATGCAGTCTTTTTCCTGTTCCCACTGCAGGCGTTCTTTGGATTTGTAGCGCTCATGGGATCCGGAGGTGGAGTGCCCCTGGGGTTGGGTCACTTCCTGTATGTGCAACAGCGCGGGCGTGTGAGTGGCGCGGACTTTCGCGATGGCGTCGGCGTACAGTTTGACCAGGGCGGGGTAATCCCAGGCTTTGGCGGTATAGGCTTCTATCCCTTTCTGGCCCTCTTCCTCTACCTGCATTCCGGACAGTGCTTCGGAAATACTACCCTTGGCAGTCTGGTATTCGATGGGTACGGAGATGCCGTAGCCGTCGTCCCATACGGAAATGGCGAGCGGTACCTGCAGGACTGCGGCGGCGTTCACCGTTTCCCAGAAGATGCCTTCCGAGGTGGAAGCATCGCCGATGGTGCAGAAGCAGACTTCATTGCCCCGGTTTGAAAATTTCGTTTTTTCGGGCAACACCTTGCTTTCCCGATATTGTTTGGAGGCCAGGGCCAGGCCCAGTGCCCGTGCCATCTGGCCGGCTGTGCTGGAAATATCGGCGCTGATGTTGTAGGAAGACATGTGATTGCGCCACTCGCCGTTTTCATCTATAGTGGCGGTAGCAAAGTGGCTGTTCATCTGCCGCCCCCCGGAGAAGGGGTCGTTTTCGGCATCGGCGTACAACTGGGCAAAAAAGTCTTCGATGGAAGACAGCCCCAGGGCAAAAAGGAAGGTTTGGTCGCGGTAGTAACCGCTGCGCCAGTCTCCTTTTTTAAAGGCCCTGGCCATGGCCACCTGGGGTACTTCTTTACCATCGCCAATGATGCCGAACTTGGCCTTGCCGGTCAATACTTCTTTTCGGGCCAGAATGCTGGCTTCCCGGCTGATGCAACAGATCTCGAAATCGCGGAGAATAGATGCCCGGGAGAGCTCGCTATCCGTATTGACTGGCTCATTTAAGGTCAGGTTGTCTATCATAAGCTCTTCTGGTTGAATTTGGTTAGTATGGCAGGTGCTTCGCACTTTTGCGAAATAAAATTCGCCTAATGCTTTTCACACCCCGGCGAATATACGAAAAATTTTGTAAAAACTCATGTAAAAGAAATACAATTCAGGGGCATTAAAGGTTCATTCTGAGGGTGTTGGCGGCGCCTGCTCCCGAGCCGGCCAGTGATAAATTTGACGAAGGAGTGGCCCTTTGAAAAGATCATCGTCTACAGGGAAGGCGAGCCAAACAGGGTTTGGTTTAACATCTCATTAACCATTTCGCAAATACAAAACTTTTTTTTTGCCCAGGAGTACAGTATTTTTGTACCTACTCATTAAAATAAAAAAAACCGTGATGAAGAAAGTACTTTCAGCTTTGGCAATGCTGCTTTTGGTAGCTGCCGTAGGATACAGCCAAAACGATGCAGCAGCTAACCAGGCTGCGGAAAATCAAGACGGCCCGGCGATGGCCTTCGAAACCGAAACGGTCGATTATGGCGTCATCGAACAGGGGTCTGACCCTTACCGCGTCTTCAAGTTCACGAACACGGGTAACGAACCTTTGATCATTACCAGTGCTAAGGGGAGCTGCGGCTGCACCGTCCCCACCTACCCGAAAGAACCGATCGGCCCGGGTGAATCCGCTGAGATCAAGGTGCGTTATGACACCAACCGCCTTGGCAAGTTCACCAAGCGCGTAACCCTGACCACCAACGCCGGCGATGAGAAGCAAATGCTGACCATCCAGGGCGAGGTAGTCAAAAAGCCGGAAGAACCGGCCGGCCTTCCCGCCAACGAAGGCAATATGTTCAACAATAACTGATTCGACGGGATAAAGACAAGAAGGCAATCGGCCTTCTCTCTTGCTGCCGAAAACGTGAAAAGGCCATGGGAATATCTCCCGTGGCCTTTTCGCTTCGGATGGGCTACTTTTACTGGACTTTGGACGGCCTGGCGCTAAAGGCGGAAATCGGAATTCGGAAGTCGGAAAAACAGGCCCTGAACGCACATTTGTTGACTGTTTCCGACTTCCGACTTCGCACTTCCGACTTCAAACAGAGGCACGTCCAAAGTCCAGTACTTTTAAGTGGCCCATCCGAAATAAAAAACCCTTGCTCACAAGAAGCAAGGGCCTCTAACCCAAACAAATAAACACAAAAACTACTTTTTAAGATTCTATACAAACATATGCTGTTTTTTAATAAAAGACAACTTATTCCCTGTTTTTTTTGTGACGGCCTTTATCCGCCTCTGACAGAAAAAAGCTTTGAAAAAGAGGCTTTTTAGCGGATTTATTGTGACAAGCTACCAAGATGTTTTTCAGTTGCGTCTAAGTCACAGTTTGTCTGAAAACATGAATGCTTGTTTTTTTATTTACGTTTCTTAAGATCTGTGACAGCATAAAAAACGAATTGATATGATCCTTTTGCTTTCCCCTTCCAAGACATTGGATTTCTCAGAGCCGGAGTACAGCCGGTATTCTCAGCCCCGGATGCTGGAAAAGAGCGAATCACTGATAGGTATCCTCCGGGAAAAGACGGAGGAAGAGCTCAGGAAACTGATGAAGATCAGTGACGATCTGGCGGTAATCAATGCGGAGCGGTACCAGGATTTTGAAACGCCTTTCGACCTCAGCAATGCCAAACAAGCCCTGCTGGCTTTCAAGGGGGATGTCTATCTGGGCTTGAATGCGGAATCCTTCAACCGGGAAGACCTGGAGTTTGCCCAGTCACACCTTCGCATCCTGTCCGGCCTGTATGGCCTGCTTCGGCCGCTCGACCTGATGCAGCCCTACCGCCTGGAAATGGGGACGCGCCTGCGGGTGGGAAAAGCCAAAGGCCTGTACGATTTCTGGGGGGAGGAGATCACCCGCCTGCTCAATGAAGACCTGGAAACCACCGGCGGGAAAGCCGTTGTCAACCTGGCTTCCCGGGAGTACTTTTCCGCCGTGAAACCAGCTATCCTCAAGGGGCGGTTGTTCCACATCCATTTCAAGGAGGCGCACAAAGGCTCGTTCAGGGTCATCGCGGTTTACGCCAAAAAGGCACGGGGGGCAATGGCCGCTTACGCCATACGCCGCCGCATCGGGGCGCCGGATGGCCTCAAAGGCTTCAATTGGGAAGGTTACACCTTCAACGAGGAGCTTTCTTCGGAATACGAATTTACTTTTACCCGTTAGCTTTACAGTGCCTCCGTCAGCCGCAGATAATCCCGGACGGTGGTGCTGTAATAACTGCGCGCGTCTGTGCCTTCCAGGGCCGGTATCCAGGTTGAATCGGTGCTCATGGCACTGAGCCGGTGGCCTGCCTGCAGGCTTTCAAAAAGCCGCATGGCCAGTTCGTACTGCTTGTCGGCGCTGTCCGGTTGCAACCGGTATATCCCTTCATCGGGCCCAGTTCTCCAGCGTATGGTAAGCGGAACGGCAAATGCCGGCCCGGTGGCTTCCAGCAGGAGATAGGCTTCGTCTTCAAGCCAGTTGTTGGCAATGACTGGGATAATGATGTTTTGCTGTTTCAATTGGCTGAATTTGCGCAGCCGGTACAGTTCGGTGCGGGCGCCCGGCAGCTCTGTTTGTTCATAGTAGGCGCTGCGCATGTTTTTGAAGTACAACACAGAGGGAGGGGTGGTCCTGAATCTGGAATCCGAAGATGAGGCAGTGGGCGGCCCGCCGGGATTCCCACAGGAAAAGAGGGCTAACCCCAAAATGAGGAGGAGAGGATTTTTTTTCATACATTGAGTTCTTTCCAGAAAAAGGGGAGCGGTATCCCCGAACAAAAACACATTCCAAACAACATGCGGATCGTAAAGTTTTTGGCGGCCGCCGCCTTATCAGCCGCACTGGTGGTAGTTACAGATACACACCGGCCTTTCGGGGCAAATGTTCCGGCCCTTGGCCCATTATTCAGCCCCTTCGCCGGCTTCTGGCAGAATGCCGAACCGGTGGGGCGAGAGCCGGAATGGGCGCCTGCCTTCGCTGCCCTGCAGGCGCCGGTACAGGTGGCGTTTGACGAGCGGATGGTGCCCCATATTTTTGCCGAGAACCTGCATGACGCCGCTTTTATCCAGGGATATGTGACGGCCAGAGACCGCTTGTGGCAAATGGATTTTCTCACCCGGGCGGCGGTCGGGCGCATTTCGGAAATAATCGGGGAGCAGGCCCTGGAGTATGACCGGGGCCAACGCAGGAAGGGGATGCTGCTGGCTGCCGAGAATGCGCTGAAGGGCTGGAGCCGGTCTCCGGATGAAACAGCCCTGCTCCAGGCCTATTCAGATGGGGTGAATGCCTACCTGGAAAGCCTGAGCCCGGCGGATTACCCACTGGAATTCAAGCTAATGGGCTATGCGCCCGAACCCTGGGCGCCCCTGAAGTGCGCCATTTTCTTCAAATACATGGCCGAGACCCTCTGTTTTCGCAGCTATGACATACCGGCCAGCAACACCCTCGGCCTGCTCGGGCCGGAGCTCTTCGGCCAGTTGTTCCCGGAATATAACCCCCGGCAGTCCCCCATTATCCCCGAAACAGTGGAATGGGGTTTTGAAAAAGTACCGCTGGAAAGAGCGCCGGCGTCCTCGCCGGAAATGATGAGCGGCCCGGTTCGCCACCGGCAGCTGCCCCAGGCGCCGGATGGTATCGGCAGCAACAACTGGGCGGTGGCGGGCAGCAAAACAGCGACGGGCCGCCCCATCCTCTGCAACGACCCCCACCTGGGCCTGCGCCTGCCGGCCATCTGGTATGAGGTGCAGCTTTCGATTCCCGGCCTCAATGCGTATGGCGTATCCCTGCCCGGCGTTCCGGGGATTATCATTGGTTTCAACGATCAGATAGCCTGGGGCGTAACCAATGCCGGCCACGATGTGCTCGACTGGTATGAGGTCGAATGGGCGGACGAAGAGAAGAATACCTACTATTACGATGGCAAGCCCCAAGTGGTGAGCCGCCTGGTGGAAGTCATCAATGTCCGTGGCCGGCAGGAGCCGGTGCTGGACACTGTAAAGTATACGGCCTGGGGGCCGGTCGTTTACGAAGGCGGCGGGCCCGGGCAGAGCCTGGCGATGCACTGGGTGGCGCTGAGCACTCCCGAACCCAAGCCTTTTTATGAGATAGGTACTTTCCTGCGGCTGATGCAAAGCCAGGGCCTGGGGGATTATGTGGATGCGCTCAAAGGTTTCGAAAGCCCGGCGCAGAATTTCGCCTTCGCCAGTGCGGCCGGCGATATTGCGATCACCGTCAATGGCAGCCTGCCCTTAAAAAGGGATCAGCAGGGGCGTTTCATTCAGGACGGCCGCGATCCGGAGAATGCGTGGTATGGGTTTATTCCCCGCGATCAGATCCCCCGGGTGGCCAATCCGGAACAGGGCTTTGTCGCTTCGGCCAATCAGCGGTCCACCGGGCAGGATTATCCTTACTATTATAACGGCAAGTTCGACCATTACCGCGGGCGTTACATCAACCGCCGGCTCGAACAGATGGACAGCATCACCGTAGAGGATATGATGGCGCTGCAACTGGACAACTACAGCATCCTGGCGGAGGAAGGGGCGCCCCTTCTGCTCAGCCTCCTGGATGCCACGGCCTCTGCCCGCAAAGACGATCCTGAGATAGAAGCGCTGCGCAGTTGGGATTTCCGCTTTGAAAAGGAAGCCCAGGCTCCGGTGCTCTTCAGCCGTTGGCTCGAAGAAACCCAACGCCTGGCCTTTGACGAAATTTATACCCGGGAGGATTCGATGGAGCTGATCGCCCCCGAGCCCTGGCTGCTGCTGAGCCTGCTGCGCTCCGAACCCGGCCACTCCATCTTCGACATTCAGGGGACGGGCGCCATCGAAACGGCCTATGAGGTGGCGGTGCAGGCCCTGGAGAGCGTCTTGAAGGAAGATCTGCTGGAAAACTGGAGCATTTACAAAAACACCCATATCGGCCACCTGGCCCGGATCGCTCCGTTTTCCATTGGCTTTGTCGATATAGGTGGGTTCGGGGAAGCGCCCAACGCCATCAAAGACGATCACGGCCCTTCCTGGCGAATGGTGGTGGCTCTGGGAGAGCCGGTAGAGGCCTATGGCGTCTATCCCGGCGGCCAGTCGGGCAACCCGGGCAGCCCGTATTACCAGAGCATGGTGCAACAGTGGGCGGAAGGCGAATACAACCCGCTCTTTCTGATGAAAGGGCCGGAGGACAGGCGGCAGCCGGTCCGGTTTACGGTGGTTTTTGAGAACGGGAAGTGACAGGGCCAAACACCTCGCCAAATCACTTCTTTTGCCCTGTGGGGAATATAAGCAGCAAATACACACAACAAGCGGACAATTTATGAAAACAGCCCTTTACATTTCAGCCCTGATCCTCCTCGGAGGCGCCCTTCAGCTATATTTTCCCTGGTGGTCTTTGGCGGTTGCCGCTTTCCTCCTCGCCCTTTGGTTTCCTTTCGCGCCCCGGGAGGCCTTTCTCGCCGCGTTTTTGGGCGCCGCCCTGCTATGGGGTGGATACGCCGGTTACATCAATGTGCTGAACGACGGCATCCTGGCGGGAAAAATGGGGGAGCTTTTTGGCGTGTCGGGAGCATGGACAACGGTGTTGCTGTCAGCCCTTTTCGGCGGCCTTTTCGGCGGCCTGGGCGCCTGGACGGGCAGCCTGGCGAAACAGGCTTTCTTTTCGTCGGAAAAAGTTGCAGCCGAATGATGATACCTGTAATTTAAAGGCTTACTGAATTTAAACGCCCGCGCTCAGTGTTGCTGGGCACGGGGGCCTTCATTCAAAATTGCCTGCTCATGTCTGATTATGAATATGAGGCGGCCCGGCGCCGTATACGCCAGAAAAAGAATTATTTCCGTAGGATAGCTTTCTATGGCGTGTTGACCGCCCTTCTGGCCGCCATCAACCTGATAACTTCTCCCGGCGCCTTGTGGTTTCCCTGGGCGGTCCTGGGTTTTGGTATTGACCTGATAGTCAAATATTTTCAGGTATTTGGCTTTCCGGGGGGCGCCGGAAGTGAAGACTGGGAAGCCCGGGAGATGGAAAAGGAGATCCGCCGCCTGGAATCCGGCCGGCGCGAAGAAGACGAAGAACTCGAACTCCGGGAACTGGAAAAGCCCAAACGCCCCAAGAACTGGGATGATGACGAACTGGTTTAAACCAACCCTTCCAGTTCTCCTCCTTTGGTAAACATGCTGTCCACCTTTTCCTTCACCTTTTTATCCTCGATCAGCGGCGGCGCATGATGGGGCTTGATGCGGGCGTCGATGATGAGCGTCCCGTGGCAACCCCAGTGTTTGTGCTCTGTGAAAGCCTTAACCCCGTGAATATCATGGGATGGGTTGGCGCGGGTAAAGGTGGCCCACAGAAAGTTATTGAACGTAGCGCTGAGGAAGCTGCTGTCATCGCAGAGGACGGCCAAGGGGATGCCCTGCATGGAGAAGCGCTCCAGGTCTTTGGCGAGCAGCTCCCCGTCTTTGTAAGAACCTTCATCGGTAAAGGCCGGCCCTTCGATGGCCAGGATGCCCGGGCGGGCGAAGCGGGGGTTGTGGTAGCCTTCCGGAAGGCTGAAACCGGCGGGCAGTTCCGTTGCCAGGCTTCGCTTTTTGTCTCCGCAACAGGCGACCACTACTTTGGAGCCGGCGTTCCAACCGGTACCGGAATAGTCGAGGGTATCGATGGTGGTTTTGGTCTGGAAGTGGAGGTCGCGCGTCCAGTCCACCCGTTCCAGCACATGGCTGAAGAAGCCGCCGATGTCGTGGGTATTCAGCCCCGGGCTGTCGCCCTGGGCGGCGATGAACAGGAACTTGGCCAGCGAGGTCTGCCCCGATCCCAGAATGCGGTTGGCCTGGGTGAGGATCTCCTCCGGCCGGCGCTCCCGGAAGGGCATATAGCGCTCGCTGCCGATGGCCAGCAGCAGGGGGTGCACGCCGGCGGCATCCACCGCATTGATCTCTACGATGCCGGGGAACTCCTGCGGCGTCAGCAGCTTGACCAGCTCGTGGATGAGGTAGCCGAAGCTGGAGTCCTCCTGGGGCGGGCGCCCCACTACGGTGAAGTGCCAGACGGCATTCTTCCGGTAATAGACATTTTCCACCTCCATAACGGGGAAGTCGTGCTGCAGGCTATAATAACCCAGGTGGTCGCCGAAGGGCCCCTCGGGCTTTTTCTCTCCCTTGCGGATGATGCCGGTGATCACAAAATCGGCATCGGCGGACAGGAGGTGGCCCTCGTGCCACAGATAGCGGAAGCGCCGCCCGCCCAGCATGCCGGCGAAGGTGAGCTCGGACAGGCCCTCGGGCAGGGGCATGATGGCGGCGAAAGCGTGGGCCGGCGGCCCGCCCACAAAGATGGAGGCCCGGAAGGGCTCATCGCTTTGGTTGTAGGCCGTGTGGTGCACGCCGATGCCCCGGTGGATCTGGTAATGCATGCCCACTTCCTTATCTTGCACATATTCGTTCCCGGAAAGCTGGATGCGGTACATGCCCAGGTTGGACTGCATGATGCTGCGGCTGCCGGGCGGCAGGGTCAGCACCTGGGGGAGGGTAACAAAGGCGCCGCCGTCCATCGGCCAGGATTTGACCTGCGGCAGCTGGCTCACCGTCGTCCTGCCGTGCAGGATGGGCGCGCCGAACCGCTTGCGCATGGGCAGGGCGGAAAGGGCGGTGAACGGGGCCGAGGCATACCGGAACGGGTTTTTGAAAAAATTGGCCGGATCGGCTTTCAGCTCGATCACTTTCTGCACCTTCTTCAGGGTGTGCCGGAAGAGGAATTCCGTCCGTTCGAAAGTACCATAGATATTGGACAGGGCGGGGAAGGGGCTGCCCTTGACCCGCTCGAAGAACAGGGCGGGCCCCTGCGCCTCATAGACGCGCCGGTGGATCTCCGCCATCTCGAGATCGGGGTCCACTTCCATCTTTATTCTTGCCAGTTTGCCGTTCAGCTCCAGGTCGCGGACGGCGTCTATCATGCTGTGGTAGGACATGGTGTTATTTATTCGGTGTTCGGTGTTCGGTGTTCGGTGTTCGGTGTTCGCCGAACCTGCGAATAGCGAACAACCAACACCGTTTACCAACAAAGATAACCACCTAAAGTTGGTAAGAAAAGTGTCAGGAATTACCGGAGGAAAAATCCATGGCGAAACGGGTCTTCCGGATCGATGAAAAACTCCTGCTGCCCGGTGATGAAAGCTGTGCCTTCCACGCAGGGAACTACCGCCCGGTAAGGGCCGTATTCCTCTTCCCGGACAATGGAGCCTTTGAACACGCTGCCGGTGATGCTTTCTACCGTCATCACCTCCCCGATGGCGATCTCTCCGCGGGCGTAGTGGATGGGCAGGCGCCCGGAGACTCCCGACCCGGTCGGGCAGCGGTCGACTTCCCCTTCGGCAAAGACGCAGACGTTGCGGCTGTCGATACCCTCGCTTACCGGCCCGCCGATGAAGATGGCCCCGTACAGAAAGCTCAGGTCCTGCTCGAAGGGGTGCTCCACCGGCTGGGGCGAGGCCGTCACCGCCCGTTTTATTTGCATGCCGGCCTGTATGATGCGGCTGTAGTTGGCGGGCGTGAGTTGCAGCCCGGCCTGTCCGGCGTCCACGTAGGCGTAGAAAGCGCCCCCGTAGGCCAGGTCATAAACAATACGGCCCAGGCCGGGAACCTCCACTTCCAGGCCCAGCCCAACGACGAAGGAGGGGACGCCATGGAAGTAAGCTCCCCGGATCTTTCCTCCTTCCACTTTCACAAAAGCCTGCAGCCGGCCGCAGGGCGCATCGATCACTATCGGCGTTTCCGGCTCCCGCCGTTCCACCCAGCCCATTTGTACCGCCAGGATGGCAATGGCGATGGTGGCGTGGCCGCACATGGTGCTGTAGCCCTCATTGTGCAGGAATAGAATGCCGAAGTCGGCCCCTTCATCGTTGGGCGGCAGCAGGAGGCAGCCGTACATATCGGCATGGCCGCGGGGTTCGTGCATCAGGGCGCGCCGCAGGTGGTCGTGGTGTTCGCGTACGTAGCGCCGGTATTCCAGCACGTTGTTCCCTTGCAGGGGCGGGAAGCCGTCGAGGATCACCCGCAGGGGCTCGCCCCCGGTGTGCATGTCGATGGTGCGGATGCGATGCCAGTGGGCGGGAGGGGGGAAGGTGGTTTGTTGTAGAATGCGTTGGTAGGTGGCAGGCATTTTTTGGGTTAAAGATAAGGGGGTTTTATGGGCGGTGGACGGTGGGATGGTAGGACGTTAGGGCGGAACATACAACAGGAAGGGGCTAATGGAATAGTTCATTTTTCTGTGTCTTCTGAAAAATACCCCTTGATTTTCAGGGACTTGCGAACAGCGAACACCGAATTGCGAACACTCCCGGGCTAATTTATTGAGAAGTTACCGTGCCCGCATACACATCCCTCAAACTCAACATCTTTTCACCAATCTTAAAACCATCCTCCGGCTTGTCGTAGGCGGTTTCCAGCCATTTATCCGGGCCTTCCAGGCGCTCCATGACAGTGATGCGGGGCCGCTCGCTGTCGATGTACAGAATCTGCTGCAGAGAGGGTATCTGTTTGTAGCAGGGCAGTTTTTCTCCCCAGTCGCGTACGCGGGTGCTGGGGGAAAGGACTTCGAAGAGGACTATGGGAGTTAGTTCGGCGTTCATGCCTGGGCGGTATTCGTAAAATTTGGCGGGTAGTTGAATGACGGAGCCATCCGGATTGAAGATGGCGTTATTGCATCCAGGAATACAGACTGGGCGGTTGCTGTTGCCGAACCGTACTTCCTGCCCCTGGAAAATGGTTTGCAACAGGAACATGAGTTTATTGGTAATATCTGAGTGAACGTCAGATTCATAGCTCATGGCCGCAATGATTTCATTATTATAAAAATCCACCCGGTACTCTGCCTCCTCGAGCAGGGCCCAGTATTCCTCCTCCGTTCCTGGAAACCGGACGGGTTGCCCGCCGCCGAGTTCATGCAGCTCCTCGTTGGTCCGTGGAAATCTGGTTGTCGTTGCCATGGATCTCGTTTTCTGATTACCTGTTCAATATACAAATTTTTTGGAGGGCAGGTTGCACGCCGCCCCGGCATTACCTCTTTACCATCCGGAGTACCGTGAGGCCCTCCGCCGATCTGGCCTCCACCAAGTAGATGCCCGGGCGCCAGGCGGAAACGTCCAGCGTCGTGGCGCCGGAGAGTTGTTCCTGCAGCAGGGCTTGCCCGACGGCATTGTAGAGGGTAACCTGCAACGGCGCGGCGCCGGCCTCCAGGTGGATCAGGCCCGCCGTGGGGTTGGGGTAGAGCCGAAGGACAGGCTCCGCCTCTGCCGCTTCTTCCAGAGCGGAAATTTCCCCCAGCGTAAACCGGCTGAAGAAGCGCCAGATCTCCACGCTGGCGCTGATGTCCTGGTTGGTGGAGCCGATGCTGAGAATGCTGCCCGGCCAGGTGTGCCCGCCGCCGTTGACGCGGAGCAGGGATACCTGATGGCCGTCGTCACAACCGTTGTAATCAAAGCGGGTGATGGTGGACCCGTCCAGAGGAGCCGTATCGGGCAGGTTTTCGGCGGCTGGCCCCGGGGTGCAACCATTGTTGGCGGCCCAGAAACCGATTACAGAGTCGATGGGCAAACTGATGTCGGCCTCCCCTTCGTAGGGCACCACATCGTCCGCCGTCCCGTGGATCTCCATTACCGGGACCGCCCTGCCGGGGTTGCAGTTGCCGAAATATTCCGGCACCATGCTGCCCGTTACGGAAGCGATGGCGGCGATCCGGGTGTTGAGCTCGCAGGCCAGCCGGTAGCTCATAAAGCCGCCGTTGGACATGCCGCAGGAGTACACCCGCTGGGGGTCGATGTTGTAATTGGCCGATAATTCATCGATCAGGGCGTTGATAAAGCCCACATCGTCGGCCGTGCTGCCGAAACTCCAGCCGACGTTCCAGGCATTGCTCCTGCCGTTGGGGTAGCAGACGTAGAACCCGGCGGTGTCGGCCACCGCATTCATCCCGGAATAGAACTCCTGCTGGGTAGCGTTGGAGCCGAAGCCGTGCAGGTTGAATACCAGCGGAAGGGCTTCGCCCGTCATATCGGCGGGGGGGAGATACAAACGGTAGTTTCTCTCCAGCCCGTCGTGGATAATGGCGCCGGTGATGACTTCCTGGGCCGGAAGGAAACAGGGAAAAGCAGAGAGGGCGATAATGCTGTAAAAGTATTTCATATATTCAGGTTTAGCGGAAGCGGGGCCTGAGAAAGGCCGTTATAAATGTAATTATTACTTTTATGACGATTACATTTATAACGATTATAAAAATAACAATTATAAAAATAACGAATAATTTTGAGTTGCCCCTTCTTTCGGAGATATTTCCAGAAGTTGGGGGCCTTATAATAATCCTGTTTCAATCGTATTGCTTATGAAAGCAGCCAGCATCAGGGAATTGAAAGAAGCGATGAAAAGCCTCACGGCCGGGGAGCTGATGGAGCTGTGCCTTCGGCTGGCCAAATTCAAAAAGGAGAACAAGGAGTTACTGACTTATCTTTTGCTGGAGCTTCCCGATGAAGCACAGTATGTGGAAAGCGTTAAAGCGGAGCTGTCGGCCCAGTTCGGGCAGATCAATACCAGGAGTTATTATTACATGAAAAAGAGCGTGCGGAAGATCCTGCGGGCCACCCAGAAATACATTCGTTATTCCGGGAAAAAGGAGACGGAGGTAGAGTTGCTGCTCCATTTTTGCTTTTTGTTGAAGGCTCTGAGCCCTTCCGTATTCCGGAACACGGCGCTCCGCAGCCTTTATGAGCGGCAGCTGGGCCGCGTTCGGAAGGTGGTGTCTACCCTGCATGAGGACCTGCAGTATGATTATGAGTTGGAGATGGGCCGGCTCGGGCTATGACTGCTCGTTACTATTCTTCTTCCTCCTGTATGGTTTTAAGGTAGGCCACCAGCTTCCGGATCTTTTCTTCAGCTTTTTCCGACGGCCCTTCCTGCCGGAAGGCGTCCCCCCATACCGGCATTTCGCTGTTGCCGTGAACGCGCACTTCCCTCCGGCCATCTATGACCTGCTGGATCTCTTTTTCGGGGAAAGCGCCGTCCCTTCTCAGGGCGATGCGGGTCAGGTCGGCCGGCGGCAGGACCAGGTACTGAGCGACAGGGCCATTGCCTTTTCCCGCCTCGCCGTGGCACGACTGACAATAGGTTTGATAGAGGCTTTTGCCGGCAGCGGCCTCTCCGGTGAGCGCCTGGCCCATCGAGGCCAAGGAGAACAGGAGGAAAAAGGCAGTCAGAGTAGTATTGGTTTTCTTCATATACGATTCTTCCTTTTAGAATTGGCGAATGCAGCGTTCAAAGTTAAGAATTTAAGGCGTTACCGCGGGCGTGCAGCCAGGGTGTTCTGCTTTGGGCATTGATCAGACAAAAAATCGCGCTGGCCGGCATTGCTTTACAGCCGGTATTTATCTGGTTGTCCTTTCCGGTGATAAAGAGCCGCGTATTTTTAAAGTGGTGGCCCAGTGAAAGAAAAGGCGGGGCTCTTGGGGGGGCTTTCTTCCATATTATAAAAACCTTTGTTGGGGGTTAGTGGCATTCTAAAACGAGAACTGCTGGCCCGTCCAGCTTGTTTCGCACGAACACATCGCGCTGAGCTTCAGGCAGTTCCGCCAAAGCGGCAGACAGCCCTTCCCACTGTTACCCAGGCCCTACTCCTCCAAAAACGCCAGTTTGGCATTCCTGTATTTATCCTCTTTCAGCATTTCCCGCATGCCTTTAATGGTGTTAACCGGGCCGTTGTCTACGGCGAGGTTGATGAGCCAGGCCGGCAGAGCGCCGCCGGGGTCGGAATGGAGGCGGTAGTTCATTTTCACCTTATTGCCGGGCAGGGGGATGAATTCATAATTAATATTCATTTTTTTGATACGTACAAAGCCGTCCTTTTCCGGCAGGTAGGCGGGGGCGCATTGAACGTCGATAAAGACGTGTTTGGAGTTGGGGTCCTGCCGGAGTTTGCTTTTGGCGATAAAATCGCGGTCGCTCAGTGGCCAGGGGAAGTCGATACCGCAGTAGTAGACGCTGGAGGTATTGGCGCCCGGCTCCAGGCGCTCGGCCGCGCTGCATTTGTAGATCCACTTCGAATAAGCCGGCACGTCTTTCAGCACTGCGATAACAGAAGAAAGGGAGGCGTCGAATGTGGTTTCTATTTTGACCTCCTTGATATTGGAGTTTTCTGCATCGCGCAGATAAACCTTCAGCCCGTCGGCCTGTTTTTTGAGCTTCCATTCCCCGGTTTGGGCGGACAGTGGAGCCCAGGCTAATAGTAATGTTATGATAATCAAAGTGTTAAAGCCTGGTTTTGTTTTCATTATAGTGAGTTTTTAGCCAGAAATTCCATATTTTAACGCCCCAGAATTAGGCTGGTTCCAAGACATTGCTAATTTTGCGTAACAGAACCAGCCCTTTTATCTATTCAACCCGGCTTCCAACGCTGCCCTAAAGCGATTTGACTTGCAAAGCAATTAACAGATTAGCCGATTTTTATCCTATGCGCCAGTATTTGGACCTTTTACAGCACATCAAGGACAATGGCATCCGGAAAAATGACCGTACCGGTACGGGTACGCTCAGTGTATTTGGCTACCAAATGCGCATGGATCTGCAGGAGGGCTTTCCCCTGCTCACTACCAAGAAAGTTTACATACGGTCGGTCATTCACGAATTGCTCTGGTTTCTGAAAGGCGATACCAACATACGCTATCTGGTACAGAACGGGGTCAATATCTGGAATGAATGGCCTTACCAGAACTGGCTGCGGGAAACCGGCCAGGAAGACAAGTACCCGAAGTACAGCGAGGAATGGAAGGACAGGATGAAGGGCTTCATCGAACAGGTAAAGGAGGACGAGAATTTTGCGCGCCGGTGGGGAGAACTCGGGCCCGTATACGGCCGGCAGTGGCGCAACTTCGAGGGCGTCGACCAGATGGCGGAAGTGGTGGAGGCCATCCGGCGCAATCCCGACTCCCGCCGCCACATCGTTTCGGCCTGGAACCCCAAAGACATACCGGGCATGGTAAAGTCGGGCCTGCCGCCCTGCCACACCCTGTTCCAGTTTTACGTCGCTGAAGGGCGCCTATCCTGCCAGCTGTACCAGCGCTCTGCCGACGTTTTCCTGGGCGTGCCCTTCAACATCGCGTCCTACTCCCTGCTGGCTATGATGGTGGCCCAGGCCTGTGATCTGCAACCCGGGGATTTTGTTCACACTTTCGGCGATGTGCACCTTTATCTGAACCACCTCGAACAGGCCAACCTGCAGCTGAGCCGGGAGCCCCGGCCGCTGCCCAAAATGAAGATCAATCCGGAAGTGAAGAACCTCTTTGACTTTAAGTTCGAGGATTTTGAATTGCAGGATTACGGCCCGCACCCGCCGATCCGGGCCCAGGTGGCGGTGTAGGGGTTATGGAGTGAGTGAGTAAATGAATGAATGAATGAATGAATGAATGAATGAGTGAATGAGTGAATGAGTGAATGAGTGAGTGGATGTTACCCGGCTGAGCTATGGCGAATACGGGTGTGAATATCACGAGGCTTGGCCATTTTTCTGACATTTATGGTTTCCTGCGCACATATCGGAAAATTTATATCTGTTCATGAGTTGTTGTATGAAATAATTCACGGGCGGGGCAGGGTGCGGGCATATTTTCATCACCGGCGCGAAGCTCGGGGAAAGCATTTCTTATTTAGATGCAATCTAAATAATTGCGGGTTTTACACTTTTGTTGTTAAAAAATTAACACGAAAGTTATCTTTGCGCTGACATAAAAATGACACTCACGTATTGACGAAATTATATATTAAATAGCACCACGAGATGACATATAAGCAGTTGATTAGCCGATTTTTGCTCCTTCTCGTTGTGGCGCTGTTCTCTTTCCCTGCTTTCGCTCAGGAGGCCGGGGGAGGGGAACAACCTGCCGCCGAAGCCTCTGCTCCCGCCGGAGAGGCCAACATCGATGAAGGAAAGACGCTTTTCCGCAATTACTGTGCGACCTGCCACAACAAAAACATGAAGGATAACCTGACCGGCCCGGCCCTGGGGGGCATGGAAGAACGCTGGTCAGACTATCCCCGTGAGGACCTCTACCGCTGGATCCGCAATTCCCAGGCCATGATCAACGAGGGGCACCCCCGCGCCGTTGAGCTGTGGAACGAGTGGAAGCCCACGGTGATGAACAACTTCAACCTCACCGACCAGGAGATCGAAAACATCATCGCTTACGTTGATTATGTTTATACAGGCAAAGACCAGCAGGCTCAGGGGCCTGCCGCCGGCGTTCCGCAGCAGGCGGTGGAAAAGCCCAACAACACGCCGTTGTTCATTGCTCTGGCGGTGATCCTGGCCATCCTGGCCGTCGTTCTGGCGCGCATTGTGGCCAACCTCAATTATATGGTGCAGGTGCGCGAGGGGAACGCGCCGGCTCACCGCAAGACGCTGGTGGAGATCCTGACCAGCAAGGGCCTCATTGCTTTCGTTATCTTCGCCCTGGTGGTGCTCGGCGGTTATACTACCGTCAATAACGCCATCATGCTGGGCCGCCAGCAAGGCTACGCTCCCGAGCAGCCCATCAAGTTTTCCCACGCTACCCACGCCGGCCTGCAGAAAATCGACTGCCAGTACTGCCACGACGGCGCCCGCCGCTCCAAGCATTCCGTCATCCCGGCGGCCAATACCTGTATGAACTGCCACGCCGCCATCAAGGTAGGCTCTACCTACGGGACGGCCGAATTGAGCAAGATCTACGCCTCCATCGGCTGGAACCCCAATACGGATTCCTACATCGAAAATTACGATGAGATGAGCCAGGCAGAGATCGAAGACATCTTCAGGAAGTGGATCGGCGACAATTACATCAAGGAAAAGGGCAGCCTCGATGCCGAAGGGGAACAGACGATCGAAAGCCAGTGGGAAGGCATCGTCAGCTCGCTGACCAACGAGGACAAGAAGAAAATACAGGGCCCGATCGAATGGGTTCGCATCCATAACCTTCCCGACCACGCCTACTTTAACCACGCGCAGCACGTCTCCGTGGGTAAATTGGAATGCCAAACCTGCCACGGGCCGGTCGAGGAAATGGAAGTGGTGCAACAGTACTCTCCGCTATCTATGGGCTGGTGCGTAAACTGCCACCGCCAGACGGAAGTGCAGTTTGCCGGCAACGAGTACTACAAGACTTACGCCAACTACCACGATGAAATTGCCAGTGGTGCGCGCGATAAGGTCACCGTCGAGGAGATCGGCGGGCTCGAATGCCAGAAGTGCCACTATTAATTCATGCCAATCCGCCCATTTGAACCTGAAAAAAGAAAAAATGAAGAATAAGAATAACGGTGTTTGGATCGGGGTAGACCAACTGGCCAACACCCCCGAATACAAAAAAACCACCCAGCAGGAATTCAACAACAACGAAGAAGTATTTGAAAAGGGATACAGCAGCCGCCGTGATTTTCTGAAATACCTGGGCTTCGGTATCGGAGCTGCTACGCTGGCCGCCAGCTGTGACATTCCCGTCAAGCGCGCTATTCCTTATGTAGTAAAGCCCGACGAGATCGTGCCCGGCGTCGCCACCTATTACGCTTCCAGTTTTGTACAGGGCGGAGACTATTGCTCCGTACTGGTCAAGACCCGGGAAGGCCGCCCCATCAAGATCGAGGGCAACAGCCTTTCCAAAGTGACCGGCGGAGGCACCAGCGCCCGGGCGCAGGCCAGCGTGCTGAGCCTGTATGACACCAGCCGCCTGGACGGCCCCTACCGCGTGGCCGACGGCAAGATCGACAAGCCGGCCGACCGCAATAAAAAAGGCCCGTCCTGGGCGGAGATCGACCAGGAGATCACTTCCAAGCTGAATGCCAACTCCCGCGTGCGCATCGTCGCGCATACCGTGATGAGCCCGACGGCCAAAAAGGCCATTATGGACTTCCGGACAAAATACCAGAACACCGAGCTGGTGATGTACGACCCGGTTTCCAGCTCCGCCATCCTGGAGGCCAACCAGCTGAGCTTCGGCCAGGCGGTAATCCCCGCCTACCACTTCGATAAAGCCAAGACGATCGTCAGCTTCGACGCCGACTTCCTGGGCACCTGGATCTCTCCGATCGAGTACGCCGCCCAGTACGCCAAGGGCCGGAAGATCGACGATGTGGAAAACCCGAAGATGTCCCGCCACATACAGGTGGAAAGCCATGTGAGCCTGACCGGCTCCAATGCCGACAACCGCATCATGGCCCGCCCGTCGGAGCAGGGCGCGGCTATCATCGCCCTCTACAACGCCCTGGCGGGCAAGGCGGGCCTCGCCACGGTGCGCGGGCCACAGCTGGAAGGTGAAAAGGCCGGTAAGATCCAGAAGGCTGCCGATGAGCTGTGGAGCCACCGCGGCGAAGCTCTGGTCGTTTCCGGTTCCAACAACCTGGGCGAGCAGGTGCTCATCAACGCGATCAACGACATGCTGGGCAGCTACGGCAGCACCATCGACTTCACGAACGCTTCCCTGCAGCGCCAGGGGATGGACAAGAATATACAGAACCTCATCAAAGATATGAATGCCGGCAGGGTAGACGCGCTTTTCGTTATGGACGGCGCCAACCCGGCCTACGATGTGCCCAATGCCGGCGAGTTCCGCGAGGGCTGCGCCAAGGTTGGCCTGAAGGTCTCCTTCGCCGGCGTGCCCAATGAAACGGCCTACCTGTGCGATTACATCACCCCCACTCACCACTATCTGGAGAGCTGGGGCGATGTTGAACCGAAGCGCGGCCACTACAGCCTCATTCAGCCGGCAATTGCACCCATCTTTGCCAGCGTAGGCCGCCACGGCACCCGGCAGGCAGAGGAAAGCCTGTTGCGCTGGGCCGGCGTAGAGGCCATGGGAAGCGAAGCCCCGGCCGCTCCGGCAGACACTACGGCCCAAGAGAGCGCCCCCGCTCCGGCGGACAACCCCTACTGGAAAAAAGCAATGGCCGAAACCGGCTATTTCTACTACGAATACCTGCGCAAGCACTGGGAAGAGCAGTTCTTCCCGCAGCAGAGCGACTTTGCCACCTTCCAGTCTTTCTGGGACAGCACGCTGCACGACGGCGTTTTTGAGGCGCCGCAGGCCACCATCCTGCAGGCCTTCTCCGCCGATGTGAACGAGGCGGCCAAGCGCGTCCGCCAGCCCAACAGCAATGCGGAGGCCCTGGAGATCTCCTTCTTCGAAACCGTCAATATGGGCAGCGGCGTATACGCCAACAACCCCTGGCTGATGGAAATGCCCGACCCGGTCAACCGCTGCTCCTGGGGCAACTACCTGGGCATTCCCGTATCCTGGGAAGGCGGCAACGACTACGTCGCTTTTATGGGCCTGAACCCGGATGAGATCAAGGGCAAGGCCGATATGGTGAACGTCTCCATCGGCGGCAAAGAGAGCGCCTGCACGGTAGTCCGCCAGTTTGGCCAGATGCCGGGAACGCTTTCGCTGGCCATCGGTTACGGCCGGAAGAAGACGGGCCAGATGGGCCGCGCCCTGGGCAATAATGTCGGTACCAACGTATACCCGTGGTTGACGCTGGACGACAACGGCAACGTTCAGTACTACGCTACCGTGGAGCGTGTTTCCGAACCGGTAGGCGTCGACGATGAGTTCGCCTGTGTACAGTACCACCACGCCATGGGCCTGAAAGCGGAAGACCCCGATTCGGGCAACGTGATCAACGTGGATGAGAAAACAGCCATGGCGCTGGGCGAAGGCTACCAGGGAGGTATCACCAACCGGTCTATTATCTTTCAGGGCCGCCTGGATGAACTGCCGGAGCTGATCCACCACATCGAGGAGCACCGCGCCGAGGCCGCAGAGCTCAACTCCAAGACGCTTTATCCGTACGAAGAATATAAGGAAGAATTCTACAGCCAGGGCCACCACTGGATCATGCACGTCGACCTGAACGCCTGCATCGGATGCGGCGCCTGCCAGGTGGCCTGCATCGCGGAGAACAACGTTCCGGTGGTCGGCAAGCGGGAGGTCTCCCGCCACCACGAGATGACCTGGTTGCGCATCGACCGCTATTTCTACGGAGACTTCGAGAACCCCAATGTGGTCTATCAGCCGCTGATGTGCCAGCACTGCGACAACGCTCCCTGCGAAAACGTCTGCCCGGTGGCCGCCACCAACCACAGCTCGGAAGGCCTCAACCAGATGACTTACAACCGCTGTATCGGGACGCGTTACTGCGCCAACAACTGCCCCTACAAGGTGCGCCGCTTCAACTGGCTGGATTATACCACCGCCGACCTCTTCGGCGCCAATGAAGTGGAGATGAACGGAGAGAGTGTGCCTTTTGGCGCGGACAACCTCACCCGTATGGTGCTGAACCCGGACGTGACGGTGCGCTCCCGCGGCGTGATCGAGAAGTGCAGCTTCTGTGTGCAGCGCATCCAGGAAGGCAAACTGACCGCCAAGCGGGAAGGGCGCATGCTGCGTGACAACGACGTCAAAACGGCCTGCCAGACGGCCTGCCCGACCGGCGCTATCGTCTTCGGCGACAGCAACAACAAGGAAGGGGTTGCCACTAAAAAGCTGGACAACCCGCTCAACTACCTGGTACTGGAAGAGATCAACGTGAGGTCTTCCGTCACCTACCAGGCCAAAGTGAACAACCGCAGCGAAGAGCTGGAAGCATAAAAACGAACACAAGGGATCTGGGCCGAAAGGGCCTGACACCCAATTAACAAACTTATAACGCTTCAACTATAATGAGTGCAGTAGTATCTCCGATACGCGAACCGTTGATCGAAGGTGGGAAATCGTACCGCCAGATTACCGAGGATATTTGTTCGCCTACTGAAAGCGCCCCCAATGTCGCCTGGATAGTGGCCTTTATCATATCTGTGGCGGCTCTGGCCTTCTACGTCTTCTGCGTAGTCTGGACCGTCTGGGTGGGTATCGGTAGCTGGAACCTCAACCGCACCATTGGCTGGGGATGGGACATTACCAACTTCGTCTGGTGGATCGGTATCGGCCACGCCGGAACGCTGATCTCGGCCATCCTCCTGCTGTTCCGCCAGAAATGGCGCACCGGTGTGAACCGGGCGGCGGAGGCCATGACCATCTTCGCGGTGATGTGCGCCGGCCAGTTCCCCCTTATCCACATGGGGCGCCTGTGGCTGGGCTTCTTCATCTTTCCGTATCCGAACACCCGGGGGCCGTTGTGGGTGAACTTCAACTCCCCGCTGTTATGGGACGTGTTTGCCATCTCAACTTATTTCACCGTCTCCCTCCTGTTCTGGTATACGGGCCTGGTTCCGGATTTCGCCACCCTTCGCGACCGCGCCAAGGGCATCCGCAAGAACATCTACAACTTCCTTTCTTTCGGATGGACCGGCGCCGCCAAGCACTGGCAGCGCTTCGAGAGCCTCTCCCTGGTGCTGGCCGGCCTGGCGACGCCCCTGGTGCTTTCCGTTCACACCATCGTATCCTTTGACTTCGCCACCTCCGTGATCCCGGGATGGCATACCACCATCTTCCCGCCCTACTTCGTCGCCGGGGCCATCTTCTCCGGCTTCGCCATGGTGCAGACCCTGATGGTGATCACCCGCAAGGTGCTGAAGCTGGAGCAATACATCACCCTGGGCCATATAGAAAGTATGAACAAGGTCATTCTGGTGACCGGCACAATAGTAGGGGTAGCGTACCTGACGGAGCTCTTCATCGCCTGGTACTCCGGTTACATCTACGAACAGTACGCTTTCTACAACCGGGTAATGGGCCCCTATTACTGGTCGTATATCGGCATGATGTCTTGTAACGTATTGTCTCCGCAGATCTTCTGGTGGAAAAAGATGCGGCGCAGCATCTTCGTCACCTTCGTCATGTCCATCTTCGTGAATATCGGGATGTGGTTTGAGCGTTTCGTGATCATCGCCACCACGCTGGCCCGCGATTACCTGCCCTCCAGTTGGAGCTACTATACGCCGACCTGGGTTGAGATCGGCCTGTTCGTCGGTACGCTGGGCCTGTTCTTCACCCTCTACCTGATCTTCACCCGCACAGCGCCGGTGGTGGCGGTAGCGGAGGTTAAGGCCATCCTGAAGTCGGCCGGCGACCAGTATCTGGAGCCGAACGCCAGGCATGCCGCCAAGGTGGTGAAGGAAGAAGTGGAAACGCAGGCGTAAACCCCGCTGGGGCCAAGCAGAAAATAAATTAAAAGACCCTACAATTCACTATACGATGAGCAAAGAAAATAAAGATGTGCTGTACGGCTTATACGACGATGAGGAAGTGCTGCTGAAAGCCGTAGACCAGGCCAACGCCGGCCATCTCGAGATCATGGACGTCTTCTCGCCGTTCCCGGTACACGGGCTGGACCCGAAGCTGGGCCTATCGGAGAGCCGCCTTCACATCGCCGGGTTTGTCTTTGGGGCCATTGGCACCCTCACCGCCTTCTTGTTCATGACCTGGGTGTTTACGCGGGACTGGCCGATCATCTTCGGGGGAAAGCCCTACTGGTCGGTGCCGGCCTTTATTCCCATCACCTTCGAGCTGACGGTCCTTTTCGCCTCAATCGGTATGGTAGTGACTTTCTATACCATCTGCGGGATGGCGCCGGGCATCTGGAACCCGATCCTGGATGACCGCATTACCGACGACAAGTTCTGCATCGCTTTCGATGTGACCGGTTCGGAAGAAGCCGAAAAGGAAAAACTGAAGAGCTTCTTCACCGCTTCCGGCGCCTCCGAAGTGAATACGAAGACGATTTAACGTACTTTCAACCAAAAGTGATGAAAAACCTGAAACATATAGTCATAGCGATTGTCGCCACCGTTGTACTCTACTCCTGTGCTCCAGCGGACAACAACTTCCCGGGTAGTGAATACATGCCCGACATGGCCCACTCCATCGCGCAGGAGGCCAATGTCTACAATTACTATCACTACAATACCTGGGACAGCGCCAGCACCGTGCGGCTCAAGGAACTGTCTTACCCGGGCCTTCCGGTAGAGGGCACGGTGCCGAGAGGGTACGCCGGCCTGTATTTCGCCTCTGAAAAGGGAGAGAACGCCAGCGATGTGATGGATCAGCTGCGGGGCGCGGGCGACGTCAACAACATCGCTGTGCCGGTCAACGGCCACGTTCCGTATTACTACGGCGATACCGAAGCGGAGCGCACCCGGGCAACCGAAGAGATTATTGCCAATCCGTTCCCGATCACCGCCGCGGGCCTGGAAAAGGGCAAGGAACTGTACGTCATTTTCTGCGGGATCTGCCACGGAGAGAAGGGCAACGGCCTGGGCTATCTGGTCAGCGATGACAACCCCAGCGTCAAATACCCGGCGGCGCCGGCCAACTTCCTGCTGGATGATTTCATCAATTCGTCCAACGGGCGTTATTACCACAGCATCATGTACGGAAAGAACGTGATGGGCGCCTACAAGGACAAAATTTCCTACGAAGAACGTTGGCAGGTGATCCATTACATCCGCTCCCTGCAGGCAAAGGAGAAGGGCCTGGAATACAGTGAGCAGGCCAATACCCTCAACCCCGATTATGGCGTGCCGGGCAGCCAGGTATCTACCCTGGCGGAGAGCATTTCCGATGCGGAAGCCGCGCCGGAAGAAGGAACCCCGGCTGAAGAAGAGGCGGCGCCTGCCGAAAGCCAGGGCGAAAGCACCCACGGAGGCGATAGCACCGGAAAAAAGTAACCGGCTTTACCAACTGACTCAATTGACGAAACCTTCAAACAAAGGCATAAAATGAACCAGTTTTCCTTCGACAGCAGATTAAAAAACATCCTCATCGGGTTCATGGTTCTGGGCCTGGTATGCCTCGGCATCACCTTTTTTGTGGATGACGAGCTGCACACCCGTTTCTGGACCAACTATCTGCACAATAGCGTGTTCTTCACGGGTATCGCGCTGATGTCCCTGTTCATCATGGCGGCCTTTACCACGGCCTGGAGCGGATGGCATACCCTGGTGAAGCGCATATGGGAAGCTTATTCCTTGTTCCTCATACCGGGCCTGATCCTGATGCTGGTCGTCATCATCGGCATCTGGGGCCATTTCCACCACCTCTACCACTGGGCAGATGCCGAAGCTGTGGCCGCCGACCCCATCCTGCAGGGCAAATCCTCTTTTCTGAACCCCGGCTGGTACACCTTCGGCACCCTCATCATCGTAGGGTTGTGGATACTGTTTGCCGTGCGCATCCGCCAGCTTTCCGTTGATGAAGACGCGAACGGCACCACGGATTACGACCACCACCGCAAGATCCGGATCTGGTCGGCCGCCTTCCTGCCCCTGGCCGGCTTTTCCAGCGCCGCCGTCATCTGGCAGTGGATCATGTCTATCGACGCCCACTGGTACAGTACGCTTTACGCCTGGTATACCGGCGCCAGCTGGTTCGTAGCCGCCATGGCGCTGACCATTCTGACCATCATTTACCTCAAGAGCAGGGGGTATCTCGAGAAAGTGAACATCGAGCACCTCCACGACCTGGGCAAGTACATGTTCGCTTTCAGTATTTTCTGGACTTACCTCTGGTTCTCCCAGTACATGCTGATCTGGTACGCCAACGTGGGGGAAGAGACGGTTTACTTCCTGGAGCGCCGGGAAAACTACCCGGTCCTGTTCTATGGCAACCTGATCCTGAACTTCGTGGCGCCTTTCTTCATCCTGATGCGCAACGACACCAAGCGGAAATACGGCACGCTGGTTTTCACTTCCATCGTGGTATTCTTCGGCCACTGGTGGGATTTCTTCCAGATGATCAAGCCGGGCGCCCGTACGACCGCTATGGAAGCCCTGGCGCACCACGCCGGTGAGCACGGCCACGAAATGATCGCACACGGCGAAATGGGCGCGCACGAACTGCCCTTCGCCCTGGGCTATACCATTCCCGGCTTCCTCGAACTGGGCACGATGCTCGGCTTCCTGGCGCTGTTCCTGTTCGTCGCATTCGACCGCCTGAGCAAGGCTTCGCTCGTTCCGAAGAACGATCCTTACCTGGCGGAAAGCCTTCAGCACCACGTAGAGATCCACGGAGAGGAAGGCGCGCACTAACTAAGTGAAAATTGAAGTTTATTTAGACGGATTCTAAATAAACTTGGCTATTGATCACAGCCGCACAGTACCTTGTTATATGGCTGTATTTTTACGGACGAAGAGACATCGTTCAATTTTAAAATAAACTAGAACAGAAATAATGACCGCTTTACTGGCAACAATCTGTCTGATCCTTATTTCGATCATCGTGGTACAGATCGGTAAAGTTACCGAACTGGCCGGCAAGATCCGTGGGGAAGAGGAAGTTCAGGAGCAATCCAATAAGCGCCACGCCAATTACTCCCTGATATTCATGGTGCTGTTCCTGGCCGCCACCCTGGTATCGGCCTGGTATTACAAGGATAGCATGCTGTGGTACGGCCCCAACGAATCGGCATCAGAGCACGGCAGCAGCCTCGACAGTATTTTCAACATCACGCTCTTTTTTACCGGGCTGGTGTTTATCATCACGCAGATCCTGCTGTTCTACTTCGCCTGGAAATACCGTGGCCAGCGTGGCAGAAAGGCGTTGTACATGCCGCATGACAACCGCCTGGAGGTGATCTGGACGGTCATTCCGGCAATCGTGATGACCTTCCTGGTCGTTGGCGGCCTGGACGCCTGGAACGAAGTGATGGCGGACGTAGACCCCAACGAGGAATACATCGAGATCGAAGGCACGGGATATCAGTTCGCCTGGCACCTGCGCTACCCCGGCCCGGATGGCAAACTGGGGACGAGGGACTACCGCCTGGTTTCGGGTACCAACCCGCTGGGGCAGGACTGGACGGACCCGAAGAACCTGGACGACTTCCACCCGAGCGAGATCTACCTGCCGGTCGGCAAGAAGGTTCGCGTACGCATCACAGCGCGCGACGTACTGCACAACTTTTACCTGCCGCACTTCCGCGTGAAGATGGACGCCGTGCCGGGCATGCCGACTTATTTCGTCTTCACCCCCAAGACGACGACCGAAGAATACCGCCGGAAGCTGGGCGCCCTGAACCTCAACGGGGAACCGATGTACCCGGAATGGCACGAGCCGGTAGACCCCTCCGACCCGGAGAGCCCCAAGAAGTTTGAGGCCTTTGACTTCGAGCTGGCCTGCGCCGAGCTGTGTGGGGAGGGCCACTACGCCATGCGCCGGGTGGTCAAGATCGTCTCGGAAGGCGAGTACCAGGATTGGCTCAGCAAGCAGCAGCCCTATTATGAAAGTACCATCAAGGGCACGGACGATGACCCCTACAAGGAGGAGGCGGCCCCGGAATCGGAGGTGGAAAGCCAGCCCGAAGAGGCAGAACCGGAAACTCCTCAGACGACAGAGACAACAGAGTAAGGCAATACACAACAATTTTTGAAACCGATATTCCTTTAGGATAATACATAAATTTTTCAGCAGATGGCTAACGTAGAAACCAAACCGGTAGTACACGAAGAAGACCTCTTAATTGAGGAGTACGGATACGACGACCACTTTCACGAGCACCACCATGGCGATAAATATCAGTCGAACTTCATTACGACCTATATTTTCAGCCAGGACCATAAAATGATCGCCAAGCAATTCCTGATCACAGGTATGTTCTGGGCGATCGTCGGCGCCGCTATGTCTCTGATCTTCCGCCTTCAACTGGGTTTTCCGGAAGAGAATATGGCATGGCTGAAGCCGTTGCTCGGCAAATGGATCACCGTCAATGAGGCGGGGATAGGCTCGCTGGCGCCGGAATTCTATTATGCGCTGGTGACCATGCACGGCACCATCCTGGTATTCTTCGTACTGACAGCCGGCCTTAGCGGTACTTTTGCCAATTTTCTCATTCCGTTGCAGATCGGAGCGCGGGATATGGCGTCTCCCTTCCTGAACATGCTGTCCTACTGGTTCTTTTTCCTGTCCGGGCTGATCATGTTCCTGTCCCTGTTCCTGAATACGGGCCCCTTTTCCGGAGGATGGACGGCCTACCCGCCGCTCAGCGCCCTGCCACAGGCCTCGAGCGGGTCGGGAGCCGGTATGACCCTGTGGCTGCTCAGCCTGGTCTTTTTCGTAGTCTCCGTACTACTCGGCGGGATCAACTACATTACCACGATACTCAACCTGCGGACCAAGGGGATGAGCATGTGGCGCATGCCGCTGACCATCTGGGCGCTCTTTGTAACGGCCATCCTTGGCCTGTTGTCCTTCCCCGTACTGGTATCCGCTTTCCTGTTGGTGATGTTCGACCGTGGCCTGGGCACCAGCTTCTTCCTCAGTGAGATCTTCATCGGCGGGCAGGCGCTCGACCACGTGGGCGGAAGCCCGGTGTTGTACCAGCACCTGTTCTGGTTCCTCGGCCACCCGGAGGTGTACATCATCATCCTTCCGGCGATGGGCCTGGTTTCAGAAGTGCTCTCGGTACACTCCCGCAAGCCGATCTTCGGATATAAGGCCATGGTTTACTCCATTCTGGCCATCGGCTTCCTGTCCTTCATCGTGTGGGCGCACCACATGTTCATGTCTGGTGTGAACCCATTCATCTCCAACTTCTTTGTGATCTTTACGCTGATCATCGCAGTGCCTTCGGCGGTCAAGGTATTTAACTGGATCGCCACCCTGTACGGCGGTAACGTCCGGTTCACCGCCGCCAGCCTTTTTGCCATCGGCTTTGTGTCTATGTTCATTTCCGGCGGTTTGACCGGTATCTTCCTGGGTAATTCCGCCATCGATATTCAGCTGCACGATACCTACTTCGTCGTGGCTCACTTCCACATCGTGATGGGGGTTGCCGCTTTCTTCGGCATGTTTGCCGGTATCTACAACTGGTTCCCGAAGATGTTCGGCCGCTTCATGAACGAGACGCTGGGCAAGATCCATTTCTGGGGCACGATCATCGGCGCCTACGCCGTTTTCTGGCCGATGCACTACCTGGGTATGGCCGGCGTCCCCCGCCGCTACTACCGGTTTGACAGCTTCGCCGCTTTTGGCCAGTTCGATGCCATGAACCAGTTCATCACCATTGCCGCCATCGTTACCTTCGGCTTCCAGGTCCTGTTTGTGATCAATTTCTTCTACAGCATCTGGAAAGGCCGCAAGATGACGAGCCGCAACCCCTGGGGGGCGACAACCCTCGAATGGACCACGCCGCTCGAACCCGGCCACGGCAACTGGCCCGGCAAACTGCCGACGGTACAGCGCTGGGCTTACGACTACGGTAAGGACGGTAAGGAATTCATCCCTCAGATCCAGCCTCTGGAAGAAGGAGAGAAGGAGGGGCATTGAGGGGGAGTGATTGAAGGAATGAATGATTGAAGGAATGAATGATTGAAGGAATGAATGATTGAAGGAATGAATGATTGAAGGAATGAATGATTGAAGGAATGAATGATTGAAGGAATGAATAACAGACAGAAGGAATGAATAACAGACAGAAGGAAAAGTGCAGACAAAAGCGGTAGAACAAAGCATATGGGCCCTGGCCTTGCAGAAGGTACAGGATTACAAGATGCTGGTCAAGTTCAGGTTGACCCTGACGGTGGTTTTTTCCTCCGTGATGGCCTTCCTGATCGCGGTGAGCGGGCCGGTGAGCTGGGTTGCCGTTGCCATTCTGGCGGCGGGAGGCTTTCTGGTGACCGGCGCGGCGAATGCCCTGAACCAGGTTTTGGAGCGCGACTATGACAAGTTGATGAAGCGCACGGCGGGCCGGCCGCTGGCCGCCGGGCGGATGGGGACTTCCGAGGCGGTGATGGCGGCGGGTTTTATGAGCCTATTCGGTATCACGCTCCTGGCGCTTTTCAACCCCTGGGCTGCTTTTTTTGGCATGCTGGCCCTGGTGACCTACGCCTTTCTGTACACGCCGATGAAGCGCCTGAGCCCGTCGGCGGTGGCCATTGGCGCAGTACCGGGGGCGTTGCCGACGCTCATCGGCTGTGTGGCGGCGCAGGGGGAGCTCACTTTTCTGGGGCTCAGCCTTTTTGCGCTGCAGTTCCTCTGGCAGTTTCCCCATTTCTGGTCTATCGGCTGGCTGGGCTTTGAAGATTACTCCAAGGCCGGCTACAAGCTGATGCCCACCAACCGGAGGGGAGAATGCGACCGCCGGATCGGCCTGCAGGCTTTCCTGTATGCCATTTTTCTGGTACCGGTGGGCCTCATCCCCTTTATGCTGGGGGTGAGCGGTTGGGTTTCGGCAGCGGTAGTGGCGGCGCTCAGCCTGGGCTACGCTTACTTCGGCTGGAACTTTTACAAGGCGGGGAGCCGGAAATCGGCTTTACAGCTGATGTTTTTTTCCTTTGCCTATATACCAGTATCACTGGTGGTATTATTTGCAGATAAAATTTAGTTAAAAATATGAACGCGACTTTGGCGACGACGGATTACAGAAGGAGCAGGATGCACCCCAAAAAGTTTGCGCTTCTGATAGCCTGCGCGAGCATTCTGATGATGTTCGCCGCTTTTACCAGCGCCTACATCGTGCGCCAGGCGGCGGGCAACTGGCTGGAGTTCAGGTTGCCGGACCTGTTCTACCTGAACACCGGCGTGATCCTGCTGAGCAGCCTGAGCCTGCACTCTTCCTACCTGGCATTCAAGCGGGGCAAAACCCTCATGTACAGGTTGTTCCTGGTAGGCGCCCTGATCCTGGGCCTTGCCTTTCTGGTGTTGCAGTACCAGGGCTGGCAGGCGCTGACGGCGATCGGCGTTGAGCTGACCACCAACCCTTCAGGGTCCTTTGTTTATGTGATCTCGGGAGTGCACGCAGCACATATCCTGGGGGGCATCGCCGCCCTCCTGGTAGCTATTCTGCATGCTTTTGCGTTGCAGCACCGCGTAACGCCCGCACGGAAATTGCGCTTTGAGCTGACGCTCATCTACTGGCATTTTGTCGATCTCCTGTGGGTATATCTTTTAGTGTTCTTCACTTTTTCGTAAACGTCTAATAACCAAACAAAAGATAACTGATGGCGACGTCTGATACCGTTATTGAACAAAAAGAAGTGCAGAACCAGGCCGATGCCTGGTCGGGAGGGAAAGCGCCCTTCAAGGCGAGCTATGGCAAGCTGATGATGTGGTACTTCCTTCTGTCGGATGCCTTTACCTTTGCCGGGTTCCTGATCGCTTACGGCGCTTTGCGCTTCAGCAGCCCGACCTGGCCGGTTCCGGACTTTGTGTTTTCCACGGCGCCTTTTGGCGTACACCACGCCCCGCTGATCTTCGTGACCATCATGTCTTTCCTTCTCATCGTCAGCTCGGTGACCATGGTGCGCGCCGTGCAGGAAGGGCATAAGGAAAACAAGAACGGTGTGGTATTCTGGATGTTCATGACCATCCTGGGGGGCGCCGGCTTCCTCAGCTGCCAGGCCTGGGAGTGGACCAACCTCATCGGTACAGAACATATGTCGGTGACGACCAACCCCTTCGGAACCTATACGGAAAATGGCGTTTATCTCACTCCCGACGGTAAGGAATCGGACGAAACCTTCGAGGCCGGAGAGAGCTATCTCATTCACAAAGCCCACGCAGGAGAAGGGCACGGAAGCGGTGAACATGCCGAGGGCGAACACGCCGAGCTGGACTACAGCCAGGGCGACCATCCCGGATATTTTGTGGACGAGCGGGGCTTCATCCATCGGAAGTTCAAAGTAACCGAAGGCCCGAATGCCGGCGAGATCAGGATGGAGGAGTTCGGCCCCAAAGCTTTTGGCGCCCTGTTCTTTTTCATCACCGGCTTCCACGGCTTCCACGTATTCTCCGGTGTTGTGTTCCTTTTCATCATTATGATCAACGCTGCCAGCGGCTTGTATGTCAGGCGGCAGAATGGCCATGAGATGGTAGAAAAAATGGGCCTGTACTGGCACTTCGTAGACCTCGTATGGGTATTTGTATTCCTGGTATTCTACCTCCTTTAATCTTCAATTGTAAAACAAGAAAAACAAGCTGAATTATGGCAGGTTTAAGCTACGAAGAAGCCAAAAAAGTTGTCTATAAAGGGCTCGTCATACTCGCAGTAGTGACGCTGGTTGAGGTGTTCTTTTCGCTGCTGGCCAAGGGCCACATCATACATGACCTGAAGTACATTGACTGGCTGCACTACCTGATCGGCTTTTTGCTGATCAGCCTTTCTCTCTACAAGGCCTACTACATCATTTACGAGTTCATGCACATGCGTTACGAGGTGAGGGGCCTGGCCCTGAGTGTGCTTTTACCTACGGTGCTGCTCATCTGGGCCGTTATCGCCTTTTTCCAGGAAGGCAATTCCTGGAAAAGCCGCCGCCAGCAGATCAGGGAGAAAAATACCGAGGAGGTAGACGAGCTGCGCCTCAAAAAACAGGAAAGCATGTTGCAGGATACCTATATCCTGAAACTGGAAGACACGATCTGAGCGCATTCTTCTTTTCGAGAAAAGAAAACAGGAGCCATCCCGGGATCTCGACGGTATGGCTCCTGTTTTTTTAGGCGGGCTTCCTTTAGCCCAAGTTCGACTGGTAGACCCCAACTTCGGCAGTTCGGTACCGTCTCTGCGAGCCGGTTAAAATTCGGCGGTTTTTACCCGGAAGAGTTTAGCGAAGACGGGCGGCGTTCGCTTGCCCGAGGAGGGCCCCGCAAGCGCGAACACCGAACAGCGAATAGCGAACAGCAGTTGGGGGCTACATATCGAACCTGGGTTAGGTACCTTCAATGCCCGTGATTATCTGACAATTACCCGACAACAATACCTTCCCAGGAATGTTTTCAATGGAAAAATAAAAGCATGGCAAAGACCAAGATAATAGGCCAAATGGGGCTCATTCAGCTGGCGGGAGTCTTCCTTCTCCTGGTCATCTTCCCGCTCGGGTCGTGGTACTATCTTCGGACCGGGCTGGATTACCGCCTGCAGGCGATGCAGGAGATGAAGGACTACGGTAAAATGCCGGGCTTTGCCCTGTACAATTACAATGACAGCCTTATCAATGCAGAACGTTTTGCCGAAGGGCTGGTGGTCGGTTATTTTTTTTCGGCCCGGCACGAAGGCCTGTACGCTGAAAAGCTGGCCAAGCTGCACGAGCAATTCGATGAACGGGAGGACGTGTTCTTTCTGGCTTTTGCCGATACCGCTTCGATCGGCCGCGGCCGGCTGGAGCAATTCGCCGCCACCCATAATCTGGTGGACGAGGAGCAGAATTTCTACCTCATGGGAACGCCGGATGAAGTAAGCCGGCTGGCGGAAGGCAGCCATATCCCCTTCGAAGAGAATGGCATGAGCCGGCCAGACAACAGCCTCCTGTTTTTTGCCGACAGCCTTATGGTAAGAGGGTTTTATGACATGCAGGAAGAAGAGAACTTGAAACGCCTGGTCAAACACATTACCCTCAATATTCCACCCAAAAAAGATAAAGAACTCCTTTTTGAACGCGAAGCAGAAAAGTAAAAGACCATGGAGCGAAACCTGCAATTGGCCAAACAGTTGAATACCGCCGCCTGGGTTGCTACCGGAGCCGTCCTGTTGCTGGTGGGCCTGATGCGGCGGGTGAAAATCCCTATCCCGGACGGGTGGGACCTCGGTTTTCTTCCCCCTTTTCACGCTACCGTCAATGCATTGACCGCGGTAGTGCTGGTGGCGGCTTATTACTTCATCCGGCAGAAAAATATTGAGGCTCACCGGCGCGCCATTTACATTGCCGTTGGCCTGTCGGTGCTTTTTCTGCTGTCTTACGTCGCCTATCATTTCACCACTCCGGAAACGATCTACGGCGACCTGAACCGCGACGGCAGCCTGAGTGCGGAAGAATTGGCGGCGGCCGGCAGTTCCCGTATCTGGTACCTGGCCCTTTTGCTGAGCCATATCGTACTGGCGGCATTGATCTTCCCCTTTATTCTCTTTACCTTTATACGCGCTTATACCGGCCAGTACGCCCGGCACCGCAAAATGGCGAGGTGGGTTTTTCCCGTCTGGCTGTATGTGGCGGTTACGGGCCCGGTGGTGTATTACATGCTGATGCCGTACTATCCGTAGGGAAAGTTAGATTGCTGTATTGTGGCTACCCGTCTAATGTTGGACACTATTGATAGCCAAAGAGTTGCGGAACGTCCAAAGTCATTCCGACTTCCGCTTTCCGACTTCCGACTTTTGTCCAACGCTAGACCGCTAGCCTCACCCGTTAATTCGTGCCGCTTTCACTGGCGGCCAGCTCTACATCTCCTCAAACTCCGGGCAGTCCACCCGCAGGTCCGCCTCCCGCAGGGGCATTTTCAGCAGCTTACAGTAGTCTCCCCCTTTTCCCGGTTCAAAAAAACGGCACTTCAGGCAACTGCGCTGTATACTGATAAAACCCAGCTTTTGCAGCTGCGCGATCAGTTGCAGCAGGCCGCTGTAGAATGTGCTTTTGCGTTCCTCGCTCCAACTGTCAAAGGCCGGGGCCATCC
>JAGFJE010000078.1 GCA_024103175.1 Phaeodactylibacter sp.
ATAACAACTCAATTTCCAAAAGAAATAATAAGGCAGCGCCAGGGGCAGCTTAAAAGGGCTAAATCACCACCACCGGAATATCCCGCCAAAGCCAGCATCCGCCAATCCTTTTTCCTCCGCCGGGCCCCAACCGGACAACCAGGCGGGGGCAATGCCACCATTGTTTGGCGGGCTTTGTGGGGCGCCTAAGGCAAATTTACCAGTTATAGCTTTCTTATTTTCCCCCTTTGGGGAATCATTGACAACCAATCAACCAAACTAATTCATCAACTGCTGATGAAACTGTTCTTCCACGATATTCCTCAGCCGCTGGCGGGCCCGCATAAGCCTTGTTTTGACGTTGGACTCCGTCATGCCGGTTGCCTGGCAGATCTCATCGACAGACAGCCCCTGCAGGTAGAACTGGGTGAGTACGGAAGCATCCCTGGCCGACAGGAAGCTGAGGGCCTGCCTGATCCACTGGCTGGTTTCCTTGCGTTCTATCCGCTCCAGCGCTTCCGGTATCCCGGCCAGGTGGTACGACTCGGGTATGGCCTCCACGCCAACCTGTTCGTAGCGTTTCACCTTGCTCTTATAGCGGTTGATGGCGCTGGAAATGGCTATTCGGCAGAGCCAGGAGCTCAGCTTACACTCCCGCCGGAAGCCGGGCAGGGCCTTATACATGCGAACGAAGGTGTCCTGAAGCGCTTCCTGGATGTCCTCTTCTTCCCTGAGGTAACGGGTGATGACGGCCCGCAGCATCTTCTCGTGGCGCCGGACAATGAGGGTGTAGGCAGCCTGGTTATTGGCCAGCGCCATATCGATCAGCGTTTCATCGGAAAGAAAATGGGCAGCTTTAGCGGTGTCGGACTTTACAATTGTGGTTGTCATGATGGGTGATTTATGAATTTTATAATGATACCACAAATGTACCCCCGGGCGGAATGTGAGGAAACTGAGTTTTTATGATCGGCGGGTTTGAGTTTATAATTGCCGGAGGGGAGGTTTGCCGGAGAGATGGAACGCGGATGACGCGGATTGTGCGGATATTCGCGGATGAGTTCCCCATATCCGCTCTAATTTACGCCATCGCCCGTCGCCACGGCTCTTCGCCTTAGGGGTCGGCGAAAGCTAATGGCGACGGCGTCCGGGTTCCCGTTTCAGCGCACCACCAGGCGGATAGTTTGGGCGTTCTTGCCGTTCGTCACCGAAATGAGATACAATCCCGCCGGTAGGCCGTCTGTCGGCACAGGGTACTGGTTGTGCCCTTCCTGAACGGCCACTGGCGCAGAACGCAACAACCTGCCGGCGGCGTCCCTCACTTCCAGGTGAGCGTTCCCGTGCTGTTGCCCGGCCTGCAGGCTCAGCCAACTCTGCCCCTCCGTGGGGTTGGGCGCCAGAAGCACCTCCCCCAGCGGCTCGTTGCCAGGGCCTTTTACGGAAGAAACCAGGCCAATGTCATACTGAGCGTCATATTCGGGGCCAAAAGTACTGTATTCCGGGTCCAGCCCTTCAAAAACAAACTTGGAGGAACCGTTACTGACGTGGTAGGTACACAACGGCCCGGGCGCTCCCAATTGCATCCAGTTGAACCCCTGGGTGTAGATGGTATCTAGGGAATAGAACCCATCGAAAGGAAATACAAAGCTGTCGATCTCTATTTGATTGGTTTCGATGAGCACAACGTCGTAGAAGGCGCCCTGGGGGAGCTTCAGCGTGCCGTAAGCGCGGTAAGTGACTTCCTGTTCTATATACTGGTAGAATTCCAGCTCGGAAAATACCAGCTCCTGGCGGGCGGTGTCGCGGAAGGAACCGTTAAATTCCATGGGCTTTAAAATGGTAAGGGGGTCGGTAAAAGGCATAGCGCCCAGCTCCGCTCCGGAACCGATCCATTCCCAGCTTTCCGGAGAAACCTTGTAATAGGTGAAAAATTCAACCGTGTCGGTAAAGATCCCACTGACATTGGCCTCGGGGAAAGCCGCGGCAAAAGGCGTCAGGCCGGGAGACATATTCTCCAGCGTGGTTTGCACCGCGCCGGGAATGGCCTCCAGGCCGGAAAAATCCCAGGACCGGCCGGGGCCGGCCTCGCCGGGGGAAATACCATCCGGATACACTTCGGCCAGTGTCTGTACATGCCCAATACGGGGGAAAAACTGGTGGTTGACGGCCGGTTGGGCAGTCAGGGAAAGAACGGCGGCCAACAACTGGAAAAGTAAAACGATCTTTTTCATGCAGATTGCTTTAAAGTGAAAAATGGTTTTTGAATAGGTAGACAGAAGAGGGAGCAGAGAGGTGGCACTTTGGAGCGGGTAAGTACTGTGCTAATTCAATTTTGCAACACGATCGAAGGTGTTGCTCGTGAGGGTTGTGCAAAAAGGTATAGTACACTGATCCGTTAGGATAAATAAGATTTTCCAGGATCGTAACACTCAGGATGCAAGACCCTAATGAATCATAACTGATCTTAATAAATCAGTGTACTATCCACCCACGGTTTTTTTTAACAACCCCGTGCCGTGAGGCGCAAAAACCATTGAGCAGATTCACGTGTGATCAAGATGATCGCCGCACGAATGCGTCACAAAACTTATTTGACGCTGTAGTAAGTACATGGAAATACGTAGCAAAAGTCAGCAGACAACAGAAAGTTGTCAGCTGACAGTCAAGCCATCTGCTACAGCTTAGCGATCCGCTCCAGGAATTCGGCCTTTTTGCTTCTTGACACCGGAACCGCATGGCCGTTCTTCATGACGATCTCGCCACCCTCTCCGCGGATGTATTTTTTGATGTGACTGAGGTTGACGAGGTAGGAATTGTGCACGCGCAGGAAGCCGGCGGGAATGAGCAGCTCGCCTACCTCTTTTATTGGTTTGGACAGCAGCATGCTCTCGCCATCCATAAAGAAGAGGTTGGTGTAACTGCCCTCGCTCTGGCAGTAGACGATATCGGCCACCTCCACGAAATGCAGGCCTTCGAGGGTCGACAGGGCGATGGTCCGGGGAGGCTCCTCTCCGGCCGATCGGGAGCGCTCCATGAGCTCGAACTGCCCCCACTGAGGGGACTGCCGCTGCTGGCGGGCTTTTTCCACTGCCGCTTTCAGCTCGTCAATATCGATGGGCTTGAGCAGGTAGTCGAGGGCACTGATCTTGATGGCGCGCAGGGCATACTGGTTGTAAGCAGTAGTGAAGATCACCTGAAAGCTGACCGGGCGCACCCGCTCCAGAAGGTCAAAACCGTTGAGCCTGGGCATCTCAATGTCCAGAAACAAAATATCCGGAGGATTCCCGCGGATGTATTCCGCGGCTTTCTGCGGGTCGTTGAACTCCCCAACCACTTCTACTGCCGGGCAATGCTTGGCCAGCAGAGCGGATAATAGCTCCGTACAATAGAGCTCATCGTCGACGAGAATGGCTTTCATATGCTATTTTTAATACCTTTTAGGGCTCGGAGATCATATCTGTCAGCGTCGAGGTGACATCTTTTTGCCCCGGCGCACTAGCGAATAAGCTTATTACCCGCAGATTGAAGGGCAAAAAGGTGTCATTTCACTTCGCCAGATGACATCCCGAAAATATCGGGACAGGCTCTTTCGCCCTGTAAAACTGCAGTGATATGAGCTAAAGTCCAGTATATAAGGCGAAAGATGTCACCTGGAGCACCGCTAAACACATACCGAAGATCTGGGAAATCTTTATTACCCTTTATTCCAACGGCAAAAGCAGGGTGACGCGCGTTCCGGCTGCCGCCCCCTGTTCATCTTTCAGGTCTTCGATCTCAACAGCCGCCTTCGATTTATAGATCTCATTGATGATCTCGATGCGTTCGGCGGTCACTTTCATCCCATGCGACTTGTGCAGGGTGGCGGATTTGCTTTTCAGCTCCCGCGCCATTTTCCGGCCGATGCCGTTGTCTTCCACGATTATACAAAGGTGGTTTTCCAGTGGAAAAACCCGTACCGCAAGGTGGCAATCCTCGCTCTCTTTGTGCATCAGGCCATGCCAGATGGCGTTTTCCACATAGGGCTGGATCAGCATGGGCGGCACTTCGATACTGTTGATGTCCAAAACTGGCGATATATTGATCGAATAGGTAAACCGGCCGACAAACCGCATGGCTTCCAGCTCGACGTAAAGGCGCAGGGCTTCCAGCTCATCCCGCAGGGAAACCATGTCGCTGCGCGAATTATCGAGCACCAGGCGGATGAGGCGGGAGAACTTGGCCAGGTACGAGGAAGCGGCGTCCGGTTCATTGCGCTGGATAAAGCGGTTGATCGAATTGAGGCAGTTGAACAGGAAATGGGGGTTCATCTGTGACCGGAGGGCAGCCATTTCCACTTCTGCCAGTTTTCTGTTGAATTCTGCTTTCATTTGTTCTTCTCTTCGGATCTGTTGAATGCGGAAGCGGTAGGCGCCATAGCCCACCCCGGCAAATGCAGACAGCAATAGCGTGATGAACCAGGGCGCCCTCCAAAACGGAGGAGCGATGACAATACCCAGCGACTGTTCCGCTGTACTCCACACTTCATCCTTGTTCTTTGCTTTTAGACAAAAGCGATAGCGCCCGGGTGGCACTTTGGTGTAACTGGCGATCCGCCGGTTGCCCGCTTCGATCCAGGTTTCATCCAGCCCTTCCAGTTTGTAGTAATAGGTATTCTCTTTCGGCAGGGTGAAATTCAGGGCGGCATACTGAATGGAGAAGAAATTCTCGGAAGGCCTCAGGCGCAGCTCGTCGCCAAAGCTTACCTGACGGCCTTTATTTTTGTATTCAACGCCTCCTACTTTAAAATCGGTGAGCGCCAGGCGGGGCGGCCGTTCGTCAACAGGCAGGCTGTCGGGGTGAAAGCGAATAAACCCGCGCTTGGTACCGGAGAACACCTCCCCATTCCTGCTCACGGAGAACCAGTCGAGGTTGGCGTCGATCTTCAGCCCGTACCGTTCATCGTAGTTGCGGATGGCAAGGGTGCGGGAGTCGATGCTGCTGATGCCGCCGCCGGTAGCCAGCCAGATCCGCCCGTGTTTGTCTTTGCCCATTCCTTCCAGGAGGGTGTTGGCCAGGCCGTCCGCTTTGGAAAACAAGCGGGGTTGGCCGTTGGTATCAAAACGGATGAGCCCGTTTCGGCAGGAAATCCAGAGATTGCCCCTGTCATCCGTTTCCAGGCCGGTAATTTCAATCAGCCCCTGGTGTTTGCCATCGATCACAAATTCCGGGAAATGGGCCCAGTCTCCGGACGTCAGGTCGAGGCTGAACAAACCCTCTCCATTGGTGCCTACCCAGAGTTTGCTGCGGCCGGGGTTCATGGCCAGGCAGTACGTGGTCCTGGGCTGTGGCATGCCTTCCGGCGGGCCGACATATTCCAGCCTGCCGCTCTGCCGGCTGTAGCGCAGCACCCCCGCCCGCCACTTGGTGATCCACAGGTTGCCGCCGGCGTCTTCTTCGATATCAAAAGTGGCCAGGTCGTTGACTCCGGGCGGCAACGGCGGCATTTCAACGGCATGTAGTTTACGCCGGCCCAGGTCAGCCCGGTACAGCCCGCCACCCGCCAGGAGCCAGGTAATGCCACGGCTGTCTCTGAAAATACGCGTGGGGGAATTGCGAAAGGAAGGCTTAAACTCCCGGCTGATGTCTCTGGATTTTCCCGTAACCGGGTCGTATAACAGGATCAGGTTGGTGTAAAAGGAGGTAATGTAGTACAAACCGTCCTCGGGGTTGTCGTAAATATCCAGAACGGAATTGTCGTAGTCATAGGCCGGATGGGCGTCCAGGAATACGTGGCGAAAACCCTGCAGGCGCGGGTCCAGCTTACTCAACCCACTGGAAGTACCCACCCAGAGGATGCCGTCCGTATCGGTATAGGCCACCGTAGGGCTGGCGCCGGGAAAGCTGTAGAGGTCGTCCGGGCGATGGAGAATGGGAATGAATTTTTCTTTTTCAGGATAGAGGATGCCGGGCTGGCTCATCCATACCCCGCCGTCGCCGAGTAAGGCCACATGAGTGGTGGCGTTGATATAGCTGCTGGGTATGACATTCCAGGCCTTCCATTGCCCCGACGCCGGGTTGAAGGAAAAAAGGTCCTGCCCGAAAACGGTAAACCAGATAACCCCCCGTTTTTCATCGGTGCAAACGGCCTGGGGGCCAAACTTTAGCTGGACGCCTTCCGGAGGGTAAAATATTAATTGCCGGGACGGCAGGTGGAGGCTGAACAGGCCAAAAAGGCTGCCCGCCCAGGCTTCATCGGGGCTCTTATAGGTTACGGAAGTGAAACCGTTGACTGCGGTGCGGCGATAGGCGTCCGGCCGCTGCGCTTCAGGCACGTCCGGAGCTTCCAGCCACTCATAGGCCAAACTGCCCGGTGGGAACCAAACCATGTGCGGCCCATCTCTGGTGATGGCTACATGGCCCTGGCTGCCGATAAAAATGGTGCACCCATTATTAAAAGACCAGTTGGCTTCATCTTCCACACGGGGCGGCGCCCTCAGGAAAGAATCCCGCAGCGGGTCAAATATGTCAATTCCCCGGTTATGGGCGATCCAGATGCGGCCATCGGGGGCTTCCGCCAATGCGGCGATGACCTCTCCGCCTGGCCCATATCCTGTGCCGGGCTCCGGTAGAAAAACCCGGAACTCATAACCATCAAAGCGGTTCAGCCCATTGGCCGTCCCTACCCAGAGAAACCCCCGGCTGTCGCGCAACAGGCTGCGGACTTCGTTGTGCGACAGCCCGTCGCGGGTGGTAAAGTTCTCAAAATGGAACTCCTTCTGAGCAATCGTGCACAGCCACCACAGTAAACCGGACAGCAATAAGGCCAGGCGGCGCATAGTCGTTTATTGACAGTTCAAGTTCAGCCTGCTAAGTTACGCAGCCCGCCTGGCATTACCGGGATAAATTTATAGTTGACGGGATTGGGTTTATAGCTCGCAAGGCAGAGCCATATGGCTGTGTAAAAGTGTATGTGTGTAAATGTGGGCCACCCGTCTAACGTTGGACACTATTGATAGCCAAGATGTTGAGGAACGTCCCAAGCCATTCCGACTACCGATTTACTCCGTCAGTCGCTTCGCTCGTGTCCGATTTCCGACTTTGTCCAGCGCTAGAATGGTAGCCTAAATGTGTAAGAGGAAGGCGCTCCGGGCCATTTACACCTTTACACTTTTTTTACCCGGCTCAAAGAGACGGGCCACCTTTACACAAATAGAACAAGAGGCACGACAACCGGCGTTTAGCCCCTACTCCTTCTCCTCAATCTCCGGCACCGGCCCCAGCACCTCTTCGATGCTCAGGTACTTCACCGGCCCCAGTTTCTCCACCTCTTCTGCCACCAGTTCTCTGTCTCCCACCAGGACGAGGATCATATTCCCCGGATTGATGTATTCCCGGGCGGCTTCTTCCACCTGCGCTTCCTTCACGGCCAGCAATCGTTCGACGTGGCGGTTGAGGTAATCCTCCGGAAGGCCGTAGAAGATCACATCGGCCAGGTTGGCGGCAATGGACTCCACGTTCTGGAACTCACCGGGGAAGCCCAGCGCCAGGTAGTTGCGCGCCTTCTCCACCTCTTCTACCGATACTTCCCGAATGCCGTTGAGTTCCTTGAGAAATTCCTGAATGGCCGGGCCGGTCACATCGGATTGTACATCGGCATAGGCCATAAAGTACCCCTGGCGCCGGGGCTGCCAGAATGTCGACCGCGCGCCGTAGGCGTACCCGTGCTCCTCCCGGATATTCTGATTGAGGCGGGAGGTGAAGGAGGCGCCCAGGATGGTGTTCATCACGGTTATCGGGTATTCGTCCTCCACCTGCCGGCTAACGCCGGGCTGGCCGAACCGCAGGACGGACTGAGCGGCGCCGGGCTTGTCGACCAGGTATATGGTGAAGCCTTTCTGCTGAGGAGGAGCAGGAATGTCACGGCTCTTGAGTTGGCCGCCTTGCCATCCGGACAGTACGGCGGACAGTTTTTTCTCGAGCGTCTCCTTTTCGATATCCCCCACCACCACCAGGAAGGAATTGGCGGGCGTGACGTATTCCCGGTGAAA
>JAGFJE010000083.1 GCA_024103175.1 Phaeodactylibacter sp.
AAAATTTGGTTTTGCCCTGCGCCTGCTCTGCCCAGCTGGTTTCTGTACTTTCCTTCCCTTTCACAAACTGCAACTCTGCCTCTTCCGTGGTGATACTCAGCGTTTCCCCCTTCACCGAAAAGGTTTGCGCTTTGGGCAGGGCGCCGAAATACTGGCTCTCCAGGGTAGCGTGCTGGGGGCACATCATCTTGGTGGCGCCCACCGGGCCGACCTTCAGGGCGCCTTTGTCGATCTCGTAATCGGCGAAGTACTGGTTGCAGGCGCCTTTTCCGGTGACTTTGCCGTCCTTGAACGTAGCGCTGATGTCCAGCCCTTCCGGAATTTCACCGTTCATATAAACGAGTTTCCAGGTGGGGCCTTCTACCGGCCCTCCGGCGGGAGGGGTGCAGGAAGCGAGGAGAGAGAGCAGGGCGATGGCGGCGAAGAACTTGTTTTTCATAGGCTTGGTGAAATATTCTGTTTAATATTCGTAAATATTCAAAATATTGTCTTATCCCGGCAGCTTTCCAGGATGGGGAAATTATGTCGGGGAAATTACAAAAACTACAGAGAACGGGCAAAAAATAAAAAAGCCGGCTGAAATATCCTTCCGGGCGGGTGTTCCGTCTCTTTTATCCGGCGTTTTCAGGCGCGCGGTTCGATAAAACCTGACGGGCAGGCTTGCTTTTTCCGGCAATAAATTTCAAATTTAACAATTGATAACTCTTTTGCAGACAAAGTGCAGTGTTGGCCGGGCAGCGTAGTTAAAAGACTGTTAAACTACCCCCCGGCGTGTATGGATTGCCTAATTTTGTTGTATTCATAGTGGAATCTGACTCTTTATTGAAGAAAGTGAAATATTTACCCGTTTCGGAGGGTTATATAAGCGAAAATCAGGACCAAAAGCATGAATAAGAAGGCAATTTGGGCCATTATCGGATTGATGAGCGCTGCGGTGATCGGTGTAGTGGTCCTTCAGATGGACCTCATCCGTACTGCGGTGCACGTCAATGAAGAGCGTTTTGAGAAAAACGTCTATGCGGCCCTGAACACGGTTGTCCGCAGGTTGGAGGCAGAGGAGAACCGGGAGGTTTTCAACCATTCCATCAACGGTTTTATGACCACCTATTACCAGGAGGTGCAACATAGCGGAGGTGTTAGCCCGGACAATATAAGCCTGGACCGCCCCCTGAACGAGGGGCCCAATATCCTTAACCCCAAGATCAGCCATAGCGACCTGCTGGACGAACTGATGGCCGAGTTCGCCAACCCCTGCACCTGTTCCCAGTGTATGGCCCGTAAAGACAATACCTACCGTACCCTGATGGTCTATTTCCAGCAGAATACCCAGGAGTTTCCGCTCGAGCAACGCATCAAACTCGAACACCTGAACGGCGTGGTCAAACAGGAACTGGCCAACCGCGGCATCGATACCGAATACAATTACGGCGTCTTTTCCCGCGATAAAAAAAGCTTCATCATCGTAGACGGACACTATGTGGTCGAGGATGCCCAACCCAAGGAGATTCTGCCGGGGTACCGCACCATCTACAACTCCCCCTACAAAGTAGACCTCTTTCCCGAGGATATGCCCTCGCCCGGCCTGCTCATGATCCATTTCCCGGGGCGGACGAGCTTCGTCTGGCGCTCCCTGTGGATGAACTTCCTGGGGTCCATCATTTTCACCAGCCTGATCCTGTTCTGCTTCGCTTACACCATACATGTGATCTTCCGGCAGAAAAAGGTGTCGGAGATGAAGACCGACTTCATCAACAACATGACCCACGAATTCAAAACCCCCATCGCCACCATATCCCTGGCCGCCGATTCCATCACCAGCCCCATTATCGCCGGCAGCCCCGATAAGGTCAGCCGCTTCGCCAACATAATAAAACAGGAAAATAAACGTATGAATAGTCAGGTGGAGAAAGTTCTGCAGATGGCCCTGATCGATAAACGGGACTTCTCTCTGAAGCTGACGGGCGCCAACCTGCACGACATCATCAACCACGCGGTGGAAAACATCAGCCTGCAGGTGGAGAAAAGAGAAGGCAGCGTAACGGCCCGCCTGGAAGCTTCCAACCCGATAATCGAAGGAGATGTTACGCACATCTCGAATATTATCAATAACTTATTGGACAATGCCAACAAGTATTCTTCCGAAAAACCGGAAATAGAAGTGCATTCGCGCGATGTGGCCAATGGTGTAGAGGTAGCGGTTTCCGATAAAGGTATCGGTATGAACAAAGAACAGCGAAAGCATATCTTCGATAAGTTCTATCGCGTACATACCGGCAACCTGCACGATGTCAAAGGCTTCGGCCTCGGGCTGAGCTATGTCAAAGCCATCATGACGGCCCACAAGGGGTCCGTAGAGGTGAAAAGTGAACTGGGCAAAGGCAGCAGCTTTATTCTGTTTTTCCCCTATAAACAATAAATGGTAATCCCGGGCGCCGCTTCCGCAGCAATAATACGCCCAACTCCAGAAAAGAAAACAACGGATTATGGCAAATAATAGAATCCTCCTGGTAGAAGACGATCAGAATTTCGGAGATGTGCTTCGTTCTTACCTGGAAATGCATGAGTATGAGGTGACGCTGGCCACCGATGGGGCGCAGGGCCTGGAAAGTTATAAACAGGGTGAATTTGACCTGTGCATCTTCGATGTGATGATGCCCAAGAAAGACGGCTTCACCCTGGCCAAGGAGATCCGAGAGCAGGACCAGGACATGCCCATTATCTTTCTGACCGCCAAAACAATGAAGAACGATGTCCTGGAAGGCTTCAAGATCGGCGCCGACGATTATATCACCAAGCCTTTCAATTCCGAAGAACTGCTGTACCGCATTCAGGCGATACTGAAGCGCAGCCAGGCAAAAGCAGACCCCAGGGAAGAGATCAAGGAGTTCAACATCGGCAAGTACCATTTCAATTATCCCCTCCGCATTCTGACCTATAACCCCGGTGAGGAAGACGAGGAGGAAAACAAACTCTCTCCCAAAGAGGCCCAGCTGTTGCGTATGTTCGCCATCTATATGAATGACATTCTGCCCCGCTCCGAAGCCCTCAACAAAATCTGGGGGGAGGACAACTACTTCACCGCCCGCAGCATGGACGTTTTTGTTACCAAACTCCGGAAGTACCTGAAAAATGACGAGAACATCGAGATCGTCAATATTCACGGAAACGGATTTCAGCTGCTGGTCAAAGCGGAAGAGGAGGCCTGAGTTTGACTTTTTACAGTGTTTTTTTTGTTAAGGGCAATTTTTTTTTGTATAAAAAAATCAAATAAGTATATTTGCCTTACGAATATATTCTGAAAGTCTTTTTCTCTTCGGAGAAATGTACATAAGAATAGTTTTTGGGATTATGATTCCGGCTGGGTAGGCTAATCTACCTGGCCTTTTTTGTTTCTTTTCCGGCGGGCATCGCAGGGCTGCCGGCCGCACGCCTCTTCTTTACGACCCCGGCCGGCTGATATTGAAACCCGGCATTGGGAGTAGTCTTCGCGAGCTATTTGCGTCCTCAGCTCAAATCCCTACTTTTGCTAAAAAAGTGTATAAGACCCTTCTTAAGCCATTCTTCTTCCTTTTTCCGCCCGAGCGGGCGCACCATCTCACGCTCTTTTTGCTCAAGCTGGCGCTTGCCATTCCCGGCCTCAGCCATCTTTTCCGGGCTATTTACCGCTACGAACATCCGGCCCTGCGCCGCGAGCTGTTTGGCCTTACTTTCGAAAACCCCGTCGGCCTTGCCGCCGGCTTCGACAAAGACGGCCGGCACTTTAGGGCGATGGCCGCCCTGGGCTTCGGGTTCGTCGAAGTGGGCACCGTCACCCCCGAAGGCCAGCCCGGCAACCCCCTGCCCCGCCTGTTCCGGTTGCCGCAGGACGAAGCCCTCATCAACCGCATGGGGTTCAACAACGCCGGGGTAGCGGCCCTGGCAGAGCGCCTGAAAAAGGGCCGGCCCCCGGGGCTCATCATCGGCGGCAACATCGGTAAGAACAAGGCTACGCCGAATGAAGCGGCAGAGCAGGACTACGCCCGCTGCTTTGAAGCCCTTTACCCTTATGTCGATTACTTTGCCGTCAACGTCAGCTCTCCCAATACCCCCGGCCTGCGCGGCCTGCAGGATAAGGAGCCCCTCTTCAGCCTCCTGAACCGGCTGCAAGCCCTCAACCATCAGAAACCCGCGCCCCGCCCCATCCTGCTCAAGATCGCTCCCGACCTCACCAACGGACAGCTCGATGACATCGTCGAGATCGTGGAAAATACCGGCATAGACGGCGTTATAGCTACCAATACCACCATCGGCCGGGAAGGGCTGGCCACGCCTGCCGCTGAGCTGGAGCGCACAGGCGCCGGCGGGCTGAGCGGCCGGCCGGTGAAAGAACGCTCGACCGAGGTCATTCGCTATTTAAAAGAGAGGTCCAACGGCCAGCTTGTCATTATTGGAGTAGGCGGTATTGCCGGCCCGGAAGATGCGGCCGAAAAGATCCGCGCCGGCGCTTCCCTGCTGCAGGTGTACACCGGCCTTGTCTACGAAGGGCCAGGGCTGGTGAAGCGCATTAAAAAAGGGCTGGCTAGTGCCCGAGGCACTAGTCGCACTAGAGCACTTTGAACCACCCCTGCCGCTGACTTCAACCCCAACCGGCTCCTGCTTCCGGGCCCACGGCTATGCCTCCGGGCCTGCCCGCGCATTTCGAAAAACCATCCGGCCCCTCAGCGCTTGTCTTAAGGGGCGGCCGTTCGTAGCGATTCTCGCCCAGATTAGGGCCTCCAAGGCCCCTTCGAAGAGCCAAAGCGAGAATCGCTGAGCCGTTTGCCTTCACATTAAAAAAAAATGCTATGGCATCTTTTTTGTAAACGTAAGATAGTAAGGCAAACGGCGCTATGAGGGAACGCCACGATGCGCTCTGGCCCGGACAGGAATATTCCGGCCCTGGCCCTTTCAATGAAATAGCAGCCCTCTTTCTTCTAACTGCGTACAATTTAATAAGCATGATCGATGAGAAGACATCTTCCGTGTTCAAGGACATTCGTTTCTGGCTCGTCCTGGCCTCTTTCCTCCTGCTCGTCTGGATAATGGTAAGGAGTTATCCGGTATGAGAAACTGAAATGGCAATGGGTTGAAATGCCTGAAAACGGGCCTTGGCGGCGCTAGTGAAAGCGGAACGAATTAACGGGTTAATTTAAGCTGCTGTGAACCAGAACGTTAAGGGGCCACGAAATCGCCCGTTAATTCGGCCTAGTCGCACTAGGGTATTTCCTCCTGTTCCTGTGTATTTCTTCCGCCTCCTTTATTTCCGGCGCCTCTCCGATTGAACAATCCACCCGCATTTCGCTTTCCAGAATAAAACTTCGACTCCATGTTATCCGGATTATTAGAAAATGCATCCGAGTGGTTGCGCATCGGGATTGTCTTCGCCGGCGCGGCCGTTGCCGGGTTCATCTTTGCCTGGGTGGCCTTCAAGGCCTTGAAATGGTATGGCAGGAAACGCGACATACTGCTGCTCCGCTCCATCAACAACAACCTGCGGACGCCTGTGCTGTGGCTGGCGCCTATCATTTTTGCCCAGGCGGCGCCTTTCGCGGCGGGTATCGAGGCCGCAAAGGTGGCGACAGCCGCCCTGCTTCTCGAGATCCTGATGTACATCGCTGCCGGCGCTTTATTTGTTCAGATTGCCGATGTAGTGAGCGACCTGGTGCGCGACCGCTACCGCATCGATGTGCAGGACAACCTGGAAGAACGCAAGATCATTACCCAGTTTCAGTACATCAAGCGGGTGATCATTGCCGTGACTATTGTGGTGGTCATCGCTTTCATCCTCCTCCAGTTCGACCGGGTGCGCGAACTGGGGGCCGGCCTGCTGACCTCCGCCGGGGTGGCCGGCATCATCATCGGCCTGGCCGCTCAGAAGTCGATCGCCAACCTGCTGGCCGGCTTTCAGCTGGCCTTCACCCAACCCATCCGCATCGACGATGTGGTGATCGTGGAAGGGGAGTGGGGGCGCATCGAGGAGATCACGCTCACCTACGTCGTCGTCCGCATCTGGGATGAACGCCGGCTGGTGGTGCCGCTCAACTATTTCAACGAAAAACCCTTTCAGAACTGGACGCGCACTTCCGCCCAGCTGCTGGGTTATGTCTATCTGTATACCGATTACCGCCTGCCCATAGGCGAGTTGCGCAATTACTACTTTCAACTCATCGAAAAGCATGAGAAATGGGACGGCCGGGTGAAGAGCATACAGGTGACCAATTCGGACCGCCACACCATGGAGGTGCGCATCCTCATGAGCGCCCACAATGCTTCCGACGCCTGGGACCTGCGGTGCGATATCCGCGAGCAGCTCATCGCCTTCATCCAGGAGGACTATCCGGAGTGCCTGCCCAGGACAAGGGTGGAAATGCCGGAGGGGGAGGTGGGGGAAAGGGTTGATTAGGTTGATTTGTTGATTGGGTTGATTTGTTGATTGGGTTGGCCCTCAACCCAATCAACTACTCCCTCCGCTCCACCACCAGCTTCTCTACGGCTATCTCGCTGCCCCGGTGCAGTTCCAGCAGGTAGAGGCCCGGCGCCCAGTTGCTTGCATCGAATTCGTGATCTCCCTTATCCGGCTTGTCCTTTTCCAGAACGAGCCGCCCCTCCAGGTTTCGGGCCGCCAGCCGGCTGAAATCAGTTTCCAGCCGCAGGTAGAAGGGGCCGGTGGCGGGATTCGGGAAGCATTTCACCTGAGACAGGAGAGCAGGGTTGGCCTTTTCAGCCGGGGTCAATTCCGGTTGTCCTTCTTCGGGGCAGGGCGGAATTATTGCATTTTCCAGTATGAGTTTAACCATCAGGTGGTTGAGGAACTGCACTTCGTACGGGCCGGCGGTGGGCTCTATGTGGCCGCCGCCGATGCCGCTGTGGCTTGTAATGAAGGCGTAGGCGCCGTTGGTGCTGACGGCCATGGCCTTCATAAGATACTCTGTTGACTTGTCGATGCCGCTGCCGGTGACGGGGATGATTTTGACGCCTTTTTCCGCCGCCCGTTGAATGCTTTGCTTTAGCGATTGCCTGATCTCCGGCGTTTGGTGAGGCGGAGCGTCCAGGATTAGAAAGATCAGGCGGGCGGCGGCATTTGGATTCCAGTTTTGCCCCTGCAGAGCCTCCGCCAGGGCGATCTCGACCGCTTCGGGGCCGTCGCCCCCACCGCCGGCGTTCTGTCGGCGGATGAATGCCAGGGTGGAATCCAACTCCGCAATGAGGGAACTGCTGCGGGTGAGATAGGCGTCGTTGTGGTCCCGGTAGAAGAGGGCGCCGGTGCGCAGTTCTATTCCCGGGAGGTTGCGTTCAACCCTAAGAATGGCATCTTCCAGCTCTGCTTTCAGGTAGTTGATCTCGTCGCTCATGGAGCCGGTGGCGTCGACGATGAAGAACAGGTCGGCGGCGGTTGTCTCCGGGCAGCCGGCTTCCAGTTGTATGCGGTTGGCCCCTCTGGCGTGGGGTTGAGGGGCATCGATCAGGGCCTCAGCGCCCTGGTGCTTCAGCTTTATGGAATGAGGGGCGCCGTCGTCGCCCGCCCATAGTTCCGCTCGCCCGTTGTTGTCGGTGAGGGATGTCCACAACACCTGGCCTTTTCGGTTCATCAGGCGGGCCTGGCAATTGGGCAACGGGGCGCCTTTTTCGTTTTTTACTTCAACCGTGAAGCGGTTGCGGGGCGCCAGTTCCCACGCCCGGGCGAAGGGAAGGAAATCTTCCTCCAGCAATTCCTCCCAGGTTGCCCAGTTATCCAGGTCGCTCCACTCGCCGGCGGTAAGTTGGCCGGCAGGTACCCCCGGCACAGCGGGCCCGGCGGAACCGGAATGGGTGGCGGAGAGTGCGGATATTTCGCCCTCAGGCGCCAGGCTGCCCCGTACCCGGATGCCATCTATATAATAATCGGCGCCCCCGGGCCGGCTGCCGCGAACAGACGGCGTTTCCTCCTCGTCTCCGGCTTTTCTTCTACGAGCTTCTCTGCTGCCGCCGGAACGGCCCGGGCGGATCCCGGCGGAGGTAATGACGGCCGCTGAGGTGATGTGGTCCGCTTCAATCAGGGGCGCCCGGTATTCCGTCACCACCACTTCCGCCAGGGCCACCCCCTCGGAGGACATTTCTATGTCCAGTTTATTGACCTTTTCCGCCAGCACCTTCACATCCGGTATCCGTTTTTTGGCGTAACCTACATAAGTGGTTTCGACATCGTAGGCGCCGGAGCCAATCCCGGAGAAGGCGTAATTGCCGTCGAAGTCCGTTTCCGTGCCGGTGATCAGCACGCCGCTCTTATACAGGGCAACAGAAGCAAAGATGATGGGGCCGCCGGTTATGGCATCAGTCACTTTTCCGTAGAGGCTCGTTTGAGAATGGGCAATGGCGCCGCACAGGCAGGCGGCAAGCAGCAAGACAGTCGTTTTCATAGCTTCGGAATTGTGTGGCCGCCGGGCAGCGAAAGGCCCGTCCTTTCGCTGTTACCGGCGTATAACGGAAATGGGTTTCAATCGGCTTTAGGGAATAAGTACAGTCGGGTGGGAAATGGGCTAGCGTTTAAGTATGAAAAAAACTGGCCCACCGGTTGCTTCAGGAAGTGTTTTGGGCGAGCCAGGTGTTAAACCCTGTTAGTGAGAAGCCCCGAAGGACACTGGCGAAGGCAGTATCGCAGCGCGATACTGCTTCGATTCCAGTGCAATGAAAGTTTTCATAGCCAAACAATAACATCTGGAGTTTTGGGGCGCTTCAATAGGGTGTCAGGTTTTGTCATGAATCTCTTCTCTCTTCAAAAGTAGCCCGTTTCGGATAGGAAGGGTAACCACAATTGAATTATTGTCAGGCTCCTGATGTGGGGGATGGAAAATGTATTTCCATAGAAGCTGTTTCTTTCCGGAATACGAAAGTCAGGTGTCTGATAATATGGGGTGGCCGGCGCCCAACAATCAGGTTTCCTGCCCGCCTGTTTAATTCCCTTTTGTCATTTCCGGGCTGAATGCGTACCTTTGCACATCTTTTTTACAATCCACCCGTTCCGGGGCGTACCGGGAGGGGCTCAGTCTACAACCATGGCGACAAAAAAGATCAGATCTGCACTCATTTCCGTATTCCATAAGGACGGCCTGGAGCCCATCATCCGCGAGTTGCAGCGGCTGGGCGTCCGGATCTATTCCACCGGCGGCACCCAGCGTTTCATCGAAGGGCTGGGCGCAGAGGTGGAAGCCGTAGAACAGCTGACGTCCTACCCTTCCATTCTGGACGGGCGGGTAAAGACCCTTCACCCCAAGGTGTTCGGCGGCCTGCTGGCCCGCCGGGAGGAAGGGCACCTGGCCCAGTTGGAGCAGTACGACATACCGGAGATCGACCTGGTCATCGTAGATCTCTATCCCTTTGAGGAAACGGTGGCGGGGACGGACGATGCGGCCGAGATCATCGAAAAGATCGATATCGGAGGGATCGCCCTGATCCGGGGCGCCGCCAAGAATTTCAATGACGTGGTGGTGGCCCCTTCCAGAGCCGAGTATGGCATGCTTTTACAGCTCCTGCGGGAGCGGGACGGGGCCACGACGCTGGCCGAACGCAAGGAGCTGGCGCGCCGGGCATTCCTGGTGTCCTCTCATTACGATACCGCTATTTTCCAGTATTTCAATACCGGCAGGGAAGGGGAGGCCTTCAAGCAGAGCATAGCGGAGAGCCAGCCGCTGCGCTACGGGGAAAACCCCCATCAGGAAGGCGTGTTTTACGGCAGGCTGGAAGACATGTTCGAGAAGATCGGCGGCAAGGAGTTGTCGTACAATAACCTGGTGGACATTGACGCTGCCGTGGGGCTGATGCGGGAGTTCAGAGATGCAGAGCCAACTTTCGCCATCCTCAAACACACCAATTCCTGTGGCGTGGCTACTCGCCCCACCATCCTGCAGGCCTGGAAAGACGCCCTGGCCGGAGATAACGTATCGGCCTTCGGCGGTATTCTCATCAGCAATACCGCCATCGGCCTGGCCACGGCTCAGGAGATCGACAAAATATTCTATGAGGTGCTCATCGCTCCGGCCTTCGACGCCGATGCCCTGGAGTTTCTGTCGAAGAAGAAAAAACGCATACTGTTGCGCATAAAAGAGTGGCACGCCAACCGCCGCAGCTTCAAGAGCCTGCTCAACGGCGTTATCGAACAGGATACCGACCTGAAAACAGAAAGTGCGGATGAGCTGAAGGCGGTGACCAAAAAGGCGCCCGCGCCGGAAGAGGTGGAAGACCTGTTGTTCGCCAACATTTGCGTAAAGCACCTCAAGTCGAATACCATTGTGCTGGCAAAAAACAAACAGCTTCTCGGTATGGGTTGTGGGCAGACTTCGCGGGTCGACGCCCTGAAGCAGGCCATCCTCAAGGCGCGCAGCTTCGGCTTTGAGCTGGAGGGCGCCGTGATGGCTTCCGATGCCTTTTTCCCGTTTGCCGACTCCGTGCAGATCGCCCATGAGGCGGGTATCACAGCGGTTATCCAGCCGGGAGGGTCGATCAAAGACCAGGACAGCATTGATTTTTGCAACGAGCATGGCATGGCCATGGTGTTCACCGGCGTGCGCCATTTCAAGCATTGATGAACCTGGTAATTGACATAGGCAATACGCTGGCAAAGGCGGGCGTTTTCAAAAACGGCGCGTTGCAGTACCGGGAGTCCCGGAAAAATTGGGAAATTGACGATTTAATGGCCCTGGCAACCAACCACGGGGTCCAAAATGTCATCTTATCTACTGTGGCGGGGGCTGTTACCGACTCCTTTCGGGAAGCGTTGGCCAGCCGGTTCTTCTTCATTGAGCTGAATGCCGCCACCCCACTGCCTATAGAGAACCGATACCGAACACCCGAAACACTGGGCAAGGACCGCCTGGCCGCTGTGGCCGGCGCCTATGCGTTGTTTCCCGGGCAGGCCTGCCTGGTAGCCGATGCCGGGACGTGCATCACTTATGACCTGCTGAGCAGCGAGGGGGCTTACCTGGGAGGAAATATCGCGCCGGGCATAGCGATGCGGTTGAAAGCCATGCATGCTTTTACCGCCCGGCTACCGCTGGTAGAAGCCGGGGCTTTTGAAGAATGGGTGGGAGACAGCACCGAAACCGCCCTGCGCAACGGCGCGCAGGTAGGCGCCCTGCTGGAAGCCGAGGGGTATATTCGCTACTGTCGCTCCCGTTTTGGCGCCTTACGGGCCATTTTCACGGGTGGCGACGCGGATTTTTTTGCAAAGAACCTGAAAAGCGAGATATTTGTGAATCACAATCTGGTCCTTATTGGGCTGGATCAAATCTTAAACTATAATGTCAAGCGTTTGGAGTAGATTTGTTGGAACTGCAGCCCTCTGTTGCTGCACATTGGCTGTGCTTGCGCAAAACGCTACCATCACCCCTAAGATCAATTCTCCTTATTCCCGTTTCGGGCTGGGCGATTTTGCCGCTCAGTACTATGCCGGCCCCGGAGGAATGGCGGGCCTGAGCGCCGCTTTCCACGACCCCTATCACCTCAATACCCTGAACCCTGCTTCGCTGGCCAGTTTGCAGGCCACCGCTTTCGAAGTTGGCCTGAATGCCAAATACAGCGCTCTGCAGAGCGAGGGCTCTTCCGAGGGCATCTGGAGCGGCAACCTGACTTACCTGGCCCTGGGCTTTCCCCTGATCAACCCCATCAATGAAGTGCTGGATCGCAAGCGGTCTGAATTGGGCCTGGGTATGGCCTTCGCCCTTCAGCCCTATACGCTGGTGGGCTACAATATTGAATCGACATCCATACAGGGGGAACTGGGGCCTGCCACCAATTCACTGAAGGGCACCGGAGGGACTAACCGCTTGCTCTGGAGCAATGCCTTGCGGTATAAAGGCCTCAGCGGAGGGTTCACCTTCGGTTACTTGTTCGGGCAACTGACCAACAGCCGCCGGGTGGAACTCGATAGCGTAGAACTGGCCTACGTCACCGAGTTCCTCGATGAGGTCAGCATCAACGGCTTCTTCTGGGAAGCCGGGCTGCAGTACACCCACACTTTTAAAAAGGCCAATGCCAATGGAGAAATGATGCCCACCGGCAAAAGGCTCATCCTGGGCGCATACGGCAGCTCCGGCAGTGGTTTCAATACCAACACCAGCCGGTTTGCCGAGCGCCGCAGCGTAGACCTGATCAACCAGGACACCATCCTCAACCAATCGGATGTCGAACAAAATGGAACCCTGCCCTCGGCTATGTCCTTCGGGCTGATGTACGAAGACATTAACGATTTCCGGGTGGGCCTGGAATACGGCCGGGAGAACTGGAGCGGGTACGCCAACGAAGCCAAACCGGATTCGACACTCGCCGACACCTGGCGCGTCAGGGCCGGAGTGGAATGGATACCGGATTTTCAGTCGTACAACAATTACTTCGAACGGATGCGGTACCGCTTCGGCTTTTTCTACGGGCTGGACCCGCGCACCTTCGAAGGCGAGCAGCTGAAAGAGTATGGCGTCTCCGTCGGCTTAGGGTTTCCCATCATCATGAGCCGGCAGCGCATTTCTTTCATCAACCTGGCTGTGGAGGCCGGGCAGTTCGGCCTGGCTGATACTTTACGGGAAACTTACGTCAAAATGACGTTAGGGTTTACTCTAAATGATAACACTTGGTTTTTCAAACGAAAATTTAATTAATCATGAAGGTATTACGCATTTCTTTCATAGCGTTCGTGCTGTTGAGCTTCAGCTCTGCCTCACTCATGGCGCAGTGTGAGACCTGGAATAACTCCCCCAAAAAGGAAGAAGCAGAAAATGCTCACGTGCTCTATCGCGGCATCGTCAAAGGCAAAGATGCTGCTGAACTCGAGCAACTCAGCGCTGAGGAATTCAAGATGGCTTACAACAATTGGAAAAAGGCCTACGATATTGCGCCGGCCGCCGACGGCCAACGCCCGTCTCACTATTCTGACGGACGCAACCTGCTCAAAGTGAAATACAAGCGCGCTACAGATGAGGCAGAAAAAAAGGAGATCGCTGCCAAAATACTGGAGCTGTATGACCAGCAGGCGCAGTGCTATGAAAACGAGGCCTTCCTGATGGGGCGTAAAGCCTTCGATATGTTCTATATGCCGGAGTACGGCTACCGGGAATCTACCTACGAGGCCTTCAAAAAAGCCCTCGAACTCGGCGGGATGGATTCCGAGTATATCCTCCTGGAACCCATGGCCCAGATCCTGGTTTATTTCTACAAATCGGATAAGGTAGACCAGGTGGAAGCCCAGAGAGTGTATACCCAGCTGGAAGAGATCGCTGATTACAACGTAGAGAACAACGAGCGCTTCGGGCAATACTACGAGTCCTCCAAGGCTCGTATGTCCGCTCACTTCAAAGAGATTGAAGATGAAGTGTTCGACTGCACCTACTTCAAGAAAAAGCTCCTGCCGCAATACGAAGAGAATAAGGATAGCCTCAAGATCATCCAGTACGTCTATGTCAAGCTGCGCCAACAGGGGTGTGACACCACCGAGGCCAAGATGATGGAGATCAGGTCTACTTACGAGGCCCTGGCAGCCAGGATCAACGCCGAGCTGGAAGTAGAGCGCCGGAAAAACAACCCCTGTTACGACGCCAGCCAGCTGCAGCAGGAGGGCGAATACAGCCGCGCGTTGACCCGTTATGAAGAGTGCCTGGAAACGACAACCGATGCCGAAGCCCGCGCCCAGGTCTACTACAGTATCGCTTCCATCAAGCTGTACCGCCAGAACAACACCGGCGGCGCCGTTTCCGCCGCCCGCCAGGCCGCCAGCCTCAAATCCGGCTGGGGGCGCCCCTACCTGCTCATCGGCGACGCCTACGCCAAGATGGGCCGCAACTGCGACGACTGGGAATCGCGCCTGGCTGTACTGGCCGCCATCGAAAAATACGCCTACGCCAGGTCTATCGACCCGGAAGTGGCCGACGACGCCAATAAACGCATCGGGCAGTACTCCGACGCCATGCCCGCCCGCCAGGACGGATTCATGCGCGGCCTGAAGGAAGGCCAGTCCGTTTCGGTCGGCTGTGGGATCGGCGAGACGGTGAAGCTGCGCTTTAAGGATTAGGCGGTTCGGTATTCGCAGTTCGGTATTCGCGGTTCGCTATTCGGTCCACAGCTTGTCGACGAGCGAATCTGCGAATACCGAACACCGAATCGCGAACACCGTTTATCACGCCAGATACTTCCCCACGATCGGCATCCTCCTCCCCATGCCGAAGGCCTTATCCGAAACGCGGAGCACCGGCGCCATCTGATGGCGTTTGAACTCGTTGATGTTTACCATTCTCAGCACTCTTTTCACCAGTTTTTCTTCATAGCCCATCTCGATGATATCCTGAGGGCTTTTTCTTTTTTCGATGTACTGGAACAGGATCTCGTCAAGCTCCTCGTAGGGGGGCAGGCTGTCGGTATCCTTCTGGCCCGGGCGCAGCTCGGCGGAAGGGGGCTTGGTGATGGTATTTTCGGGGATGACTTCCTCTTCCCGGTTGATGAAGCGCGCCATTTCGAAGACCTCTGTCTTGTACAGGTCGCCGATGACGGACAGGCCCCCGCACATGTCGCCGTACAGGGTGCCGTAGCCGACGGCGGCCTCGCTCTTGTTGGAGGTGTTGAGCAGGATGTTGCCGAACTTGTTGCTCATGGCCATCAGCAGGTTGGCGCGGGCGCGGGCCTGCAGGTTCTCTTCGGCGATGTTAAACTCTGTGGCCCAGAAGTGGGGCTTTAGGGCGTCCATATGAGCGTTGTAAATGCCTTCGATGGGGATGATGTCGTACTGTACACCCAGGTTTTCCGCCAGTTGCCTGGCATCGTCGATGGAATGGCCGGTGGAGAATTGGGAGGGCATCAGCAGGACGCGCACATTTTCCGGCCCCAGGGCCCGCGCCGCCAGCACGGTGGCCAGGGCGGAGTCGATGCCTCCCGACAGGCCGAGGATGGCCCGCCGGAAGCCCAGCTTGCGGAAATAATCGCGAATACCGGTCACCAGGGCGTCGTGCATGAGCTGCATCTTTTCCTTGGGCTGCTCATTTTCCCGCCCTCCTTTTTTTACTTCGTCCAGGTCATAGGTGCGGATGCATTCCTCGAAGTAGGGCATCTCGTCGAAGACGTGCTCGTCGGGGGAAACCACCAGGGAACCGCCGTCGAAGATCAGCTCGGTCTGGGCCCCGCAGTGGTTGACGTAGAACATGGGTACGTCGTAACGTCGCACGTTGGCCTTTACGATGCGGATGCGCGTTTTAGCCTGCGTATAGCTGAAGGGAGAGGCCGAGAGGTTGAGGATGAAGTCCGGCTTCTGGGTGATCATCTGGTCCATCGGGCAGACGGTGTATAGGGGGTTCTCGTTGCCGATGTTCCAGATGTCCTCGCAGATGGTCAGGGCGATGCGTTTTCCCTTGTATTCCACCACCTTCCATTCGGTGGCCGGCTCGAAATAGCGGTATTCGTCGAAGATGTCGTAGGTGGGCAGCAGGGTTTTGTACTGTACGTGCTGCACCCGCCCGTCGGCCAGGAAATAGGCGGCGTTGTAGTGGTCTTTACCCTCCACCACCGGGTTTTTGGTGGGGGAGCCCACGACGATGGCGATGCCCTGCGCCGCCTTGGCCAGTTCCTGGACCGAGTTTTCCGCCAGCTCGATAAAATCTTCGAACTCCAGGAAATCCCGGGGCGGATAACCGACGGTGGCCAGTTCGGCGAAGCAGACCAGGCCGGCGCCCTGGGCTTTGGCTTCCTTCACGGCCCAGAGCATCTTGCCGAGGTTGCCCTCGAAGTTGCCGATGTGGAAATTGAGTTGGGCGATGGCTATTTTCATAGTAAGTGTAGTAGTCTTGGTTTGCCACGAAAACACAAAAACGCGAAATCCCACGAAAATTTTGTGTGGACCTTGTGTTTTTGTGTCCGTCTCTGTGAGCCGGATAAACTTTCGTGACGGGAAATCATTGGCGCCACAAAGATAGGGTTGGTTAGTTTAAATGTCAAACTAAGTTTTGGGCCGTGCAATCGTACCGGTTCGGGTGGAACACGGATCTTTGCGAGATGGGGAAATCTGTACTGATCTATTGGCGTACAGTAGAATAGGCAATAGCCCCCGAATAATAAAGCCAGCCGGCTAAAATCCCGGATACCGTATTACCCTGATTGCGAATGTGTATAAAAAGGCGTATTTTTGTGTAAAAATGCGCACCAACATTGAAATAGATCCAGGTTTAATGGAACAGGCGCTTCAGTTGAGCCATCTGAGGACCAAAAAAGAAGTGGTACATCAGGCATTAGAGCACTATGTCAGGCGGCTCAGGCGCCTGAAGATGCTCTCTTTACAGGGCAAAGTCAACTGGGAGGGTGATTTGAATGAAATGAGAGAGGCCTGATGAGCGGCGGGGTATTGGTAGATACATCTGTTTGGATTCCATTTTTCAATGGCATCGAAAGCCCTCAGGTGGAATACCTGAAGCAGGGGATACAGGAAGACCAGCCATTGTACCTGTGCCCGGTTATCATCCAGGAGATCTTACAGGGCATTCGTTCTGAGGAAGAATACGAGAATGTAAAAGACAGTATCCTGGCTTTTCCCGTTCCGGACTGGCGCCCTATTGAGGCCTCCATATCTGCGGCGCAGTTATACCGGAGCCTCAGAAAAAAGGGCATTACTATCCGTAAGTCCAATGACTGTCTTATTGCCGCTTTCGCACAGCAATTTGATCTGGCGGTATTGCATATCGACCGGGATTTTTCTCTCATGGCTGGGCAGGGAGTTATCCGGACGGTTGCTTTTGAGGGGCCGTGAAAAACTGCATTCCTTTCTTGGAACTGGCGTATCTCCTGCGAAAAATCAGCAAATTATTTGAAAGTTCGGAAAAGAAAACTGAACTATTCATAGGCGATGAAATTGTCCTGGAACACCTAGCTGGCGCTGATATCATTTACTTTTCTGTTTTTGTCATTGGCGAACTTTACTATGGGTATTCTCTGGGAACTAAGGAAGTGGAAAACCGTGAAAAACTGGGGGGCTTTTTAGATAAACCCAATGTATTTCTACTCGACGCCACCAAAGATACCTCCGAGTTTTTCGCCTCCATAAAAAAGCAACTCAAAATAAAAGGAACGCCTATTCCTCTCAACGATGTCTGGATCGCCGCCCACACTATGGAAATGGGAGCAGAACTGATCACTTACGATAAGCCTTTTCAACACGTCCCCGGACTGCGCCTGTGGAAAGAACTCCCCTGAAAGGCCCCGCCCCACCCGCAATAATTTCTTATCTTTGGAGGTATAGATCTTTTAGCCAATATCTGGTTTGAGGAATTCTTCTGCCACGAAAACACAAAGACACGAAAACCCACAAAATTTTAGTGTGGCCCGTCTTTTTAGCCGGGTAAAATTTGGTGCTTTGGTGCTTTTGTGCTTTTGTGGCAAAAAAAGGAGGCACAGAATGAATAACTTTGTAGTATCCGCAAGAAAATACCGGCCCGTCCGGTTCGACGATGTAGTGGGGCAGGAGCATGTATCCCAGACACTGAAGAACGCCCTGAAGAATGAGCACCTGGCGCACGCCTTCCTTTTCTGCGGCCCGCGCGGGGTGGGCAAGACCACCTGCGCCCGCATCCTGGCCAAGGTGCTCAACTGCCAGAACGTATCGGCCGATTTCGAGCCCTGCAACGAGTGCTCGTCCTGCAAGGCTTTCAACGCCAATTCTTCCTTTAACATCACCGAGCTCGACGCCGCCTCCAACAACAGCGTCGAGCACATCCGCGCCCT
>JAGFJE010000086.1 GCA_024103175.1 Phaeodactylibacter sp.
TTCACCTGCAACCTGAAAACCTACGCCTGCACCTCAGAAGAAGCGCCGGAGCGCCTGGGCCGCAAATTCTTTCTCTCCCCCGACGGCGCCAAAGCCGCCTTTATCCGCGATTTCAACCTCTGGATGAAGGATGTGGCCACCGGCGAGGAAACCCAGCTCACTACCGATGGCGAAGAGGACTTCGGCTACGCCACCAACAACGCCGGCTGGATCAAAAGCGAACGCCCTGTACTGCTGTGGTCGCCCGACTCGAAAAAGATCGCCACCTTCCAGCACGACGGGCGGGGCGTGGGCGAGATGTACCTGGCCACCACCAACGTTGGCCATCCTAAACTGGAGGCCTGGAAGTACCCCCTGCCGGGCGACAGCCTCATCTTCCGCATTCACCGCGTAGTCATTCACCTGGACGGGCCGCGGGTGGTGCGCCTGCAGATGCCGCCCGACCCCCACCGCTCTTCAGTAACCGACCATGTGGCCGGGCGGGACGGCGCCTTCCTGGACGTGGAATGGAGCGCGGATGCCTCCCAACTGGCTTTTTTATCCAATTCGCGGGATCATAAGGAAGCCGTGCTGCGGGTCGCCGATCCGGAAACGGGAGAAGTCCGCAGCGTGCTGGAAGAACGGGAGGAGACCTTCTTTGAGTCGGGGTACCGGATGAGCAACTGGCATGTGCTGAAAGCCTCCAAAGAAGTGATCTGGTTCTCGCAGCGGAGCGACTGGGGGCATCTTTATCTTTACGACTTAACCACCGGACAGTTGAAGCACCCGATAACCCAGGGCGGCTGGAATGTGCTGCAGGTGCTGAAGGTCGACGAAAAGGAACGCACCATTTATTTCACCGGGGTGGGGAAGGAGCCCGGCGACCCCTATTTCCAGTACCTGTACCGCGCCGGCATTGATGGCACGGGCCTGCAACTGCTCACCCCCGACAGCGCCAATCACCAGATCTCCCTTTCTCCTTCCGGTGAATATTTTGTGGACAGCTATTCCACGCCGGCCACTCCTCCGGTTACCGTGCTACGGAATAACAAAGGCGAAAAGCTGCTCACTTTGGAAGAGGCGGACATCTCCCGTCTCCTCGGATCCGGCTGGGTGGCGCCCATGCCTATCACCGTCAAGGCGCGGGACGGGAAAACCGACTTGTATGGATTGCTGTTTAAACCCAACAATTTTGACCCCGGAAAGAAATACCCTATCATCAATTACATCTATCCCGGCCCACAGTCCGGCAGCGTCGGCAGCCGCAGTTTCTCAGCCTCTCGCCGCGACAACCAGGCGCTGGCCAACCTGGGCTTCATCGTCGTGGCCATCGACGCTATGGGTACGCCCATGCGGTCGAAATCTTTCCACGCCGCCTACTACGGCAATATGGGCGACAACGGCCTGCCCGACCAGGTGGCCGGCATGAAGCAGCTGGCCGAACGCTACTCCTGGATCGACCTGGAGCGCGTCGGCATCTACGGCCATTCCGGCGGCGGCTTCGCTTCCACCGACGCTATCCTCCGCTATCCGGACTTTTTCAAGGTGGCCGTCAGCGGCGCGGGCAACCACGACAACCGAAATTATGAAGACGACTGGGGGGAAAAGTGGCAGGGCCTGCTGGAAACCTTCCCGGACGGAACGACCAACTACGACAACCAGGCCAACCAGCTGCTGGCGGAGAACCTGAAGGGCAAACTTTTACTCACTCATGGTACAATGGACACCAACGTGCCGGTGTACAACACCTTGCTCGTCGTAGACAAGCTGATCGAGGCCAATAAAGACTTTGACCTGATCTTGTTTCCCAACCGGGGGCACGGCTTTGCCATGGAGCCCTATATGATGAGAAAGCGGTGGGATTATTTCGTGAAGCACCTGTTGGGAGCCGAGCCGCCGAAGGAATATGAATTCGGCCTCAATTCTCCACGCCCTTAGCAGCGGTTATGTCCCTTGAAACCATCGGGGTATGCATTTCGTAGTATAAATTGGTTATGTTTATACGGGATTATGTATTTTCCTTCTGTCCGGACACAGATTTTTTAGTTAACTGGATACAATGGATGGTATAACGATATTACTGATCGTACTTTCTTCAATACTCCTGATCCTCATTCTCGGGTTGATCTTCAACAAGGAATTCAGGAAAGATATCCTGCTTACGGATTCACAAAACGAAGTAGGCATAAAAGGTATCAGCCTGAAGGGGTCGCTCTTCTGGGTGTTGTATGCGGCAACTGCCGGCGGGGCCATCTATCTGGGGCTGCAGCATCAGCCCGGGGAAAACGGCCAGGCTTTCTTCCCTACTCCCCAATTGGCTAGCGCTATAGATTTCGTGGCCATAGACCTGGAGAAGGCCGAGCCAGCCGGGCTGAAGATCTCCTGCAAAGGGTGCGATACGCTGGATATAGGCAACAAACCCCCAAACCTCGGCCTTGACCTGACGGTGGATTCGAAGTTCGACATCAGGAGCCGGAAATCCAATTACCTGTTTGGGAGGCTGGATGAAGCATCGATAAAGGCGCTCTCCGGTTTTAAGGAACTGGCGCTCAAAAATTACATAGAGGTCAAATACAACATTACCCTAAGCCCCTTCCGGTCCGACAGAGACTTCAGCCCTCAGTACAACTGGGCGGAATACAATACCCTTCCTTTTATTGTCGAAGTGAGGTGGACCCAGAATGATAATACCTTCGCCCTGATCCGCCCTGAAGAAAGCGCCGGGTGGGAAGAACGGAAAAAAGGGCTGGACAATAAATGGTCGGAAGTTATCCGGATGGACAATGATATCTATGTTGTCAAGTTGAGGGCCAGCGACCTGCAGCCGGAAGGAACCCCAGAGTTTGCCAATTTTGTCATTCTGGAGTTTGAAGGCAGATAAGAGCGTGTTGGTGAGAGAAAAAAAACTGGGGTTGTACAAAAAGAATCTCTGGTTTTTTGGTGTTTTTCTCGGGGGGAGGGGTAAAAGTTGGCCTGTATGTTTGTATGTTCGAATTGTATTGAAGTAAGGATAGAGAAAGAGCCTGCAAAAGCGGATCGCTCCGTCGGTCAAAAAATTAGAACCGCCGACTCTTTCTCTAAATGCGTTAATACAAAATAAACTGTCTGATGAAAATACGGAATGGCTTTCATATTCTCAACCCGCTTTGGCCAATACCAGGGATGAGTGAACGAAATGTATAAATGAGTGTACGAACTAAACCTGGGGAATGGTGAGCGTTACGCTCGTTCCGGAAGCATTGCCCTTTTCGTCAAACAGGTCTTTTATTTTGAAAGTGGCGGCCTGGCCGGATTCGTCCTCCAGGAGTTTGAGGCGGCGGCGGGTAATCTCCAGAGCTTTTGATTCATGCTGCTTCGCTTTATCCTTCAATTTTGCGGCGGCGGCCCTTCCGATACCGTTATCCTCTATCGTCACGCAAAGAATATTTTTCCCCTCAAGCCGGAACCTTATTGAGATCTTTCCGCCCCCTGGTTTGGGAGTTATGCCGTGCAGGATGGCATTTTCGACGAAGGGTTGAAGGATCATGGTGGGGAGCAGGTAGTCGTCTTCATCGACTTCCTCAGCCACTTCGAATTCGTATTCGAACTTCCGTTCAAACCGCATGGATTCCGCCATGAGGTACTGCTCCAGCAGATCGATCTCTTCCCCCACCGAAATATAGGGTTGTTCGGCAAACTTCAGGATCATGCGCATCAACCTGGAAAAACGGACGAGGTATTCATTTGCCGTATTGATATCCCGCTGCAGGATGTAGCTATTGATCGAATTCATGCTATTGAACAGGAAATGCGGGTTCATCTGAAGGCGCAGAACAGCGGTCTCGGTCTCGGCAACCTGTTGTTTATACTCCGCTTCCTTTTGCTTGAATTCGGCTTCTCTTTGTTTGAATTCGGCTTTCTTTTTGACCTGGTTGATCCGGATGAGATAGACAATATACAGGGCCAGCGCAAACAGCAAAATCATGAGCCCCCGGAACCACCATGTCTGCCAGAAAGGCGGTTTAATAACAACCTCCAACTGAACCTTCTCATTCCACAGGCCGTCGGAATTGGTGGCCTCGACGATAAACAGGTATCTTCCGGGAGGAATATTCGGATAACGGGCCAATGCCTTGGATCCGTTATATACCGGCGCTTCATCAATCCCTAGCATCTGATACCTGAACTGGTTGGAAGAAGAACTGGTGTATTCCCGGGGAGCGAAAAAAAAGGTCAGTGTATTTTGTTGGTAAGGCATTACCAGTTTTTTGAAATAACTGATATTGGTGGTTTCGGTTACAGCGCATTTTAATCCTTCGAGCGGAGCGTCGTTCACCAGGATATTCGTAATAACGGGCCTGGCTTCAACCTCCAGTTCTCTGATCTCGGAAGGAGCAAAAATATTTACTCCGTTGATGCCACCGAAGGCGAACAGGCCGCCTGAGGTTTTCAGGCAGGACCAAAAATTGAATTCCTGTTCCTGCAGGCCATCAGAAAGGCCATAAATGGTATACCTGCTGCTATCCGGCGTATAGCGGATCAGGCCGCGGTTGGCGCCGGCCCAGAGGTTGCCTTTTTCATCCTGTAGCAGGCTGTTCAAAACCTGTGCAGACAGAACGCTGTCTTTCTGTAAAGTGTACTTCCCGGACTTTTCCGCCACCCGGTACAGCCCCTGGTCTGTAGCAACCCATACGCAAGAATGCCCCGGATCTTCCAAAATACCGGTTACCATAGGTTTCAGATCCAGGCTGTCTTTTACCTGAAGTGTCCGCCCTATCCTGTGCAATATCCATATCCTCTTGTTGTTTTGGCAGAGCCATACCCTGCCCCGGCTATCTTCATAGGACACCGTAAACTCTCCCGACACGCCCCGCAATTCCGGCATGGGGTGCAAAACAAGGCCGGCCGGACTATCCGGATCCAATGCATACATCCCGTTGCTGGCGGAGGAAACCAATAGCCGCCCATCCACCAGTTGTGATATATACGTAAAGGCCAGCGGCCCATTCGGTGAAGCCGGATCAACCTTTTCAAAATTTCCATCCGGGGAGGATAACAGAAATAAACCTGTCTGTGCGCATACCCATAAATGCCCATCCCGGTCCCAGTCGAGGTAGAACGACTCCCCGATTTCGAACGGCAGGTCATCACTCCGGAATCGTTCAAAGCCCGGCAATAGGTTTCCCTTATCATCAATTACCACAATACCGTCTCTGGTGAGGCACCAGATCCTGCCCATTTTATCCTCAGACATAGCCTGTATATGGGCCTGGCTCTGCGAAGCGTTTTCCTTATTCTGAAGGTAAGAAGCAAACCTTCTTTTTTTCAGGTTGGTAAAGAACACCCCATTGCCGGGTGAAGATATCCATAAGGTATGCCCGGCATCCAGGTAGATCCTGTCAATTTCATGTGAAAAGGGGGTAATACTGTTGTAGGCATTCGTATATACCCGCCCGGTGTAAGACATCGAGGCCCTATCCAGAAAATACAGCCCGTTTTTCCTTGTGGCTACGATCAGGAAACCTTCTTCAGCCAGGGCAAGGCCAACAATATTTTTCACCGTATCGCCGTGAAATGGCGCCGCCTGCTGTACACTTCCATCTGCCAGGTTGATGGTAAACAACCCGGCATCGGCGCCTGCCCACACGCGGTTCCGGCTTTCGGGCAGCACTGTTTCGATACGAATTTCTCTGGAGGTATCGCCAAGTTCATAGATCAGGCAGTCAACCGCAGCATGGTTTTGAAAAAAGACGGTTTCAAGCCCTTTCTGCCCCGGATGGAATAAACAGATGCCTTCAATGTTGGAAACCTTACCCACCCAGCTCCTGAATCCCATTGCATGTTCCCCTATTGGCTGAGCCTTGATGCTGTCGCCGACAGAAAAGTAATACAGCATTTGTTTTTCCCTGAACCAAAGCTCATTTTCCAGGGTGTCAAAATAAAGCAACTGGTATTCTTTCTGCGTTTCACCGGCTGCCCCAATAGGCTGGAACCTAAAAAAGCCGTCCAGCATCCGGCTGTATTTGTGAATGGCCTCCACGGTATTGAACCAGATACCTCCTTCCTTATCTTCGAAAAACCGGCTCTGAATATTGCCGTCCGTCAATGAAAAAGGCGTGTTGGGGTTCGGCAGGTACGTTTTTACTTCACGCCCGTCATAACGGTTCAGGCCATATATGGAACTGATCCAGACGAAGTCATCCGAATCCTTGTAGATGTAATAATTATACTTCTGGGAAGTAAGATTTTCAGCTACGCTTACCTGGTGGAAAAAAAATACCTCTTCCTGCCCGGATAAATAACCCGGCAGGCCAATAAGTGATACTGAGCAACCGAGTAGCTGCAGAACAAATATCAGTGGTTTAGTGCTGTTCATCCCCGGCTTTATGATCCTGCAGTATAAAGGTGCGAACAATTCGCCGGGAATTAGAACAAACGCCCTGGTTTTATCTCAGAATGGCTTCCGGGAAAGCGCCTGAGCTGTATTACCTGCCGATCAACCTAAAGCTACCGTAACCGGTTTTTTGGTTGAAGCGCTTGAAGAAGCTTTGCGCCGGCTCATTGGCGGACGCCGGGGGCGCCTGGGTGGCCCGCTCATTTTTAAGGCCGAGCAAAAAAGGAAGAGAAGGCAGCTTCGATCTCGTCGTATTTTCTCTGCAGGTTGTCCGGGTTGTCACTTGCCAGTAAGGCCATGGCGTCCAGGTTTTTCTGATATCCTTCCTCCCAGTATCCGGAAGGGGGATCCTGCAACCTGGTATTTACCGCTCCACGTTTCATTCCCATCCGGAAGGAAGGGTCTTCCGGCATTTCTTCTTCCGTAAATCCCAGTTTCAGGAACCCTTTGGCAGAAAGAGAGAGGGTAAATACCAGCCCACCGTCAGATCCCTCCCCTTTTTCCCGGGCCGCTTTCCACAGTTCCGTCAGGCGGCGCTGTTCAGAAGCAGAGGTAGCCTCCAGCGCCTGTGTGCCTGCCCAATGGCGGGCGGCTTTTTTATTCTGCCGGAAGCGAATAAAAATGTGCCAGGCGTACTTTCTGCCGTGTGGCTTGATAATGTTCGCTTGCAAGTCCTGCAGCAAACGGACGTGCGGGCTTATATGGCTGAAGGGGGGCATTTAAGCTGTTTTTAACTTATTCCTGAGGTTGAGGGTCTGGCAAAAAAACGCCGCCGGCTTTATTGAAAGGCTGTGGCCGGTAATAAAAATAATATAAAAATCCGGCTTGCCTGACTGTTTCAACAGGTCAAACCCCGAGCCGTCCGGCATTTCAATATCCAGGAAAATCAGATCAGGTTGGTGGGTGTGTATCAACTCCACCCCTTCGCGGACGCTATAACCGGAAGCCACGATTTGAATATCGGGATGGTTGTGCTGAATAATCTGTTCTATTGCCTTGTGGCTTTGTGTTTCGTCATCAATAATGATGGCAGTCATTTGTTGGGCCTGGTTTTTGTTTTGCTGATCAATCCTGCTGAAGGGCATTCAAATATAAAAAACAACTTCAACAACAGTAAGTTACCGCATTGGTATTTGATGACAAACAATTCCCGTTAACAAGCCAGGGAGGCTCTGACAGGCAGAAAGCCGTTTCCGCCCCTCCGTTTACCTTTCTTCCAACTCTTCCAGCTCTTCCATCTCCTCCTCCTCCTTGGCCAGGCGGTAAACATCCTTCGGGTTAAGGCAGAGGACAGCCCGTTCTCCCCGGATAGCGATAGGCGCTTTGATCAATTCCGGATTGGTGCGCAGGATGTTGAGCCATCCGTCTTCATCAAATTCCCTTCCTTTGATATTTTCCTGATAGTAAGGGTGGGCTTTGTTGAGCAGTTCCTTCGGATGCATCTTCAGAGCTGTCAGCACCTTACACCATTCCGTATTGCCGCGGCAGGGGTTCTGCTTAAAAGAATAGGCTTTGACGAAGTGAGAGAGGCTTTGTGCATAAGCGACCGTTTTGCGGTCCCTACTGGAATCGGGATTGTAATAGATCGTAATTTCCCGCTTACTGGTTTTCATGGCAATGATTTTTTGTTAAACAATCATTCCTTCAAAATCCACTTATAATTTATCCGGTACATGGCAAAATCACAATGACTTGGGTCACCCTGAAAAAGATTTTTACCCGGCAACTTCCCGTGAGTTTAAAAGTATAACAGCATCTTTTTTAACTGGTTTTTTTACTTTTAGGCCTACATCTAACCTGTACTCATGACATCGAAAGAACCAACCCAACAACTACAGCGCACCCTGGGGCCCCTCATGCTCTGGGGCCTCGGCGTAGGCTATGTCATCTCCGGCATGTACTTCGGATGGAACCTGGGCCTGGAAAAAGGAGGAACGCTCGGCCTGGCCGTCGCCACCGCCTTCATTATTGTCATGTACCTCACTTTTACGTTCAGCTATACGGAGCTGGCCTGCGCCATCCCAAAGGCGGGCGGTGCGTTCGACTATGCGGTGCGGGCGCTGGGCAAAGACTGGGGGTTCCTGGGCGGCATGGCGCAGAACATCGAATTCGTCTTCGCGCCCCCGGCCATCGCCTTCGCCATCGGGGCCTATCTGAACATCTTTATGCCTTCCATACCGATTCTGGCCATCGCTATTTTCGCTTACCTCATCTTTACGGGGCTCAACATTTATGGCGTGCAGGCGGCAGCCTCCTTCGAACTCGGCGTCACGGTGATCGCTGTCCTTGGCCTGCTCCTCTTTGCCGGCGCCGCCCTGCCCGGTTTTGAATGGAAAAACATGGAACATAATGCCCTGCCCAACGGCTGGACGGGCGCCTTTGCCGCCCTGCCGTTCGCCATCTGGTTTTTTCTGGCCATCGAGGGAGTGGCCAATGTGGCGGAGGAGACCATCAACCCCCAACGCAATGTGCTGATCGGCTTCGGTTCGGCCATTCTCACCCTGGTCGCCCTGTGCCTGCTCACCTTTATGGCCTCCGTCGGAGTGGGCGGATGGGAAACCATCGTTTTCCCGGAACCGGGGGCCACCCCTTCCGACTCTCCGCTGCCCCTGGCTATGGCGAAAGCCGTCGGGCCGGCCCATTGGCTGTACAATGCCGTGGCGTTCATCGGCCTCTTCGGGCTGGTGGCTTCCTTCCATGGTATTATCCTGGCCGCCGGGCGCGCCACCTTCGAATTTGGCCGGGTGGGGTACGCCCCGGCCATGCTGGGAAAAGTCCATCCCCGGTTTCGGACGCCGGCCAACGCCCTGCTCATCAATATGGGAGTCGGCATCATCGCCTTGCTTTCCGGTAAAACGGGAGAGATCATCACCATCGCCTGCTTCGGCGCGCTGAGCCTCTACATCATATCGATGGTGGCCCTGCTGAAGCTCCGCCGGAAAGAACCGGAGCTGGAACGGCCGTTCAAAGTGCCGCTTTACCCCTGGTTTCCCATTATAGCCCTTGTGATCGCCTGCATCGCATTTTTGGCCATCACGATCTACAATATTGCTCTGGCTTTTGTGTATTTTTCGCTCCTGCTGATCGCCTATGTATGGTTCAGGCTGTTCTACGGCGAGAAACAGGCTACGGAATAAAAATGAAAGACTTGACAAGTTTTCCCGAGGAGAGGCTGAACGGTGACCTTGTCAAGTCTATTAAAACTCAATATTTCCTATGGAGCCCAAAGGCATGCTCGACCTTCAACACCTGAATAACCTGGTTGCCGAAGAAGAGATAGAAACAGTGATCGTCGCGTTTACGGACCATTACGGCCGGCTGGTGGGCAAGCGCTTCGATGCGGATTTCTTCGTGGAAAGCACCGCCCGGGAAGGCACCCACGGCTGCAATTACCTGCTGACCACCGATATGGAAATGGAACCGGTACCCGGTTACGAATTCGCCAACTGGGACCTCGGTTACGGCGACTTCCACCTCGTTCCCGACCTGTCTACCCTTCGCCTCGCCAGTTGGCTGGACGCCACCGCCCTGGTGCTCTGCGATATAGTGGATGACAAAACGCACCAAAGAATTCCGGAAGCGCCCCGTTCTATCCTTTACCACCAGTTGGAACAGGCCGGAGATATGGGCTTCGACTGCTATGCCGCTTCCGAACTGGAATATTACCTCTTCGAAGACGGCTACCGGGAGGCATTCGAGCATCACTATCAGTCGTTGAAACCCACGGGATGGTATCTGGAAGACTACCACATCCTGCAGGGTACGCGGACAGAACCCTTCACCGCCGCCGCCCGCTGGCACCTCAAGAACTCCGGGGTGCCGGTGGAGAACTCCAAAGGCGAATGGGGCCTGGGCCAGCATGAGCTCAACATCCGCTATGCGGAAGCTCTGGACATGGCCGACCGGCATGTCGTCTTCAAACAGTGCCTCAAAGAGATTGCCGACGACATGGATATGTCCGTCACCTTTATGGCCAAATTCGACGCCGAACGGGCCGGCTCCAGTTGCCACATCCACATGAGCCTGTGGCACGACGAATTTAATGCTTTCGCCGGTAATAAGAAATTCGGGCCGGTCAAAGGCTCCGATGTCTTCCGCTGGTTCCTCGGCGGGTGGATGGCCCACGTGCCGGAGGTGATGCCCTTTTACGCGCCCACCGTCAACTCCTACAAGCGCTACGTCGACGCCTCCTGGGCGCCCACCCGCCTGGCGTGGAGCTACGACAACCGCACGGCGGGCTTCCGGGTGGTCGGCAAAGGGCAGAGCCTGCGCATCGAATGCCGCATTCCCGGCGCCGATTGCAACCCCTATCTGGCCTACGCCGCCGCCCTGGCCTCCGGACTGGATGGCATCCGCAACCGGATAGAACCGCCGGAATGTTTTGTCGGAGATATCTACGAGGCCAAACACCTGCCCCGCGTACCCTATACGCTGAAAGATGCAACGGAGCGTTTCCAGAACAGCGAATTTGCCCGCAAAGCGTTCGGGGAAAAAGTGGTGAAGCACTACAGCCACTTTTTCCGAAAGGAAGTGGAAGCCTACGAACGGGCAGTGACGGATTGGGAGAGGAAAAGGTATTTTGAAAGGATATGATAATTTTTGATTTTTGATTTGCGATGTTTGATTTTTGATGTACCGTCGAGGGCCGCTATAGTTGTGCAGCCTGAGGCAAGCACATCAAAAATCAAACGTCAAAAATCACACATCAAACATCCATCCCCATGCGCTTACAAGACAAAGTCGCCCTCATCACCGGGGGCAGCAGCGGCATCGGCCTGGAAACGGCCCTGCTTTTCGCTAAGGAGGGCGCGAAAGTCCTCATTGCCGATATCAATGACGAGGGAGGCCAACAAGCCGTAGCCCGCATCCGGGAACAAGGCGGAGAGGCCGGCTACTGCCGCGCCGATGTCTCCAACGCTTCTGATTGCGAACAGATGGTGGCCTTTACCGAAAAAACATTCGGCAAACTGGACATCCTTTTTAACAATGCCGGCATCATGCACAACGACGACGGCGATGCCGTCTCCACCGAAGAGGCCGTCTGGGACATCACGATGAACGTCAACGTCAAAGGTGTTTTCTTTGGCTGTAAATACGGCATTCCCGCTCTGCGGCGGGCCGGCGGCGGCTCCATCATCAACACGGCCTCCTTCGTGGCCCACCTGGGCGCCGCCACGCCGCAAATCGCCTATACGGCCAGTAAAGGGGCGGTATTGTCAATGACCCGCGAGTTGGCCATCATCCACGCCCGGGAAAACATCCGGGTGAATGCGCTCTGCCCGGGGCCCCTGCGCACCGACCTGCTCATGAAATTCCTGAATACGGACGAAAAGAAGCAGCGCCGCCTGGTGCACATTCCCATGGGGCGCTTCGGGGAAGCAAAGGAGATGGCCTCCGCCGCCCTCTTCCTCGCCTCGGATGAGTCTTCCTATATGACGGGTACGGAGTTCCTGGTGGATGGGGGGATCACGGCGGCTTATGTGACGCCGGAGGGAAGGAATGAAGGAATGATGGAATGATGGAATGAAGGCCCGTCCTCATACTTCGGCCGGGTAAAAATGATGGAATGAATGGCTATGCCTTCGATAAAAGTGAGTGTATGAAAGAAACATTTCAGGTAATTAGCCCGGTGGATGGTTCTGTTTATGTGGAGAGGCAACTGGCTTCGGGTAAGGAGATAGAGGAAGCCCTGGCTGCAGCGGAACAGGCACAGAAAAGCTGGAAGGCAACTTCCATTGCAGAACGAGCATCTATTTGTCAAAAAGCGGTAGAATACTTTCTGGAAAATACCGGCGCCATCGCTGAAGAGCTGAGCTGGCAGATGGGGCGCCCTATCCGTTACACCCCCTTTGAGATCAGCCGGGGTTTTCAGGAGCGGGCCCGTTACATGATCGATATTGCGGAGGATGCCCTGGCGGATGTACGGCCCGAAGCCCAGGCCGGCTTCCGGAGGTTCATCCGCCGGGAGCCGCTGGGTACGGTGCTGGTGCTGGCGCCCTGGAATTATCCGTACCTCACCTCCGTGAACGTCGTTATTCCTGCCATCATGGCCGGCAATACCGTCCTTCTCAAACATGCCCAGCAGACGCCGCTTTGCGCCGAGCGCTACGCCGCGGCCTTCGAAGCCGCCGGCCTGCCCGAAGGCGTTTTTCAGTACCTGCACCTGTCTCACGAGCAGGTGGCGAAAGTAATAAGCGACTCCCGCATCGCCCACGTCGCCTTTACCGGCTCGGTGGAGGGCGGCAGGGCCATTCAGCAGGCCGCCAGCCGGCGCTTCATCGCCGCCGGCCTGGAACTGGGTGGCAAGGACCCCGCCTACGTCCGCCCCGACGCCAACCTGGAATACAGCATCGAGAACCTGGTGGACGGCGCCTTTTTCAACTCGGGGCAGTCCTGCTGCGGCATCGAGCGCATTTACGTGCACGAGCAGCTCTTTGACTCCTTTGTGGAAGGCTTCGTGGAACTGACAAAAAAATATGTGCTGGGCAACCCTCTGCTACCGGAGACAACCCTGGGGCCCATGGTGCGCACCTCTGCCGCCCAATTCGCCCGGGAGCAGATCCGGGAGGCTGTCAGTAAGGGCGCCAAAACCCTGATCGGCCCCAATTTGTTCTCAGCTAACCGGGAGGGCACACCCTACATGGCGCCGCAGGTTTTGATCGATGTCGATCATAGCATGCAGGCCATGACGGAAGAAAGCTTTGCCCCTGTCGTCGGCATCATGCCGGTAAGGGACGACGCCGAGGCCATCCGACTGATGAACGACAGCCGGTACGGGCTCACGGCCTCCATCTGGTCTGATGACGTTGAAGCGGCCATCCGCATCGGCGAACAGATCGAAACGGGCACCTGCTACCTCAACCGCTGCGATTACCTCGACCCCGCCCTGGCCTGGACGGGGGTGAAGGACTCGGGGAGAGGGTGTACTTTGTCCGCATTAGGGTACGAGGCGCTGACCCGGCCGAAGTCTTATCATCTAGCCCTCCTCAATCCCCCCGAAGGGGGGAAGTAGCTAACGTGAATCCCTGCCAGCCCGACAGGCAGATGCCAATCGGGCTGGCAGGCAGGCGCTGCACTTGCGTAAATTCGCGTTCTATATTCTCCAAACGCAAAATCGTCGTTGAAACCATGAAAGTCGGTTTACTGGAATGCGACCATGTGGCGGATAGATTCCGCCATATCGGAGGGGACTACCGGGACATGTTTCCCGCCCTGTTGCCTAACCTGAAGTTTGAACTCTTTGACGTATGCAACGGCCAATTTCCGGGCTCGGCGCAGGACTGCGACGCCTACCTGTGCACCGGGTCCATGTATTCGGTGTACGACGACATTCCGTGGATACACCGGCTGAAGTCTTTTGTCCGGGAGATCCATCAGGCGCAGAAGCCCTACGTCGGTGTGTGCTTCGGCCATCAGATGCTGGGGGAAGCGCTGGGGGGCAAGGTACGCAAAGCGGAAGTGGGGTGGTGCGTTGGCGTCCATTCGTTCACCCTTCTTGAAAAGGAAGGCTGGATGACTCCGCCGGAGGAAGAATACCGATTACTCATGCTGTGCCAGGATCAGGTGCAGGAGCTTCCGCCCGGCAGCCGGGTGCTGGCCCGGGCGGCGGATTGCCCGGTGGGCATGTTCACTGTCGGCCGGAACATGCTGGGCATACAGGCCCATCCGGAGTTCTCGAAGGATTACGTCGGCGCCCTCATCCAGGACCGGGTGGGGCGGATCGGGGAGGCCAAGTCACGCGCGGGGCTGGAGAGCCTGGGGCAGGGGACTCATGCGTCAGCTGTCGGCCGGTGGATTGGCAATTTTCTGGAGCGGGCGGTGGGGGAGCCCTCTTCCCTGTCAGCGCAATCACATTTTTGAAGGATCTTCACCAAATCTATCCTTTATCTCATTATCCAACCATTTCTCTGCTTCAAT
>JAGFJE010000101.1 GCA_024103175.1 Phaeodactylibacter sp.
AGGCGGCTTTTTTAGGTGCTCGCGTGCGCAATCACTCCACCGTCATCACCGCCCGAAAACGCTTGGAAGCGGAATTCAGAAATTGCTGGTTGTTCACAATGGCCGAATAATTGGCGGAAGAGCCATATTCCATCTGAACGCGGTATTGCCCGTTGCTTTTGGGGCGGATACTGCCCTGCACCAGTATCTGGGTGCCGCTGCCGGCGTTGTTACTGGTGCTTCCGCCGGCTATGAACACATACTCGTTGCCGTCGGGGTAATACTCGCCGGATAGCGTGTAAGTGTGTGCGTTATCGTATCGGAACGCGTAGGTAAAATTGCCCGAGGCGCCAAAGATGAATTTTGAGGAATAAAGGCGGTTTTCAGATGCCTGCCGCCAGGAAGGCAGGCCTTCTATCCAGGTAAACTGATCTACAGATATAGTGGAAAGAGTAGTGCCGGGAGTCATCGCCTGTCCGCTTTCATTGTTCAGAAGAGAAGGGCTCAGGTCGTCATTTTTTTCGCAGCTTGACAACGCAAAAAGGCCCATGGCCAGCATAAAAAAGCACAGATTTTTCATCGCTTCAGATTTTGGATTATACAATAGATTTTGACTCTATAGTGAACCCAAAACAGAAAGCGTACCCAGAGCAGTAGCGTTTTTTTAATTTTTCTCCTAAAGACTTGACAAGTTTCCCAGGAGACAAGCGGTGGAAAAACTTGTCAAGTCTAAAGCAAGCACTATTCCATCGCCCCCATATCCCCAATCCCGATCACCGCCGCCCAGTAGAACGGATGCGCCGCCGAGCCGCTATGTCCGGCCAGATAATCCAGCTTGGCGCGCCGCAGCGACTCATCCTTGGGCAGGCCGGCGTACAGGTAGCGGTAGAAGCTTACCATCAGCTCCTGCGTGCTGCGGTCGTTAACCTGCCAGAGGGTGGTGGCGATGCTCTTGGCGCCCGCATAGGCGAAGGCCCGCGCCAGGCTGATGATGCCCTCGCCCCGCTGCAGCTCGCCCGTGGCCGTCTCGCAGGCGGAGAGAGTGACGAGGTCGGCGTTCAGGGAGAGGTTGTACAGGTCGCGCACGTAGAGCAGCTCGTTCTCCAGGCTATCGGGCAGGGGAGCAAAAGCCAGGTAGGAGTAGTCGCCCACACGGCTGTCGGCCTTTCCGTGGGTCGACAGGTGCAGGATACGATAGCCGGCGGCCCGCTCGGTGAAGCGCTCTTCGGTGGCGCCTTCGCCGTAGAAGGCGTCGGTATGGAAGATGCCTTGCAGGCTGTCGAGTTCGATGCGCGACCAGGGCAGGGGCGCGAGGGTATCGCTGCGCACGCTGGCCAGCCAGTCGCTCTGGTCGAGGTGGCTGCTGAGGATGGTGTCCGTCGCGGCGTAGGGCGCCATGGCAAGCATCTCGCGGGCGGGGGGCTGCCGGTGCTTTTTCTGCTGCATCTCCCGCAGCAGGGTGGCGGAGTAGCTGTAGCTGATCTGGTGCCGGCGCAACAGATAGGAGAAATCTTTCGGCCGGTAGGCGTTCTTCGGCGCTTCGGTGAGCAGGGCCTCGAAGGGCAGGTAGCCCAGGATGCCGTCGGGTACAATGATGAGCCGTTCGGGCAACTGATCAGCCACGGGGGCGATTAGTTTTTCGTACAGTTTGTGTGCGGCTTCGGCGTAGGGTTCCAGGGCCTCAGGATGGGGCCGGCTGATGGCGCTGCGCATTTGCTCCACCCATTCCTTCAGCGGAAAATTCCGCTTCACCTCCTGCACCTGATAATCGTCCTTCCGCACCAGGAAGATGAAGATGGAGCTGTCGCCTACGAAGTATTCGAGCAGCGCCTGGCCATCGGCCAGAAGGCTGTCCTGCACCTCCTGCACGGAAACAGTACTAAGATCGTATTTGAGGTTGTAGTACTCCGGGTATCCGGTTTCGAAGCGGGCCTTGAGGCTGTCGTAGGCCTGGTTCAGGCCGAACAGCCGGGAGCTGATGGCCAGCACGGTGGTGTCGGTTTCTTCCAGGCCTTCGCTGAGCTTTTCCCGGCGCTTTTTGTCGTAATAGGTGATGTCGACGCGGAGGTCATACTCTTTTTCCAGAAGGCTGTCGGGGATGTTGGCGAAGTGGAGGGCGTTGGATTCCTGGATCTGGGCATGGAGGAGGCTGGCGATGGATTGCTCGGCGTATACGAACGCCATTTCTTTTCCCCTGCTATTGTCCTGCATGGGAGCGAGCCGCGCCAATTCTTCGAATATACGCTTGGAATATTGCTTCACCAGCGGAAGGGAAGCCGGGTCAAATTCCCGCTGCAGGGTGGCGGCGGCACGGGCGGCACGGAGACAGAAGTTATAGGCCGCGGCGTAATCCCTCTTGTGTAACCGGTAAAGCACACCTTTATTGAGGAAGCCCCTCATAGCTTCAAAGGAAGCAACGGCCTCTTCATCCCCCTCGTCCGCTCCGGGCAAAGCGGCCTGTATGGCTTTATCGAACGCCTCCTCTGCCGGATCGGGCCGGCCGAGTTTCCGCAGTAGATTTCCAATATCGTTATGGCTTCTGGCTGCCTGCTCGCTGAATGCCCCCCCGATCTCCTGAGCAAGGTTCAGGCTCTGTTCACAGGTTTGAAGGGCCTGTTCGAGCGCTCCTTTCTTCTCATAAGACGCTGAGAGGCTGGAATAGCAAGTGACGAGCCAGTAGCGGTTTTCGTGCCCCGATCGGGAAATGATCTCAATGGCCTTTTTATGAAGGTCAATAGATCTATCGAGGCTATCCTGCAGATAATATATGTTTCCGAAGTTTGAATAGGAAGCTCCAGCCCTGGGATGCTCCGGGCCAAATTGCTCCAGGCGGACATCCAAGGCCATCTGATTCAACCGCATGCTTTCCTCCAGGTTGCCGCTTTCGCAATACATCGCCCCCAAGTTGGCATAGCTCTCCGCCACCTCCCAGTGGCCGGGGCCCTGAAGGGCAATCTTGTAAGCGATAGCCTGCTGATGGTAGTGAGCTGCCCGTGCGTAGTCTCGGCGGCCGGTGAAAAGAGCAGCCAGGTTGTTGTACACCTTTGCAAGCCCCTGGTTCAGCACCGCTTCCTCGGGATGGGCCTGGGCGATGGCCAGGCAGGAATCGAAGTAGGCCCGGGCATTCTTGTAGTCAAACTTCTCCATATAAAGGGCGCCCATATTAAGCAGCACACTGAATACCTCAGGGCTCCGGCTGCCGTACAGGCCTCGCTTGATGCGGTAACTATCCTCATAATGTTGCAAAGCTTCCTCTACCTTCCCCTGGTCGCTTAGCAGGACGCCGAGATTGTTGAGCACTTTGGCGGCGTCCAGGCTTTCCAGCCCATACAGTTTTCTTTTTCCTGCCAGCGATTGTTGAAAGTATTGGATCGTTTTTTCCCGGTCGCCCTGATAATAATAAAGAATGCCGAGGTTGTGGTTGGCGCGGTCGGCGCCGATGGTCAGCGTGTCCTGCCGGAATTGAAACAACCGCCGGGCGGCCAGCAGGCAGTGCTCCGCAAATCCGTATCCGGCCTTTAAGAGCCACTCCTTACCCAGTGTTTCTACCCGGATGGCAAAGGTGTCGAGCACCGCCCTTTCCGCCAGCGCGGTGCATCGGCTTTCCAGCGTATCTATTTCCGCAGCGGCGGCGCCGAAGTTTTCTTCATCCGCCAGTTGCCGAGCCTGGACAAGAATGTCGTTCAAGCGGCTGGTATCGGATGGGAGGTTGTTAATAGCTTCACTACCCTTCTGGGCCGTGAGCAGGCTAGCGTTGCACAGCAGCAAGCAGAAAAGAAATCGCATCGGAATGGGCTTAAATGACATTGTAATATGTAAAAGTAAATATTAATATTCGTTTTCCGGATATACCCCTCCATAATTCTCCGGCGCAAGCGGGCTTTGAAATATTAACCTTTTCATCTATATTGTAAAAATATGCCCCATCAATGGGCACATACCACCATTTACTTTCACTAAGGGCTTAGAAAGTAATAGTTATTATTCTCTGAGCCCTAACCTCACAGAGCGATTCATGTACACCGACGCCCAGATCGTAGCCATGATGCAGGGCAGCCCCGGAGAGCGGGACGAAGCGATGAAGTACTTCTTCACCGATCCCAAGCTCAGGAACACCGTCCTGAAAAAGATACTGAGCAAGGGCGGGACGGAGCACGACGCCGAGGATGCCTTTCAGGAAGGGTTCAAAGTGTTTCACCGGCACCTGCTGCGCGGCAGTTTTCAGGGACGTAGCAGCCTGCATACCTACTTCGTCGGCATCTGCATCCGCTGCTGGCTCGACGGCCTGAAAAAGAGTTTCTACCAGCGTACCACGCTGACGGATGACGAACCGGCATTGGATGAAGAATACCGGCATACTCCGGAAGTAGAGCTGCTTTCCAAAGAACGCAGGTCTCAGCTGAGAGAACTGCTGGGCCTGCTCGGCGGCCGCTGCCGGGAAGTCATTTTGCTGGGGTTTCAGAATTACAGCGGCGAGGAAATAAAGGATCGGCTCAACCTTTCCGGGGAAGAAATGGTGCGGAAGATCCGCTACCGGTGCATGACGAAGCTTCGGGAAATGATGGAAGAGGAGCCGCGATTGCTGTCACTACTCAAGAGCCTGGCCAATGGATAAAGACGAAGCATTATATTATAAGCTGGAGGAGTTCCTTGACGGAAAGCTCCCGGAAAAGGAACGCGAGGAGTTGCAGAACCGGATCGCCACCGACGAGCAGGTAGCCGAACAACTGGCCCTGGTGCGCCTGGAAAGGGAACTGGCCGGCCTGATGGCCGATGACGAGCTGGAGGCC
>JAGFJE010000124.1 GCA_024103175.1 Phaeodactylibacter sp.
AGGCTGGTGGGCGGATGTCCGCATCGATACGGCCCAGCCCGACAGGGAACCGGTTCCCAAACCCGACGTCCGCCAGATGCACCTCCCGCTGGGGCCTGTCGGCATCTTCGGGGCGAGCAATTTCCCGCTGGCCTTTTCGGTAGCCGGAGGGGATACGGCCTCGGCCCTGGCGGCCGGCTGCCCGGTGGTGGTAAAGGGGCATCCGCTACACCCGGGAACTTCCGAACTGGTGGGCCGGGCCATTCTGGCCGCCGCCCAAAAAACCGGCATGCCGGATGGTGTATTTTCTCTGGTGCAGGGCGCCTCCAACGAGGTGGGGATGGCGCTCGTCCGGCATCCCGGCATCACCGCTATTGGATTTACCGGTTCTTTCCGGGGCGGGAAGGCGATTTTCGACGCGGCCAACCGGCGGCCGGCGCCCATTCCGGTATTTGCGGAGATGGGCAGCTCCAATCCCGTCTTCATCTTGCCGGGCGCCCTGAAGGAAAGGAAGGAAAAGATCGCCCAGGGCCTTGCCGGCTCCCTTACCCTGGGGGTGGGCCAGTTTTGCACCAACCCCGGGTTGGTGGTCACAAGCGGGCAGGAGGATACTCAAGACTTTCTGCAAATCCTGGGCGGCCAAGTGAAGGCTATTGCCCTCGGCGCCATGCTCGCCGCCGGCATCCGGAATAATTACCTGGCCGGGATCGAACAGCTGAGCAGTTTTAAGGGCGTGGGCCTCGTCGCTTCCGGCAGCAGAACGGAAGGGGAAAACAGCGTGCCCCCTATGGTCTTCTCTACCAGCGCCGCTACCTTCCTGGGCGATAAAACCCTCGCGGAAGAAGTATTCGGCCCCTCTACCCTGAACGTATCGGCCGGCAGCAAAGCCGAACTGCTCAAAGTGGCGGAAAGCCTGGACGGCCACCTCACCGCCACCATTCACGGAACGGAGGAAGAACTGGCCGAATATGCCGGCCTGATCAGCATACTGGAGCGAAAAGTAGGCCGGATCATTTTCAACGGCTTTCCTACCGGAGTGGAAGTCTGCCCCGCCATGATGCACGGCGGCCCTTTTCCGGCAACCACGGCGCCCCAAACCACATCGGTGGGGACGGCGGCCATCCGGCGATTCGCCCGGCCGGTTTGCTATCAGGATTTTCCGCAGGCGGCTCTGCCGATGCCCCTGAGAGATGATAACCCGCTGAAAATATGGCGGCTGGTCGATGGGGAATGGACGAAGGCGCCGTTGTGAGTGCCAAAGATTTGTATTATTATTCTTAAATTGGAAAGTATGCCGCTATTGGCATAACCTCAACCTGCATCTCCGATATGGCTATTGAAAAAAACACAAACATTGCCGGTTACCCTTTACTCTCGCTGCTTGCCACTACTTTCTTCACCCTGTTCCTCTTGTCTGTATCCGGCCCGGCCCGGGCGCAGTCGCTAGGCCCGCTCGGCGACCTCCACCTCGCCCGCGAGGGCGGCCTGGCCCACTACTCCAGCTACGACCCTACGGGCGGCAATAATGACCGCCGCCCCATCGCCCCCGGGGAAACGCTCGTGCTCGCCGATCACGAAGGAGCGGGAGTAGTGCGCCGATGGTGGATCACCATCGCCCCGCGCGGGGAGGCCGAGATCCTGCGCCACCTCATCGTGCGTTGTTACTGGGACGAGGAGGAAGAACCGTCCGTGGAAGTGCCGGTGGGCGACTTCTTCGGGATGGGCTTCGGCGAATGGAAAGACTACATCTCCCTGCCGCTTAATATGACGAGCGGCGGCTACAACGCCTACTGGCCCATGCCCTTCCGCCGCAGCGCCCGCATCACCGTCGAGAATACGGGAACCATTCCGATTGAGAGCTTTTATTACAACATCGACATCCGCACTTACGATCAGTTGCCCGATGAGTCTCTCTACTTCCACGCCCAGTACCGGCAGGAGCGGACCCGGGCCGGCGAGCCCGTTACCATTCTGGAAACAAGGGGCCGCGGCCACTATGTAGGCACCCTCCTATCCATGCAGCCGGAGCGCGGCAGGGCCTATTCCTACCTGGAGGGCGACGAGCAGATCTTCGTCGACGGAGAAAAAACACCCGGAATCATCGGCACCGGAACGGAAGACTACTTCTCCTCGGGCTGGTATTACATTACCGGAGAGTACAGCGCCCCCTACCACGGCGTAACCATCAAAGACGACGAGCGCGGGCGCATCAATACCTACCGCTGGCATATCGAAGACCCCATCCCCTTCCGGGAAAGCTTCCGCTTTCAGATCGAGCATGGCGGAACAAACGATACGCCGGGAGTGGAATACTCCTCCGTTGCCTTCTGGTACCAGACGCATCCCCACGCCGCCTTCCCGCCCCTGCCGGAGCAGCTGATGCCGTTCGCGGCCATCACGGCCCCCTCTATCGAGGCGGAAGCCCTCCTGGAGCCTGCCACCGCCACCAAAGGCAGCCTGCGCGTGCAACAGATGGGAGGTTTCAAAGGGGAATGGAGCGGCGGCGCCCAGCTGTGGTGGGTGGAAGCCGAACCCGGCGCCCGCCTGAGTATCCCCCTGGAAGCGGCGGAAGCCGGAACGTATGAACTCATCGGGTTCTTCACCCGGGCGCAGGACTACGGCATCGTCCGCCTGCTCCTCAATGGCCAACCTGTGGGCGACCTGGTGGACGGCTACAGCCCGAACGTGGAACCCTCCGGTCCCATCTCCTTCGGCCGGGTGGAGCTGAAGAAGGGCGCAAATGAACTGGAGGTCGAACTGCTGGGCAAAGATGCGCGCTCGGCAGGGTACTCCAATGGGTATCTGGTAGGGATCGACGGGTTCCTCCTCGTGCCGCGTTCATCCTGATCGGCAGGCTAAGAAAGGTGAAATGTGCGGAAGACGCCGGCAGATGACGGAGGTATGTATTCAGGCCTCAACCTCACCAGATGACACCTTTCGCCATTGAACTGCAGAGATAGCAGCTAAAGTCCGGAATACGGCGAAAGATGTCACCTGGAGCACAGCCTTTGTCGGGGTGCGATTTCCTATCGCGCCCTGACTTTGAAGGCTGTTCCAGAAAACTCGCGCGCCAATGGGACACGAGCGTAGCGACTGATGAAATAAATTGGCGCCCGAGAATGAACCGTTATTTTCAACCAAAACCAACATCTATCCCCGCTATGGTTTATTTCAGTTTCCACTCCGCATTTACCATTCTTCTCCTCTTAGCCCTGAATGCCTTCGGCGGCGCCGCCCAACCGCCCGCGCCCCCCAACCTCGTCATCATCTTCGCCGATGACCTGGGCTACGGAGACCTGGCCTGCTACGGCCACCCCACCATTCGCACGCCCAACCTGGACCGGATGGCCGAAGAAGGCATGCGGTTTACGCAGTTCTACGCGGCGGCATCCGTATGTACGCCCAGCCGGGCGGCACTGCTTACCGGCCGGTATCCGGTGCGCACCGGTATGGTGCAGGGGATGATTCCCGGGCGGGTGCTCTTCCCGAACTCCAAAACCGGGCTGCCCGCCGATGAAGTAACCATCGCCGAAGTGCTGAAGCAACGCGACTACGCCACCATGGCCGTCGGCAAATGGCACCTGGGGCACCTGCCCGCCTTCCTGCCCACCACCCAGGGCTTCGACGGCTACTACGGCATCCCCTACTCCAACGATATGGACTATGTAGCGCCGCGGGATGGAAAGCCGGGATACTGGAACGTACCCCTGATGCACGACACCTCCATCGTCGAACGGCCCG
>JAGFJE010000163.1 GCA_024103175.1 Phaeodactylibacter sp.
TACAAAAATGGGCGGTCGTGAAACACGCCTCCCGAATCAACCAATTGGTTGCTGCAACACCACTAAACGGCACCGTTGTCCTCCATAAATTCCAGTTCGATTTTCAGCTTCTCGATGTCCAGGTCGATCAATCGTTTCTTCTTTTCCAGCTCTTTTATTTGAGCTTCCAGTTCTGCTTTGGTCGGCGGTTCTTTCTTTCTACGTGTGGTTGTACGACGTGTCTTCTTTTCTGTGGTAGCTTCCATGATGGATAGTTTTTAGTTTACAATTTTGTTTACACAAAGACTATAGTCTTCCGATAGCTTCTTTCAACATCTCATCCGGGAAGATTGCATCATAGTGTTGTAGTGTCTTTGAGTCATAGTGCCTCATAAGGTCACTGATGATGGATTTGTCTATTCCAGACATCTTTGCATTGTAGACGAATGTATAACGGAAAGTCTTAGACGTGACCTTTCTTTGTATACCTAGCTCCTTTGCTATTTCCTTCCAGACTTTGTTCGACTGCTTGGCTTTCTTTTCTCTTCGCCAAAGCTTTTGTTGGTCTGTTTCATGGAAAGATGACATGATTGGGAAAAGATAATCATCACCATTATATATATCAGCAATCTCTTTGGCTTTGGGGTGGAGTGGGTAACTTATCTGTTTCCCTGTTTTCTTCATATAGAAATTTACCCAATCGCCCTTTATAAATTCTCTCTTGAAGAGGCAGACATCAGAAAATCTTTGACCAACATTATAGTACATGAATAGTGACACGTCATGCCAAAACTTATGCTTTTCATTCGTTGGTTTGTGCGATACCCAAAGTTTCCACTCTTCTTGGGATAATGGGTTTGGGTCAATCTTTGGTTTGAGTTTGCTCTTGTTGTAGGACTTTCTACCCTTGCCCTTGAATGGGTTTCTTCTAGGAGCAAATAACTCTCTATCCTCTGCCTCGTTATACAGTGCTGATAGGGTCCTTATATGTGTACCAACACCACCATCATTACATCCTCTTCTATGGCTGTCTTTGGGAGGATCGCGCAACCACTTTTCAAAGTCCCTCAAAAAGTCTGCTGTGATCTGTGAGAACACAAGACCATCACCGGCAAATTGTGGCAGTATGTCTCTTGTGTGTTTGTAAAACTTTCTGTTGCCAACAGATACTTCTTCCATCCTCTCTGTGAAGAAGTCATAAACAGTGACCTCATCTTTCGCTCCTGTATCAACGACTCTATCAAGAAACTCATCTAGTGACAAGGTTTCTCTTTGTAGCTTGGCATTGAAAAGCACATGCCTTGCAAACTCTTCAACGTAATCAAGCTCTTCATTTAGTTGTTGATGAAGAAAATGGTTTTTCTTGACCCTAGCCTTTTTATCATCCCACTGGTGGAGTAGGGCAGACATCCTCAAGGATTTGCGATTGGTGCGATACTTGCCCCTACCTATCCTTTGGGTAGCTTGGAGCTTGATAGGATAGGTCTCATCTACGAGCCTATCATTTTTTGCAGTAAGTTGAACGATCTTGAAGGTGAGCATAACTCAAAGATTTATATTTATAAATCCTTGAATTATAGTAGTTAAGAGATGTCAAGTTGCAAGACGAACAGCTTGGGAAGCTGATGCTCTACCAACTGAGCTACTGCCGCGTTCAGGCACATGGACTGAATTAGCGAATGACTGAATGATTGAATATCGCGGCTTAAACGGGGCTCCAGGCCTCACTCTTTTGTGTCCAGGTGCTAATCTAACATAAGTCAAAACAAGCTTTCCCCGCTTTTCGTTTCATTTACGAGCCGGACACCAAATTTACGGCCTTTTCCGAAGGATAGCAATCATCTAAACCAAAAAAAATGGATGCGAACGATATCTTATTATTTGCCCTGAACTCCAGCCGGGAGTTTGGGGAAGGCGTCGCCCGGCCCCTGGAAATGGAGTTGAGCGAACACGAGGAAAGGGACTTCGGGGACGGCGAACACAAGATCCGCCCCCTGGTTAATGTCCGCAACAAACACGTCTTTGTCATTCAGTCCCTCTACGGCGAGCCGGGAATGAGCGTCAACGACAAGCTCAACCGGCTGCTGTTCTTCATAGGCGCCCTGAAGGACGCGGCGGCGGGGGAGGTCACCATCGTCGCCCCTTACCTCTGCTATGCCCGCAAGGACCGCAAGACGAAACCGCGCGACCCCGTCACCACCCGCTACGTGGCCACCCTGATGGAAGCCGTGGGCGCGGACAGGGTCCTCACCATCGACGTCCACAACCTGCAGGCCTACCAGAACGCCCACCGGATACAGACGGAGCACCTGGAAGCCCGGCATCTGTTTGCCCGCTATTTCGCCGACAGGGTAGGGCAGGAGGCGATCGTCGTCCTCTCCCCCGACCTCGGCGGCATCAAGCGGGCGGAGGGCTTCCGGGAGGCCCTGGGGGAAGCCCTGGGCCGGGAAATCCCCTTCGCCACGATGACAAAGGAACGCAGTGAGGGTGAGGTAAGCGGAGACACTACCATTTACGGAGAGGTGGAAGGCAAAACCGTCATCATCATCGATGACCTGATCAGCTCGGGAACCACCCTGGGACGGGCCGCCGGGGCCTGTAAAAAGGCCGGTGCGAAGAAAGTTTACGCCGCCGCCACCCACGGCGCTTTTACCGAACAGGCCAATGCCGTACTCGCCGAAGACATGCTGGATAAGGTGTTGATCACCAACACCATTCCGCCTTTCCGGCTCGAAAAAGGCATCCGGGAGAACAAGGTGGAGGTCCTGGATGTCGCCCCGCTTTTCGGAGAGGCGATCCACCGGATCTGGGCGGGAGAACCACTTGCCAAATTGCTGAAATACAACCTTCCGGAGGTGATGCTCAACGATAAATTTTAACACAGATATCCCTTGTCCGTTTCACTACAGAAAAAGGTTGCCTATCTTAAGAAGCCTTCGGCCTATCCGGACAACCCGGAAACCATCGAAGTAAAGGAAACCCACCACTCCTGGGTTTTCCTGGGGGACAAGTATGTCTATAAAATGAAAAAGCCATCCCGCGATGAATATTACGATTATTCCACCATTGAAAACCGGCGTGCGAACTGCCGGGAAGAACTGCGGCTGAACCGCCGCCTGGCGGAGGAGGCCTATCTCGGCGTCGTCCCGCTCACGGCCGGTGAGGATGGGCGCCTGCACCTGGATGGAAAAGGGGAGCCCGTCGACTGGCTGGTGATGATGAAGCGGATACCGGCGGAGAATATGCTGGGCCGGTCCATTGAGGAGGGTACAGCTACTGAGGAGGAAGCCGCCCGCGCCGCGCGCCGGCTGGCGGAATTCTATGCGGAAGCTTCGCCGGTGAAGATCGGTTACCCGGAACACAGGAAATACCTGGAAGAGAAGATCCGCGAGAGCGCGGAAATCCTCTCCGATGCGCAGTTCGGTATCGATCTCTCCCTCGTCCGGGAGGTGGCCGGGGGCCTGGAGCAATACCGGTCGGAGGGTTCTGCCTTATTCGAAGCCCGCATCCGCGAGCAGCGGATCGTAGAAGGGCATGGCGACCTGCGGCCCGAACACGTCTGCCTGCGGCCGCGGCCCCTGTTCATCGACTGCCTGGAGTTCAGCAAAAAGCTGCGCACCCTCGACCCGGTGTATGACCTTTCGCTTTTGTCGCTGGAGTGCAGTATCCTGGGAGCGGGCTGGATCGGCGAGCGGTTTCTGAGGGAGTACGCCCGGATTGCCGGCGACAGGTATCCGGAAGCCCTTCGTTATTTCTACACCGCACTCAACGCCCTGGTCAAAGCCCGGTTGTCGGCCGCCCACCTGCTGGAGGAGCAGTACCGGGATGATGAGAAGTGGGCGCGCGAGGCGCGTGCCTATCTCCAGAAAGCGCTGGAAAATATCGCTTTTCTGCCTTGCAAAAGGTGACCGGTAAACATGCTTTATATCAAGCTATATATCGTATCCTTCAGCCTGTGGGATTTGCCGCTGTCCGGCCATGTTTCTCGTTTGCCCGGCTACGCCTGCGGGGATACCGTTAAAGAACAGCATATGGAAACAGCCTTCCCCCAGCCTTCCTCGGTAACGGTAGTGGCTCCTGGCCTGAATACCCGGCCGGAAGCGATGGAACCCCTCATTGAATGGCTCCGGCAGCAGGGCTCCGAAACCTTCCTGGTTCAGCTCAGTAGCCAATACGAGGAAAGGGGCGGGGCCAGCGGTCTAGCGTTGGACAAAAGTCGGAAGTTTACCCGGAAGAGCGACAGCGAAGACGGGTCGGAAATCGGCCCGTCCTCGTGCCTCAGCCGGGTAAAAAGTCGGAATGGCTTTAGGCTTTGCGCAACCCTTTGGCTATCAATAGTGTCCAACCTTAGACGGGTAGCCAGGGGCGGCTGGGGAAAAGCATTCGAAGAGGCCTATGATAAAGCGCTGGCCCGGTCACAGGAAGTGGGTGTCCCGCTTTATTTCCTCGGGTTCTCCCTCGGGGCGCTGGTGGCCCAGCATGCGATGTCCAGCAGCGGGGGGGAGGTGCGGTTTGACAAGCAGGTTTTACTGGCCCCGGCCCTTGCTCTGCGGAGCCGGTCCTACCTGTTGAAGGCTGCCTTTTTTCTTCCTGAGCACTGGCTGCTGCCCAGCAAGACGCCGGAAGCCTACCGCGCCAACAGGGGAACTTCAATACGGGCTTACAAAGCTTTGTTTCGGCAGCAGAAAGCGGTCCGCAAAGGCCGGTTCCGGCGCCTCAATATCCCTACTTTGGTAATAATTGACCCCAGGGATGAACTCATCAGCTTATCTAAACTGAAAAAGTACATAGCCCGGTTCGGGTTGGATAACTACCGTATCCTGGAACTGGATCCGAAGGGAGCGGCCGGTTATCACCACCTGATCGTGGATGAACGGTCGATGGGGCCAACGAACTGGGATAAAGCCACAGCGGCGATCAACGCCCACCTATTCGCAGGCCGGTAAACGGCCAGGCCGTACAAAATGCCCCGTTTTAAAAAAAAATGCAGGGAGCATTTTGCACCGCCTGGCCCCGCAGGTCACCCCGTGAAGTACAGATAGGCCATAATGATAAGCACGATGACCACGGCCGACCAGAACACGTCGCCTTTGGTGTAGCTGGCGCGGTTTTCGGCCTTGTGCTCGGCGGTCATGGTGGCGAAGGTCAGGCCGCTGATCTTCTCGTAGGCCGGCGCCTGGGTGGCGTAGCTGACCGCCACCATCACGATGGCGCATACGATAAAGATAAGCAGGCTGTAGTACTGGAAGAATATGTTGTTGATCACCCAGAAGAAGGAGCCCTCCTCGTAGGCGAAGCCCTCCATCAGGGCCACGGGCGTATCGATGGCCAGGCGGAACAGGCCCATGGCGAAGCCGATGCCGAGGGCGGCCAGGCATCCTTTGGCGTTCAGCCGCTTCATGAACACCCCGAAGAAGAAGACCACGAAGATGGGCGGCGCCAGGTAGCCCTGCACGCTCTGCAGGTAGTCGTACAGCCCGCGGCTGCCCTGAATGACCGGAATCCACAGCAGGCCGATCACCACCATAACGGCGGTGGCGATGCGCCCGATGCGCACCAGGCTGGCTTCGGAGGCCTGGGGGCGGAACTTGGAGTAGAAGTCCATGGTGAACAGGGTGGAGGAGGCGTTGAACACCCCCGCCAGGGAACTCATCAGCGCGGCCAGCAGCCCGGCGACCACCAGCCCCCGGATGCCGGTGGGCAGAATGGTGGCGACCAGCAGGGGAAAGGCCTGCTGGGCATTGGCGTTGACGACCTTACCCTCGCTGTCCAGCAGTTCGGCGCTAATGGAGGGCATCTTGCCACTGGCCGCCAGAGCAAAGCAGATCATACCGGGGATAATGAAGATAAATACCGGCAGCAGCTTCATAAAGGCCGCCGCGATGGTGCCCCGGCGGGCCTCCTTGAGGTTGGCCGCGCCCAGCGTCCGCTGCACGATGTACTGGTCGGTGGTCCAGTACCACAGGCCGATAATGGGGGCGCACAGCAACATGCCCAGCCAGGGGTAGTTGTCGTTGAAATACCAGGCCATCTCCGCCTCTGCCTTCACCGGCGCCCAGGTGCCTTCCATGCCTGCCGGCACGAGCGGCTTCCACAGGTTGAACATATCCGAGCCGGCGATGCGCCTCAGCTCGCCCCACCCGCCCAGGGCATCCAGGCCGTACCAGGTCACCAGGACGGAGCCCAGGATCAGGATGACGGTCTGCAGGGCCTCGGTATAGGCAACGGCCTTCAGCCCGCCCAGGATGGTGTAGATGCCGGTCAGGATGATAACCAGGATGGAGCCGATCCAGAAGCTGTTCAGGCCCATGAAGGTGAGCTCCGGCATCAGCACGCCGAAGACGATGCCGCCGGCGAAGATGCCCACCGCCACCTTGGTCAGCACATAGGCCACCAGGGAAATGAGCGACAACACCACGCGGGCGGTAGGCGAAAAGCGCCGTTCCAGGAATTCAGGCATAGTGAAAACCTTAGACCGCATGTAGAAGGGCGCCATGACCCACCCCAGCACCAGCAGGCACCAGGCGTGCAGCTCGTAATGCGCCATGGCCACCCCGTCGGTGGCGCCCGAGCCGGCCAGGCCCACCAGGTGCTCCGAACCGATGTTGGAAG
>JAGFJE010000218.1 GCA_024103175.1 Phaeodactylibacter sp.
ACCCTTCTCGTTTCTACTCCCCAGGCGTAATCAACCCGGACGAGGTAGCCGAAGAGCACCGCCCGGGCGCCGATCCCATAGCCGGCAACGACCGGGTCGCGGAAGTAATTGACCTTCACCGTGATCAGTTCGCCGTTGTTGATGATGGAGGTATTCAGGGGGTTATCCGTACTGAAGGGGTCGCGGCCTTCCCAGGCTGTTCCCAGGTCGAAGAAGCCCACCAGCTGGAAATTGCGGAAGAAGGGCGAACGGATGCGCTTCGAAAAATATTTGAAGATGGGGATGCGCGCCTCGGCATTCATCAGTAGGTAGGAGTTACCGTTGCGTATATTGAGGTCGAAGCCCCGCATATTGGTAGCGATGGTCTGATAGGCGAACTCGGGGCTCTGCGGGCTGGGTATCTCCTGGTTAAAGCTGGTGAACAGCCAGTTGTCCACACCGCCCAAATAGTACAGGATCTTCTCCGAGCCAAAGGAGGTCGCGCCCGCCATGCGGATGGCGAAGACCGAATGCTTGAGCATGCGCTGGTAATGGCGGGCATCGAAGCCCAGGATGGTCATGAACCCTTCGTTGAAGCTGAGCGACACGCCGTCGTCAATATTCAGGTCAAACCGCTTGACCACCTCGGCGAAGGCTTTGTACCGGGTGCCGTTCTTAATGTTAAGGGCCACATCCAGGGTGTTGTCAAAGACGTATTCCAGTTTCACGCCGATGCGCTCTTCCGTCCGGCTGGGGGTATTGAATGTAGGCAAGTCGGTGGCCAGCTGGGTGATTCGGTCGCGGCGCAGTGTGCCGGTGGCCCGCAGGCTGCGGAAAATATCAAGCGGATAGCGGATGCCCGCCTGGCCGAGCACGACGTTCACCTCTCGCCGGTTGGGCACGAACGTCTGGCTCTCGCCGGAGAAGCGCTGGTTGCGGCGGTATACGGCAAACTGCTTATCCAGGCGCCTTTTCTTGTCTTTAAATACGAGGAAGTACTCACTGCCGTTGAAGGTGGTGGGGATGCGCACCCCGCCCTCGAATTCGTAATCCTCGAACAGGTCTTTAAAATTGCCTTTCAGCAGAATGCCCGGAGGCGGGTAGTTGAACTCATCCGGGTTGGCGGCAAAGCTGTTCAGGCCGTCGAAAAGCAGGCTGTTGTCCAGCTGAGTGGTCACGTAATCCGTGCGGAACTGCAATCGGTACGGAGTGATGGCGCCCGGCCGGAACTCATAGACCCCTTTGTCCTCCTGCCTTCCGATCAGCGCGGCAATATTCCTGGTTCCGGTAACGATCTTGACCTTTTCCTCCCCCTCTTCTTTTTCCTCTTCCACGATAATGACGGTAGGCGGCGCCTCTTCATCATCGAACTCACTCTGGAACAGGTAGTTGTCAATATCTACCTTGCCGGTGTCCTGCCTGGCGGGCTCTACCCGGATCTCATCAGCTGTCACTTGCTCCACTTCACCCAGAACCGTAGTTTCCGGCTCGCCTGCTTTGGAAGGGTCGATCAATATGGCTTTTTCGGCCTCCACGGCGCGTTTATCGTGATAGCGGGTACCCGAAAGGGTAACGGTAGAATCCGGGTACATCTTTCGCACATAAACCTGATGCCGGCCGTTGCGGTAGATCAGTTCGGCCACCCTGTCCACTTTGGGAGCCGTGCTTTGAAGCAGGATGTTTCTGTCGTAGTTGGAATTGACATGAGTTACCGCCCGCTCCTTGATGACCGGCTCAATGAGGATGGTGTCGATCAGGGCCGTATCCAGCTCTTCGAGCGTAGAGTCAATATGCAGGCGGATCTCGGTCTCATCCTCCAGAATGATGACCTGGTCATAGTGGTGGATGTATTCTTCCAGATAGCCCATCTCCCGGTTGTAGACGCCGCTGCGGTCACTGAGATAAGAGAACCAGGTGGTATCTACCGCCGCCGGCGACCGCTCATTGGCGTAGGGCGTATGAGTCACCCGGACCAGCTCTTTGGAACGGGACTCCAGGTCGTAATAGAAAATATCGTAAGTATTGATGGGCAGTATGGAATCCAGTTTTTCCTGTTCGAGCAGGGAGTCCTGCCGGTTGGAAGCGAAGAGGATGCCCTTGCGGTTGCCGGCCTGCACATAGGCGGGGTCCAGGTCATCCCAGAAATCGTTTGTGATGCGCTGGGTCTGGCGGGTATTGGTATAATACAGAAAGATGTCCGAAATGCCCCGGACAGCCGCCGAGAAGACCAGGGTAATGGGGTTGACGTAATCCATACTATACACCCGGTGGTATTCTGTCGACAGGTCTTCCACCGTACCTTTTTTGGTGTAGATGTCGTAGATCATGAGTTTGGGGACATCCCGCCGTTCGTAGAGGATGGCCACCTGCTGGTTGTTGGGGTTCCAGGCCAGCAGGGGGTAATTGTAGTCGGTGGCCTGGAAAGCATTGCGGAAGCCCCCCTTGAAGATCACCTCCCGCTCGCCGGTAACGACGTGCTGAAGATAAACGCGGTATTTGCCGATCTCATTGGTGACATAAACCACCTTGGTGCCGTCGGGGCTCAGCTTTACTTCGGTTATGGGGAGGTTGCGCTTATTCTTTATTTCCAGCGGTTGCCCTGCGGGCACATAGCGGCTGGCGGCCTCAGCCGCGTACCGCTTCCGGTAAAATACGGCCCAGCTGTCGCCCACCATTTCGTACGGGCTGCCCAGCACATACAGGAAGCCGCTTTCGATGCTGCGGTTGATGCGGGTGAGGTAGAGCAGGTTGGAAACCGTAGATTTGCCGTAGTTCTCGCCGATGAAATACCAGAGGGAATGGCCCGCCAGTTGAGGGTCGGCTTCGGCAAGGGCCTCGAAGCCTTCGAAGTCTTCACTTAGAATGTAGTCCCTCAGCCGGTTGTCCAGGCTTGTATTCCAGCGCTCCCCAACGTAAGACACCAGCCCTTCCTTGAACCAATCCGGCAGGTTCATCATCACGGCATTCTGAACGATCTCCTGCAGGTTGGAGCCGAAGAGCATGGCGTTGAGGTAAACGGAGGCGATGCCTTCGCGCACCTGCTTGCGCAGGTTGTTGTGGTCGCCGTTGAAATAAACGAAGACCTTATTGCCGACGATCTTGGTCTGCCCACCGGTGTTCGTAAAGGCTTCTTCACTGCCGATATTGCTCTGCTTGAGGTCGGTCAGGTCGGTGTATACAATGATCTGTATCTTTTCATTGATGCGGTGCTCCAGGACGTTCTGAATGTCTTTGAAATCGTATTCCGCCAGTTGTACCACAGCCTGGCCCACATAGCGCCCTTCTCCGTACCAGTAGGTGATGAAGTTGTCGCTTTCATATTGTGACCACTCCGCAAAGTCCCGGTGGTACTGGACACGGTTCTTGCCAAATTCAACCTGAGTGGCTCCCTGGCCTGACAGGGCCAGGACGGGGAAGAAAAAAAGAAGAATGTAGATCAGTTTCTGCATATCCGGCGTACTACGATTATTCTTTATGAAAGACAGAAAAAAGTACTGCGTAGTTTAGCAGCTGTACACTTTATTCTAAAAAACATATAATCTAACGCAAAATCCTGTCTTTTCGTTACTTGATTGTTCAATATATCATTTTTGTGACAGCTGCACCATACCCTGAAGGCGTAATTTTGCGAAAAGCCTCGAAATGTCCGTACCTTGCAAATAAAAAATGGCGCAAGTCTTAAAGTTGACCTTTAATCCTTTTCAGGAAAACACCTACATCGTCTACGACGAAAGCGGTGAGTGCGTCATTTTCGACCCGGGATGCTACACAACGGAGGAGAAACAACACCTGGTGAAGGAAATCGACCGAAAAGGATTGCGGCCAGTGCGGCTCATCAATACGCACTGCCATATTGACCACGTATTCGGCAACCTGTTTGTCGCTGAGCACTACGGCCTGGGGCTGGAGATCCACCGCGGAGAGCTCCCCCTGCTGAAAGCCGCCCCCCAATCGGCCCTGTTCTTCGGCATGCCCGATACCGGCCCTCTTTCTCCCGAGCCGGAGAAATTTATTGAAGAGGAAGACATTGTCGAATTCGGCCAAACGATGCTCCGGGCCATCCTGACCCCCGGCCATTCCCCGGCCAGCCTCTCCTTTTTCTGCGAGGAAGGCCGCTTCCTCATCGCCGGCGACGTGCTCTTCTACGGCAGCATCGGCCGCACCGACCTCCCGGGCGGCGACTTCCGCACCCTGATCAATAGCATCACCCAAAAGCTGTTCCCCCTCGGAGACGATGTGGCAGTGTATTCCGGCCACGGGCCGGATACGAATATCGGGTATGAGCGGATGCACAATCCGTTTTTGACGGGGAGGTAAGGGCGGAAAACAGGGTTGGATAGTGAAAGCGGCACGAATTAACGGGTGAGGCCACCAGTCTAGCGTTGGACAAAGTCGGAAATCGGA
>JAGFJE010000750.1 GCA_024103175.1 Phaeodactylibacter sp.
GTTTTGAGTTCCGGCAGCGCCACTTCCTCCACTTCGTTGAGAATGACGACAAGGTCTTCCTGCCGGAGGCGCTGGGCGATCGTGCGGCAAACCTCTTCCCGGTTCGGATTGAAATTCATGGTACCCACCAGGTTCTGATTCAGCAACGCCCAAAGGTATTGTTCATTGAAACCGCTGGGCACCAGTTTTCTGACATTGATGTGCACCGGTTTGTTATGCCCGCCGGAGTGCAGGCCATTGTAGGCCAGTATTTTGCGGATCAGCAACTCGTACCCGCACTCGGGAGTTCCCTCAAGGAGGACAAAGTTGGCCTTCTTCTGCTGGTCGTCAAAATCGAAGGCCTGCTTTTGCTCCACGAAGTTGAGGGCGTCAAAAGCGGACAACAGTTGCGCCTTGTCCTCCCCTACCCCGGCCAGTTCCATCAGTTTCTGTAAAAAGAGCTCGCGATAGATCGTATCCAGGTCGCTTGCCTTTTTCAGTTGTTCCAGGGTCATAAACTCGGAAAGCACGACCTGGGGGTTCCGGGCAGCCACCATATTCTCCCGCTGCAGATACTGCCGGGCGCTGGCCACATGGCCGGAGCCGGCAATGATAAAATGCGGGATCGCTGCATTCAACACAGGTTTTGCCCAGGCCAGCTGCCCCTCGAGGCTGCCCTGCAAACCGGGAGTGGCCAGGTAGGCGACGGCCTGGGCCTGCTCGAGGGCGTAGGACCGCCTGGCCGGATCCCCTTCTTCATGGGCCTGCCAGATGTCGTAGGCCATGAGGTTGCCGGCCCCCGCAAGGGCCACCCGCAACGCCTGGCTGAAATGCTCCGCCTCATCGCTATCCTCGCGGACGATGAGCAGCTTTCGAAGGTTTTCAGAACGCTCCAACTGGCCCACCACGCTCTCCGGAACCAGCCGCCATTCTACCGCTTTCTCCTCCCGGTAAAACAAATGCCAGGGGTAGCCGCTCCCCAGCGCAAAGCCCCGGAACGGCGAATCATCATCTTCCTTATGGTGTTCAAAATACAATTGAGTGAGCTCGAATGCCTGCTTGATCGTCTTGCTGCCTCCGCCGAGGATCTCATAGAACTTCACGGCAACCTTACGGGCCGCCGTATCCTGCACGCCGCTGTCGGTGCCGATGACCACCGGCACGCCGGCATCCACCAACTGTTCGGCGATGGCCTCGGAATAGCAGCTGTTCAGGAAGACGAACCTCAGGTTGTTCCGGCCCTGCAGCAAAATGCGCAGCTTATCGGCGTGGAGCAGTTTGTCTTCCCCCCCTTCCCGCAGGATCAGGCCTTCGGCCAGGGAATGGCCCGTATAGTGGATCATGCTGATCCGGCGCGACTGGTTCAGGTCGTTGAACTCGCTGAACATCTTTTCCAGGGTGAACTGGTTCAGCTCCCGGGGCTCATAAAGGTTCTGCTGCCGCGCCTTGGTAAGGGCCGTACGGATGCCCTCCACCTCAGCCTGCAGTTGGTCGAGATAACCGGCGGGTGTATTGGCAATGCCCAGGATCAGTATTTCGGCTTGTTGGGACATGGAGTTCGTTCCGCAGAAGTTTTGTTGGACCAGCTATAAATTTCGTTTTTTTTAGATGAATATACTGCACAATGCAGGGAAAGATTCAAAAAATTGCGTAATTCTGCCCCGCGCCGGAACCTTACCGTCCCGGCCACCGGTTATTTTTTGACCATGAAAAACATACTAGACCTACCGGATTCAGAGCCAACCCTCGAAGAGGCCAGCCTGGCGGAGTACATCGGCCCGGGGAAAGAGTACTACCTCGGGCAATGGGCCCGCCTGGAGGACGAGCGCACCCTGGGCTTCCATTTCTGGGCCCTGGCGCTGGGGCCCCTCTGGCTGCTGTACCGGCAGATGTTTCGCGAAACCGCCCTCTACGTGGCCTGCTTCCTGGCCCTCGGCCTGCTCCGCTGGACGGGGATCGGCTACTGGCTGTACGAGAATGTTTTCTTCATTACCCGGGTGCTTTTCCTGCACCTGATCCTGGGCCTGTCGGCCAACCGCCTGTACCTGCTGCATTGCAAACGCCGCGTGGAAAAGATCCTCAATGACGTAGCGCCGGAAGCACAAAAAGAGGCGCTTCGAAACAAAGGGGGCGTGTCCATCCTGCCGCCCGTCGTCTTTTTGCTGCTGTCGCTCATCTGGCTGATCAGCAATTATTTTCTGGGGAGTTATGGGATCAATACGAATTTTATTTTTTGATGGGCCCGGCTGTTGCTGAATATGAGCGCCTTACCGGATGATCAGCCGCTCGGCCATTGCTGCCTTGCCGCCTTGTTCTACCACGATCAGATAAATCCCTGCCGGCAGGCCCTGCAGGTCCATACGGCTGTTCTCATTGGGGTTTGAAATAAAGGTTTGCAGCCAAACAGGCGCTCCGAGCGAATTGTATAGCCGGACGGAGACTCCCTCCTCCGATGCCCGGCGCCATTGCAGGAAAACCTCCCCCGCAGCGGGGTTCGGGAACAACGAGAACCCGGTTTCATCGCCCGGTATATAGACGGAGCGCACTTCGCTGTATTCGTACTGCCCGTCGAAATCTACCTGTTGGAGGCGGTAGTAGTTGGTGCCGGGTAAGGGGCGCTCGTCGGTGTAGGTGTAGGATTGCGGTTCCTGGGTCGTGCCGTGGCCGGGTACAAAGCCGAGGGTTTGCCAGTCCCTGCCGTCAGCGCTGCGTTCGATCTGGAAGCCTTGGTTGTTGTCCTCAGTTGCGGTACGCCAGGTAAGATAGGCGGCATTGCCGCTTTGCTTTCTCACTTCAAAATTGATCAGTTCCACCGGTAATGGGGCGGAGTACTGAAGCGATACTTTCCCGGTGCTGGGGGTGTTGTATTCCAGTGACCAGCCGACAGGAAGGGGCGGGTTGACGGTGGTGAACGTTCCCGAAATACTGGTGGCGTCGATAAAGGTGATCACATCCCCGTTGGCGGGTGTGTAGTTGCCGTTGATGCTGAGCGCGAGCGCGCCGCCCAGGATCGCCGTACCGGTGACCGTGATCCGGTCGTAGCCGGAGCAGGCGGTTGTTCCGTTTACTTCTATGATTACGGCGCCGTCATTGGTAAGCCCATTGGCGAAGTTCAGGCAACCCGGCGAGGCGCCGGGCACGATCGTGCCATCCGATGTGTTGGTAAACATACTTCCTTCTATGGTACCGATCCCCTGCAAGGTGCCGTTGTTGGTGGCGGGTGCGCTGAGCGTCAGCGTGGCATTGCCTTCAAGGGACAGCGTGGAAGCCGGCCCGATGGTCAATCCGTTGGCGGTAGCAGAACCGTTTAATGTAATGGTAGAACCTCCCTGGATGGCCACTTCGTTGGTGGAGTTGGGCACCCAGTCGTTCGACCAGGTATCTGGTGAATCCCAATCGCCGTTCAGTGTACTCCCAATCATAAAACCACTGCAATCATGTTCATCGCCGGTGAAAGTCCAGCCTTTGAGATCTTCGAGTTCAGTACGAGCGTCAATGCCGATGCAATATTTTACATAGGAGGCCCCGATTTCACGTCCAACTGGAGTAAGTGGGTTACTGTTCCAGCTAATGAGGGTGTTGTCATAGTTCTCCAAAGACATACCGCAGTTAAATAGCATTTCACCCAGGTCAACGTCGCTGTTAAACGTCCAAT
>JAGFJE010000251.1 GCA_024103175.1 Phaeodactylibacter sp.
GAAGACCCGGGCGCACCACTGCCGGTGGTAACGCCGCCCGGCCTCCAGTATTTTTCGCGCCGCCGCCAGTTCCTCTTCCATGGCGAGCGTGCGGATATTGGCGTCGCCGTAGGTTTCGTAATCGGCCAGCAGGATGCGCAGGGCAGCCGGCACGTCTCCCACGGGCGCCTGATCGCGCTTTGCCATCATTTTGGCGGCGTCCTGCTCGATGCAGGCCTCGAACAGGCCTTCTTTGGAGCCGTACTTCCTGAGCACTGTGCGCACCGCCACTCCGGCGCGTTCGGCCACGGCATCGAGGGTGATCTCATGGATGGGCAACTCCCTCCAGAGGGCCACTGTGGCGTCCAGAACGCGCTGCCCGGTCCGGGCGGCGGCACGGGCGCGGGTTTTATTGTTGTAGGAGCGGGTATTATCCGTGGATTTCATGTCACAAATATAGGCATTAATTTATTTAATGTCAATATGAGTGACATTAAAATCTTAAAAATAAGGCGCCTGTGCTATAACGCAATGCTACCCGGCCTGTAGCGGTAAACCCAGTCCATTTTCCTTTTCTCGAACCGGATGAAATGCCGGAGCATCAGGTCCCGGAAAAAAGTGGCGAGGGGGTTGTGGTTGGAGGCGGCATAGGCAAAGAATGCCCGCTCCCCGAACACCATTTTAATGGCGCCGAACCCGGGGGGTGAACCGCTCATGCGCATCATTGCCCCGGTTGACAATTGTTGGGTGTAAACGGGCCCCGGCGCATCGGGAAACAGGGCGGCCCGGCAGGCGGAATGGATACCGTCGCAGGCGATGAGGAAGGCAGCGGCATGCGAATGTCCATTATCAAAAGAGGCTTCCACCCCGCCGGCCCGTTCTGTCAGGCAGTTGAGGCGGTGGCCGTAGCGGATGCCGATGCCCTGCCGGGCTGCCGCTTGCCGCAGCAGCTCGCTGACCCTGGCCCGCTTCACCTGAATGGTTTCCGCTCCGTATTTCCGGGCCTGATCCCGGGTGTCAAACCGGCCGATACATTTGTTACGGGCGTTGTAGAACTCCATCGTTCCGGCCGTGTAATCGCCTTTCAGCTGATCGATGTCGATGAACTCTTTCAGCACATTGAGCCCGTTGGGAGTAAGGCCAAGGAAGACGCCCCCTCCCATTTCATTTTCTTCGCGCGCCTCATAGAGGGTGACGCCCATTCCGAGGCGCTTCAGGGCAATGGCCATAGCCGGGCCGGCGATGCCGGCCCCGATTATTATTGCATTCATGGTTGTTTGGTTTTGAGGTCAGTGGGAATTGGTTCGGAGAAGGGCCGCCAGGCCCAGGTTTACCAGTACGAATAATCCTACCCGCAGGTATTGCCAAAAGATCGTTTGATCGGGGAGATCAACAGGTTGGGCAGGGAGATGTCGACCGCCACAGTAGTTTTTCACCAGGCGGTAGCGGAGAAGGCGGGCCTGTCCGGGGCCGACCATAAGTATGTAGATGTTCTCTTTCGGAACGGCTCCATGACGGCCGGCGAAATGGCGGAGCACACCGGCCTGACCACCGGCGCTGTAACGGGGGTGATCGACCGGCTGGAAAAGGCCGGCCTTGTGCGCCGGGAGCGGGACCCGGCCGACCGCAGGAAGGTGCTGGTAGTGCTGGATGAGAAAGCGGCGCGGGAACGCATCAGCCCTGCCTTTCGGCATATGCAGCAGGGGCTGGGCCGATTGTACGACGGTTTTTCGGAGCAGGAACTCCAGGTGATAAAAAGGTATCTGGAAAGCACAATAACCTTTTACGAAAGCCAGATAAAACAACTCAGGGAGGGATAAACCGTTGAATCTATAAATACATCAAGTTTAACGAACCTTGAAATCAGCAGAAGCCACCATTTTTGAGAACGAACGCCCCGCCCTCATCCGCCTGACGGCCCTCTGGGCGCTCAGCGAGGCCGGCCTGGGCGGGCTGATGCATCTGCTCCGCACCCCCTTTACCGGCATCTTTGTCGGCGGGGCAGCTGTACTGCTTATTGCCATGATCGCTCATGTGGCGAAAAGGCCGGGGCCTGCTATTCTGCGGGCGTTGGTGCTGGTGCTTATCATCAAGGCGGCGGTGAGCCCCCATTCGCCACCGACGGCCTACCTGGCCGTCGGGTTTCAGGGGTTGCTGGGCGCCCTGCTTTTCAGCCGGCTGCCGTCGTTCCGGCTGGCGGCCCTGCTGCTGGGCGCGCTGGGGCTGCTGGAGTCCGCCCTGCAGAAGCTGCTCGTCCTGACGGTGCTCTTCGGTATGCCGCTCTGGGAATCGATCGATGCTTTTGTCGATTATGTGCTGCAGAAGTTCGGCCTGCTGCCCGGGGGAGCGGGAGCTCAGGGCAGCCTTTGGCTCATCGGGCTGTATGTTGGCCTGTATCTGGCCGGCGGGCTGTTCATCGGCTGGCTGGCCGGCCGGCTGCCGGCGGAGGTAAAGGCTGCCGCCCAAAGGCTCACCCTGCCGGCCGTACAGCCCCTGACTACGGAAGGAGCAAAGAAAACCGCCCGCCGGCCTTTCTGGCGGCGGCCTATGATGCGGTGGATTACGGCCATCCTGCTGGCCCTGCTGGTAATCTACCTGCTGGCGCCGGGCGCACGGGAGGCCCTGGCGCCCTTGTGGCTGCTGGTTCGGGTGGCAGGCATCCTCGCCGCCTGGTATTTTCTGGCGGCGCCCCTGCTGATGGGCCTCTTACAGCGCTTCCTGAAAAAGAAAGCCTCCGACTACCGCGAGGAGGTGGACGCCGCCCTCGGGCTGCTGCCCGTTTTTCGATACCTTGCCCGGGCTGCCTGGATCGAAACGCGGCGGAAGAAAGGATGGCGCCGCTGGAAGGAACTGGCCGTGCGCCTCATTACCTATGCCCTGCTGTATTCCAGTGGGAAACCTGATGATAGGACGCCTAATATTATCGTATTTACCGCGCCGGTCAATGCCGGCAAGACCACCGCCCTGATGGAGTGGGTAAAGGGCAAGGGAAATATAGGCGGCTTCCTCGCCCCCGATATCGACGGCCGGCGGCGCCTGTATTTTCTCCGGAGCCGCCAATTGCACGACTTCCAACTCACCGAAACAGCGGCGAAAAAAGCAGCCCCCGGCGAGACGGTGGCCATCGGCAGGTTCTTCTTCGATGCCTCCGCCTTCGCCCTGGCGCGGCAAACTCTTTTGGAGGACAGCGAAAGGGGCTGCAGGTGGGTAATCATCGACGAGGTCGGCAAGCTGGAACTCCAGGGAAAAGGGCTGGAGCCGGCCGCCGGGGAAGCGGTCCGGAAATTCATGACAGGAGAAGCGCCAGGTAAGTTGCTCCTGGTGGTGCGCAATGAACTGGTGGAAAAGGTGGCGGCGTACTACGGGCTGGAGCAGTATACAGTTATCCGCCTGGGAGAGGCGCTGCCGGCCTGAGCCGTTTTTTGCGGTTAACCGTAAAAATTCAAGCTATTTTATACGGCCGGCCGTAAAAAACAGCTCAAACGCTCCGGCAATTTTCAGGATCGCCAGTCGCGGGCTCTCCTCAAAACTACAATTGCCCCGTTTCTTTATTATCTTCGCATTGTTCATAAAATCATTCGGCTGCCTTTGCGAAAGCACATCCACATATCCCTTCTTCTGCTCATCCTGCTCTTCCCCACAGCGCTGGCCTATCTGTTCTTTGCCTGGCAGAAACATCAGGTGAAGGAAGCGGTGAAAGCCCAACTGCTGGCCGGTATGGACGCCTCGGAGCTGACGGAGCTGAAGTTCTCCCGGGCAGATGCCGGGGTGCTGCTGGAATGGGAAGAGGAACGCGAATTCGAGTACCGGGGGCAGATGTACGACGTGGTGGATGTCGCCGTCGAGGATGACAGCATCCGCTATCTCTGTTACCGGGACCATGCCGAGAGCCGCCTGAAACAAGAGCTGAAGCGCCTGCTGGCCAGCCCGATGAAAAGCGATCCCGCCACCGCAGACAATACGCTGCGGCTGATCACCTTTTTCCAATCCCTCTTTTGTGTAGAAAAGCCCTCGCTGGCGCCCCTCTTGTGGGGAAGAGCCGCTCCCCGGCACTTCTACGCTTCACCTACCGGGCTGCCTTCCGGGCCGCCGCCGGTTCCCCCTCCGGAAGTTTAAGTTCGTAATTAAACACTCTTTTTTTGCCTGTCTCCCGGCGGAGGCGGGCCTTTGGTATTTGTTCGTGCGGCGATCATCCTGATCGCACGCACCATATCATTTATCACATGATGCGGGGCGATCCGGAGGATCGCCGCACGAGGAATTTAAACTTCCAATATGAAGAAAATACTCCTGCTACTGATCATACTGGCCATTTATCACACAGGCACAACACAAACTATTACCGTCAGAGGCGAAGAAAGCCGGGAGCCCCTGGAATTCGCTACCCTCTACAGCCCGGAACCCGAGGCCTTCGCCACCACCAATGTTCGCGGGCAGGCCGACGTTTCGGCCTTTGCCGGCGCCGCAACGATCGAGGTTCGCCTCATCGGTTACGAAACCAGGGCGCTGAGCTATACCGAGCTGGAGAAAGCCGGTTTCGATCTCTTCCTCAGCCCTTCCAGTATTTCCCTGGACGAGGTGGTCGTTTCGGCCACCAAATGGGAGCAGGGCGCCCGGCAGACGCCCGCGCGGGTGACCACCATCTCCGCCCGGGAGATTGCCCTGCAGAACCCGCAGACGGCGGCCGACCTGCTCGGCAGCTCGGGCCAGGTGTTCATACAGAAAAGCCAGCAGGGAGGCGGCAGCCCCATGATCCGCGGCTTTGCCACCAACCGCCTGCTCATCGCCGTTGACGGGGTGCGTATGAATACGGCCATCTTCCGCAGCGGCAACCTGCAGAATGTCATTTCTCTCGACCCGTTCGCCACCGAACGCACCGAGGTGCTGTTCGGCCCGGGCTCGGTCATCTACGGCAGCGACGCCATCGGTGGGGTGATGAGCTTCTACACGCTGAAGCCGCACCTGGCGGTGGGAGAAGAAACGTTTGTCAAAGGCGGCGCCGCCGCCCGCTACGCCACGGCCAATGAGGAATTCTCCGGCCATGCCGACGTCAATATCGGCTGGAAAAAGTGGGCGCTGGTGTCCAGCGTTTCCCATAACCGTTACGGCGACCTGCGCATGGGCAGCCACGGCCCGGACGACTACCTGCGGCCGGAGTACGTGCAGCGCATCGAAGGGGAAGACCGCGTATTGAAAAATGACGATCCGCTGGTGCAAAAGCCTTCGGGTTACGCTCAAACCAACCTGATGCAGAAGGTGCATTTCCGGCCGAACGAGGATTGGGAACTCACCTATGCCTTTCACTATTCGGCCACCACCGACTACGGCCGCTACGACCGCCTGCTGCGCTACCGCAACGGCCTGCCCCGCAGCGCCGAATGGTACTACGGCCCCCAGGTGTGGATGATGAACCACCTGAACATCAGCCACAAGGCGGGATTGAGCATCTACGACCAGTTGCACATCAACCTGGCCCATCAGTTCTTCGAAGAAAGCCGGATCGACCGCGACTTCAACGACGTGGAGCGGCGCCGCCGGGGGGAAAAGGTGAACGCCTACTCCGCCAATTTCGAATTCAGCAAGAGCCTGGGCAGCCGCCATCAGTTGCTCTACGGGCTGGAGGCCGTCTTCAACGATGTGAATTCCAGCGGGACGAACGAAGATATCCGCACCGGCGAAACCGAGCCCGGGCCGGCCCGCTACCCGCAATCCACCTGGGAGTCGTACGCCGCCTACCTTACCTATCAGTTCCAGGCTACAGAACGGCTGCTGCTGCAGGCCGGCGCCCGCCACAGCCTTTTCGGGCTGGACGCCGAATTCGACACCACTTTCTACCCCTTCCCCTTCACTACCGCCAACCTCACGGACGGCGCCCTGACCGGCAGCCTGGGGCTGGTGTACAACCCCACGGAAGCGTGGCAGCTGAGCGCCAACCTGTCTACCGGATTCCGGGCGCCCAACGTGGATGACGTGGGCAAGGTTTTCGACTCGGAGCCGGGCTCGGTAGTCGTGCCCAACCCCGGGCTGGACGCCGAGTACGCCTATAATGCCGAAGTGGGCCTGGCGCGGGTGTTTGACGGCGTGCTCAAGGTAGACCTCACCGGGTTTTACACCATCCTGGACAACGCCCTGGTGCGCCGCAGCTTCACCCTCAACGGGCAGGACAGCATCGTCTACGACGGCGAGCTCAGCCAGGTGCAGGCCATTCAGAACGCCGCCCGCGCCACCGTATGGGGTATTCAGGCCGGCCTGGAGGCCAAGCTGCCCGCCGGATTCGGCTTCTCCGCCCGTTTCAACTACCAGAATGGAGAAGAAGAGGTGGACGACGGTACCACCAGCCCGCTGCGGCACGCTGCGCCCTGGTTTGGCATCACCCGCCTGAAGTATTCCAAGAGCCGCCTGCGGCTGGAACTCAACGCCCTCTTCAACGGAGAAGTGCCCTACGCGGAAATGCCGCAGGAAGAACGCAGTAAGGACTACCTTTACGCTGCCGACGAGAATGGCAACCCCTACGCCCCGGCCTGGTACACGCTGAACTTCCGGGCGATGTACCAGGCGACGGGCCATTTTTCTCTTACGGTAGGGGTGGAAAACATTACCGATCAGCGTTACCGGTCTTATTCGTCGGGGCTCGCGGGAGCGGGGAGGAACCTGGTGCTGGCGGTGAGGGGGAGTTTTTAGTTCTACTTTGTCACTTTAACATTTGGAGTGGCCTGGAGCGCGGGCCCCGTAGAATTTGCTGAGCGACTATTCCACGGGGCCCGCGTTCCCGTTAAAGTGACAAAGTAGAATTAGTATGGTATTTATTGAAAACAGGCCAAATGTCGTCAATGCATTGACAAGATTTTTTGTCAATGCATTGATCCTTTCCATCAATAGGCGTCCTTTCTGTGCCTTACCGCTATAATTTCTACAACTAAGACGTTATCCTGGATGGAATATAGAACCCGATAATTCCCCACTCTTATTCGCCAATAATTTTCGTATCCCGTTAGTTTTTTACAGCCAGCCGGCCGAGGGTCATCAGCCAGACTGTTAATAGCCTTTACTACCCTCTTAACCATTTCCTTAGGCAGGTTCTTTATCTCTTTTTGAGCGCTCTTTTTTATGCGGATGCGATACTTACTCATCGATCAGTCCTTCCTCTTTCAACTCTTTCAGGAAATCGTCGAAGGAATCACTATCCTCGTCTTTTCTGAATTCAATGAGCAGGCGGTCCAGGAATTCTTGCCAAAGTTCTCCGTACATATTGAGATCAATCTGAACCGCGATCTTGTTGTTATCACTATCCATCAGGTAATGGATTCCTTTCAACGGCTTATTGGTTTCGGCTTGCATGGCGATTATGTTTTGTTCAAAGATAACAGAATCCAGGTTTTTAAAGTTTCCCGGAGGTTTCCAAGATTAAGAAAATCTAAAAGATCAAAGTAGTAGGGATGGAAACTGACAAAATCAGCTTTAATTTTGTCAAAAAGCTGCCGGAACACTGCCCTGTGCAGTTTTGGTTGCCGCCCTCGTCCTGCCTTCAACCAAAACTGCACAGTAAAACCCAAATCCCATTTACCTCCAAAATTAATCGCTAATTTAGCGATATGAAGATCCTGATCATCGAAGACGAACCGGCCCTGGCCAGCTCCATCGAGCAGTACCTGGAGCAGGAAGGGTATTTGTGTGAGCTGGCCTATAACTTCGATGAGGCCATGGCCAAATCGGGGGCGCATGAGTACGATTGTATACTGGTGGACATCACGCTGCCCGGCGGCAGCGGCCTGGATGTGATCCGCACCCTGAAGAAGGAGCATTCCAAGGCCGGCATCATCATCATTTCCGCCAAACATTCGCTGGACGACAAGATCAGGGGTCTGGAGATCGGGTCGGACGACTACCTGGCCAAGCCCTTTCACCTCTCCGAACTCAACGCCCGCATCAAGGCACTGCTCCGCCGCCGGCAGTTCAACGGGGAGCAGCGCATCGTCTTCCAGGAGATCAGCGTCTGGGTGGACAAGCAGGAGGTGCAGGTCAATGAACAGCCGCTTAGCCTGACCCGTTCGGAGTATCGCCTGTTGCTGTATTTCCTGGCCAACCGCAACCGCGTGCTGAGCAAGGAAAGCATTGCCGAACACCTGGCCGGCGACCAGGCCGACATGCTCGACAGCCTTGATTTCATATACTCCCACATCAAGAACCTCCGCAAAAAGCTGGTTCACGCCGGTTCGGGAGACTACATTCAGGCCGTTTACGGCATGGGATATAAATTCTCCAGCCAGTGAAATTACTACAAGCTACCGGGCGCTATTACCTCTGGTCCTCCGTCCTGATCTTCCTGATAGGGGGCGGGATCTTCTTCTTTGCCCTGCGTTACGTCATTGACATCGAAACCGACGAACGCCTGATCGACGCCAAACCTACACTGAAGTACCAGCTCTCGGCCATGGAGCGCATACCCTCCGTTTTCATCATCTCCGACGATGTGATCGAGGCCAGCCCCCTGCCCGGGATAAACGCGTATGACAGCGCCTACGAAGCCTTCTCCGACACCATGCTGCTGGATGCCGTGGAAGGGGAGTTCGAGCCCTTCCGAAAATTCACCTACCACGAGATGATCAACGGCCGGCCGTACCGGATCTCGCTGAGCCACTCCAGCCTGGACAGCGAGGCCCTCGTTGCGACTATCGTCCTTACGGTCCTGGGCATTCTGGCCTTGCTGCTGCTGGCCGTCAACCTGGTCAACCGGTACTGGTCGCTGCGGGCCTGGCAGCCGTTCTACCAGGCCATTCATCAGGTCAAAGGCTTCACCTTTGACAAGGGAAAGCCCCTGGCTCCACCCCCGACCAATATTGAAGAATTTCAGGAGCTGAACCATGCCCTCGAGCTGATGACCACCAAGGTGCTCACGGATTACCGCTCGCTAAAGCAATTCACCGAGAATGCTTCGCATGAAATACAAACCCCCCTGGCCATCATCAAAAGCAAAGTAGAACTGCTCATGCAATGGGAGGAGCGGGACGAAAAAGAACTGCAGGCCATTCAGCAGATCCAGCAAGCCGCCAGCCGCCTGTCCCGGCTCAACAGTTCTCTGCTGTTGCTGGCCCGCATCGAAAACCGGCAGTATACCGACATCCGGGAACTGTCCATGAAAACGCTCATCGAAGAAAAGCTCGGCCAACTGGAACCCCTCATTTCCGCCGGGAACCTCACCGTACGCACAGAACTGGCCAACGTCTCCAAGATCATGGACCCTACCCTGGCGGAAGTACTGCTCAACAACCTGCTGGGCAATGCCATCAAACACAACATTCCGGAGGGGCGGATCGAAGTGATCTTACATTCAGAGCAGCTCACCGTACGCAATACCGGCGCCCCCCTGAATGTTCCACCGGGAAGCCTGTTCGAGCGCTTTCGCAAAGGCGCCGGCTCCAACCCCTCCCTCGGCCTGGGGCTGGCCATCGTCAGGGAGATCTGCGACATCTATGGCTTCAAAACAGAATATACGTACGCGAATGGCTGGCATGAACTGAGAATATCCTGGGGAGAATAGCCGCTTCAACATTGTATGCCAATATCCAAGTTCTCTCCAAAATCTGCCCTTAGTATTGTAATAAATAATATTTCATAGCACCGCACCGCACAAGATGTGAAGCATTACCCCCTGTTAAATCGAGGAATTTTCTTTTTCCTCGACAGTCAATCAGTTTACTTATGATACGCATGATTCTAAAGCCCGCGAAATGAAAAATTACTTACTACTGTTGGCCTTTATGATCGTCAATACTGCAATAGCCCAGTCTGGCGACGACACGTTATCCGGCACGGCTATCTTCGGCAGAGTGTTGGAAAGATCCACCGGAGAGCCCATGGAATTCGTCGATGTAGTGTTGTACAAAAGTGAGAGCGAAAATTTACTGGAAGGCACAACCACCGGCAAAGACGGCAAATTCCAGTTTACCTTCACGGATATTACCCCCGGCAAATACTACGCCCAAACCAGCTTCATGGGCTATGAACCCAAACGGTCCAGAATATTCTCCATCGACGGTAAAACCCGGGAAGTAGACCTGAAAGAACTGGCCATTGAGATCAGCGTCAGCCTGCTGGAAGAAGTGGAAGTTACCGCTACTAAATCAACGCTCAACCTCGGCCTGGACCGGAGAACCTATAATGTCGATGCGGACATTATGGCGCAGACGAGCTCCGTCACGGAGATCCTGCAGAACCTGCCTTCGGTCACCGTCGACGTCAACGGGCAAGTGAGCCTCCGGGGCACCTCCAACATCACTTATCTGGTCAACGGCCGGCCTTCCGCCCTTTTGCGCGCCGGCGGGGCGGCGGCCCTGCAGCAGATACCCGCCAACTCCATCGAGCGGATCGAGGTGATCACCAACCCATCGGCCCGGTACCGGCCCGACGGCATCGGCGGCATCATCAATATCGTCCTGAAAGAGGCTACCCGCCAGGGCTTCAACGGCTCCGTGCAGGCCAATGTGGGCAACCTCGACCGCTACAACGCCAACATCCTGCTCAATTACGGCGCGGGAGAGGTGAACTTCTTCGGCGGATACGGCGTCCGCCACGCCAGCACCCCGCAAGACATTACCGACCTGCGCATCGGCAGGGAAGGCGGCGCCGCCATCAATTCCTTTAGAAGCGTGAGCGACGTCACCTTCGGCGAACTGTCGCACCTGGCCACCGCCGGCCTGACGTTTCCCCTGGGGGAAGGGGGGCAGGTCGAAATTTCGGGGGAATATTTTTACCTCAACAACGACAACAACTCCTTAACCAGTTGGGATGTCACCGAAGAAGATGCTACTACATTGTTCGATGTAGACCGGCAATATAACGGCTACGAACAGGAGTTTGACGTGGGTATCGCCTATGAGCGGGAGTTTGAGAACGAAGACCATTCCCTGGCCGTCGAGTTTAACCTGTCCGGATATGACGAAACCGAAGATAACCTTTACAAGGAGTTATATAAGGCTCCGTTCACCGGTACCGACAGGAGCCGCAACCTCATTGAAAAGGGCGGGCCGGTAATGGAATTCGTGGTGGAATACGCCCGCCCCATCGGGCGGGAGTCAGAACTGGAAGTTGGCTACCTCGGAGAGATCATGAAGGATGACATCAATATCCTGGGAGAAAACTTCCTGAGTAACGGGGAAAACAGGTGGGTGACAGACCCCCTGAAGACCTACCGCTTCAAATTTGACCAAACCGTTCATGCCGGTTACGGAGTTTTCACCCACGCTATCGAGTCCTTTTTCTTCTCCGCCGGCCTGCGGGCCGAAAAGACCTTCATCACGTCCAACCTCGTTACTACCGGCGAGGAGATCCCGAACGATTACTTCAACCTCTTCCCCACCCTGGCCCTGGGCCTGGAACTGGGCGACAATGAGGAACTGCAGCTGAGCTACAGCAAGCGGATCAACCGGGCCGACCCCGACGAGCAGAACCCCTTCCCGGAATACGACGACCCACGGACCAGAGACCGCGGCAACCCCAAACTGCTGCCCGAACAGGTCCATTCCGTAGAACTGGGCTACCGCCTGCAGAACGAAAAGTTCACCTTCATGCCCACACTTTACTACCGCTACCTGTACGACGGCTTTACGGAGTTCAGGGAGATCGTGGAGGATACCGTCCTGCAAACCACTTTCACCAACTTTTCCAATCAAACCCTGGCCGGAGCGGAGGTGATCTTCAAGGGCAATGTCAGCAATTTCCTGGACCTTAACTTCAGCGCCAACGCCTACTACAACGAGCTGGACGGCACCAACCTCGGCCTGCCGGCCGATCAATCTCAGATCACCTGGGACGCCAAGCTGGGCGCCAACTTCAGCTTTTCGAAAAACACCTACGGCCAGCTGAACGCGCAGTACGTCTCCTCCCGGCTGACCCCGCAGGGAGAGTTCCAACCCATCGTACTGCTGAACCTGGGCCTGCGGCAGGATATTTTCAACCGCAAAGCTTCCATCCTGTTCACCGTCTCCGACGTGTTCGCTTCCGTGGAATGGGAAAGCCTGATCGACAACAACAACCTGTACTGGAACACCATATACGGACGGAATAACCAGATCTTTTACCTGGGCTTCAGCTACCGCTTCGGAGAATCTTACGCCCAACGGCGCAAGCGCAAGCCCGAAAAGCTGGACTTCGAAGATGTCATCGAAGTGCCCAACCCGGTGCCGAAGGAGGATGAGGAGGAGTAGGCAGTTTTGATGTTTGATGTTTGATGTTTGATGTTTGATGTTCAGGGGGCAAATCAAAAATCAAAAATCAAAAATCAAAAATCGCAAATCAAAAATCGCAAATCAAAAATCGCAAATCAAAAATCCCAAATCAAAAATCCCCCCCCTTCCCTCGAGCTTTGAGCGGCTATTGCCCATAAATTAATTTTTCTAAAAACAACAGAGAAACATGATGAGATCAAAATGGAACACTCGCGGCCCGGGACTGTGGGCCAGACAGGCATCCTTCTGGATGATACTCGGAATGGCGGCCTGCCTCATATCGCCTGCCGGCAACCTGATGGCACAGGACGGAAAGGCAGAAGGCCAGAAGTGGGAAAATTTCGACCCGAAGAATTTCGACGAAAATTCGATCAATATCACCAATGAGTGGATGCCGCTGGCGCCGGGCACGCGCTACGTTTATGCGGGCACTACGCTCAGCGATGAGGACGAGCCCCTCGTTCACCGCGTGATCATCAACGTGACCGACCTGACCAAGGTGATCGCCGGGGTGAACTGCGTCGTGACGTGGGATCTGGACTATAGCGGGGGCGAGCTGGTGGAAGCCGAGCTGGCCTTCTTCGCCCAGGATAAGGAGGGCAATGTCTGGCGTATGGGCGAATATCCGGAAGAATACGAGGACGGGGAATTTGCCGACGCCCCGGCCTGGTTCGGAGGCATCCAGGATGCCGTGCCCGGCATAACCATGCTGGCCAACCCCTGGGTGGGCACCCCCAGCTATTCTCAGGGATGGGGCCCCAAGGTGGATTTCACCGACCGCGGCCAGGTAGACGAGATGGGCCTGTCTACCTGCGTGCCCATGGGCTGCTACAACAACGTCATGGCCATTAAAGAAACCAGCGAGGACGAACCCGGCATCTTCCAGATCAAGTACGCCGCCCCGGGAGTGGGCGATGTGCAGGTCGGGTACAAAGGAGACGACCCCAGCGCCGAACTACTGGAGTTGGTGGACGTCATGGTGCTCAAAGGGGAAAACCTCAAAGAGATGCAGGAAGGAGCGCTGGCCCTGGAAAAAGCCGCCTACGAACGCAAGACCAATAAGAAAGTGTACGGCCTTACGCCGCCCTGTGTGGCCCGGAAAGACGGCATGAAAAAAACAATGCCCGAGAAAAAAGAAACGGGCGAGCCGGAAAATGAAGATTGATCCGCGATGAGTTGCTTCGGCAAGCTAATGCCCTCGGACGAAGTTCCGGGGCAGTTATTTTGCCTGTCCAGGCCTCCTGCCGTTATCGGTTATTACTGACAACCAGGGGGTTCGGCTCCGGACTACAACAATTTTACCCGGCTCGAAGAGACGGGAACCAGGACCCAAAGCCGCTGCCGCTCCGGCTGGCGGCGCTTTGCACCGAGCGTAAAAAAGGGGCGAGGAAAGGAGTGCCCGTTATGGCGTTGATTTTTAGGTAAGACTAAAAACTAATCGGGCATGAAGATGAGCCTCGCCCCCTACTCTTTTCAGATGTTGGCCGGGAAATTATAAAACGACGCTTCTTTCTACAAAGTTGTTAAGGAAATAAACCGTTTTCAAAAATTCAAGATCGCAGTTATTTTTTTCGCTTTTACCCTGAGCTTATCACCCCTTGTTTGCCTTCACAGGATAGCCTCGGTTATCCTGAGTAGCCGGTTAGTTTTTATGCTAAACAGCCAGGTTTCACGGCAGGCGCCAATTGAAGTACAAAAAGATAAAGGGGCGAGGCTCACCCTTGGATTTTCATCTCTTTGTCTTTCCAAAAGACATCAACGTCATCCCGGGTTCCAGATTCCTCGCCCCTGCTTTTTGGAACGCAACACATATACCCCCTTCCCACAGGGCGCACTATGCTCCGTTCAGTCTTCTTTCCTCAAATATAGCGGATACAAAGAGGGGGGTAAATATATATCCGCAGTTTTCCAAGGCCGGTTTTCGGGACGCAGCCCAGGCATACTCGCTGTCAGGCCGGAACTGTTTTCGAAACAGTACAAAAATATAAAAAAATGAAATTATATTTTACAATATTTCTTTTTCTGATATTTCATTGGGCAAAAACAGCGGTGAGCCAGCCGGTTTCAAGGGCCTCGATTGTCGGTGTGGTAGTAGAAGCCGCCTCTGAAGAACCCATGGAATTCGTTAACGTGGGCCTGTTCGAACCTTCCGGTAAAACGCCGATCCAGGGAACGGCCACCGGCAAGGAAGGAGCCTTTTCCTTTACCGGTGTTCCGCCCGGCCGGTATTACCTGCAACTCAGCTTCATCGGATTCAAAACGAAAACGACCGAAATTTTTTCCATCAGCCCCTCCTCCGGTGAAATTGACCTGCGGGAGATCCCCATCGAGCTGGCCCGCAATCTGCTGGACGAAGTGGAAGTAACCGCCGACCGTTCCACCTACAGCCTTTCTCTCGACCGCAAGGTCTATCATGTAGAAAAGGATATAATGGGCCAGGTGAGTTCCGCCACCGAGATCCTGCAGAACATCCCCTCCGTGACCGTCGACATCGACGGGCAGGTCAGCCTGAGGGGCACTTCCAATGTCACTTATTTTATTAACGGAAAACCTTCCGCTTTGTTACGGGCCAATGGTTCGGCGGCCCTGCAGCAGATCCCCGCCAATACCATCAAACGCATTGAGGTCATTACCAACCCTTCGGCCAAATACCGCCCCGACGGCATTGGCGGCATCATCAACATCGTGTTGAAGGAAGACAGCCGGGAGGGGTGGAACGGGGCGCTCTCCGGAAATGTCGGCAACCTCAGCCGGCAGAACGCCGGCCTCACCCTCAACCACGGCGCTGGAGGCCTGAATGTCTTCGGCAGCTACAGCTTCCGGCACGCCAATACCCCCAGAAGGGAAAAGGACCTGCGGATCGAAAGGGACGAAACCGGGACACCGGTGTACACCGCAAAGAACAGCAGCTTCCGGGAAACCGACGAATATTCACACGTCGTGAGCGCAGGCGCAGGTTTTCCGACGGGAGAAGACAGCCAGGTGGAACTTGCCGGTACGTATTACTACGGAAAAGAGAATAAGAATACCCTGGCCGGGTGGGAAGTGGTGGATGAATTCCCCTCTGCCTTTACCATCGAACGGGCGCTGGCAGAACTGGAGGAAGAGGTGGAACTGAGCGCCGCCTTCGAACATGAATTCGATGAGGACCATACCCTGTCCATCGAACTGGCCTATTCGGCCTACGATGAAAATGAGGACAACTATTACGACGAAAATTATACGCGCCCCTTCCCCTCCAACGCCCAAAGCCGGAACCTGATTGAAAAGGGCGGGCCGCTGACGGAGCTGTCCGTCGAATACGCCCGGCCCGTCGGGGAGGATTCGGAGCTGGAAGCCGGCTACCTCACCGAATTCATGCAGGACGACATTCAATTTACAGTGGAAAACTACCTTCCCGGGGAAGACAGGTGGGCCGCCGACCTCAACCGCACCAACCACTTTGCTTTCCGCCAGAACATCCACGCGCTATACACCACCTTCGGCCATTCTTTCGACGCCCTGAGCATCCTGGCGGGCCTGCGGGCGGAGCAGACATTCATCAACTCCCGGCTGATCACCACCGGCGAAGAAATACCCAATAATTATTTCCAGTTTTTTCCCACCCTGCACCTTGCCTACGAACTGGATGACGGACAGGAAATGCAGCTCAGCTACAGCCGCCGGGTCAACCGCCCCGACAGCGACGAGCACAACCCCTTCGCAGAGTACGACGACCCGAGAAACCGGGAGGTGGGCAACCCCAAACTGCTGCCCGAGCAAGTGCATTCCCTGGAGTTGGGCTACCACCTGCAGAAGGACAATTTCTCCTTCATTCCCAACCTCTTTTACCGCTATAAATACAACGCTTTCTCCGAGATCAAAGAGATCGTGGAAGATACCGTCCTGCAGTCGAGGCAGGCCAACCTGGCCGACGAAACGGCCGCCGGCCTGGAGCTGATCCTCACCGGCAAGGTGAGGGATGTGCTGGACCTGACTTTCAGCGCCACCGCCTTCTACAACGAGCTGGACGGCGCCAACCTGGACTTCACCGACAGGCGCTCCAACCTCACCTGGAACTCTAAGCTGGCGGCCAACCTGAACATCACGCCCACCACCTTCGCCCAGGTGAACGCCTATTACCGTTCCTCACGCATTACCGTACAGGGGGAAGCCCGCCCCCTGTTCCTGCTCAACCTGGGCATGCGGCAGGACATTTTCCAGAGCAGGGCTTCCCTCATCCTGACGGTATCCGACGTATTCGCCTCCCTACAGTGGGTAAGGGTCATCGACACGCCGGAGCTGTACCGCCGGCGGGATTATACCCGCAACAAACAGGTCGTTTACCTGGGCTTCAACTACCGTTTCGGGCAGGCCTTTAAGAAAGACAAAAAGGAACTGGATTTTGTGGATGAAATATAATTGCATAAATGAAAATGGAACGCGGATTAGCGCCGATCGGGCGGATTTCGCGGATTTGGGAGTGGAAAGCCTGCAGATATTGGCGGAAAATCACTTACTCGGGGCCGGTAGGCCCTAAAACCGCGCAACCCCCTGCCCCTCTAAGAGCCCTTAATCCGCATAACCCGCCAAACCCGTGAAAATCCGCGTTCCATGCCCTCTGTCCTTCCAGGTAGTATGATGCCCGCCTCTCCAATAATTAATTTTCTTTTTTCTTGAGCACTTCCCCCTCCGCGCTGAAAGTGACTTTTACCTCCGAGCCGTCCTGTTCGAGTTTCAGCTTGTAGGCAACCGGCCTTTCCGGGGTTGATTCCGTCTCCACCTTGCCGATCTTATAACCGGAAAACTGGCTGGCGACGGCCTGCCAAACGGCTGCCGGCAGGTCCGTTTCGGTGATCTCCACTTCGGTTTCCACCCAGTTTCCGGCGGCGTCGAATTTTGCCATCATGTCTTTTCCATCCTGCTCAAAATCCACTTCGTAAATGTCATCCTCGGGGTCTTCCCATTCGACGAACTGCGCGCCGGGAAACCGGCCGGCAAAGGCATCCTTCACAACGGCGGGAACTTCGTCCTGAGCCGTAAGGGCGCCGGAAAACAAGGCTGTGACACACAACATTGCAAAGCTTTTCATGGTCGTTCCAAATTTTTTGAATAAACAGTTTTCGGGAAATATAACGAGAAGGGCAGGAGGTTTGATATTCGATCTGCGATTTTTGATTTACCGGGCACATCAAACATCATAAATTTTACCGGGCTCGAAAAGACGGGCATAAATCAATCCCGCTCCTCCTCCTTATCCAGCACCTTGCCTTCCGGGCTGAAGTTGACCCGCACGGTATATCCATCCTGGTCAAGCGCCACCCGGTAAGCCACCGGAATGTTCGGCGACGACAGTTTCTTCACCCAGTCGACCTCGAAGTCGGAGTAATCCTTTTTGATGGCCTGCTTCACTCCTGCCGGCAGGCCCTCTTCGCCGATCTTGACTTCCGACTGCACCCATCCGCCGCTGCTGTCAAAGCTGGCCGTTATTTTCTCGCTATCCTGCGAAAAGTCTACCGTATAAATGCCGTCCTTGGCGCTTTTCCACTTGACGGATCCGGCCTTGGGGTATTTTTTCGCAAACCCCTCTTTGGTAGCCTCGGGCGTTTTGAACTGGCCAAAAGCCGTGCCGGAAACAAGAACCAGGACAAACAGGAACGAAAATACTCTCATCTTCTTTAATTTTTTCAGGTTATCAATGAAAATTTCCGGTAAAACTAAATGCGGATTCTGTATAATTTTAGGATGGGAATGAGGGAAGGAAAGTCATTGCCCCTTAATCATTCCTTCATTTTTACCCGGCCGCAGCCTTGGCGAAGGCGGGCCTCCATTCCTTCCCCTTCCCTACGGATTATCCTGCGGATAAATGAACAGCACCGTATCGGACCGGACCACCGATCCGAATACCCCCAGCGTCCCGTCTATCGTCGATTTCAGGAATACCGGTTCCACGAAAGGGTTCAGGATGGACTGCAGTTGGTTATCTATGTCCTCGTAAAAAGCCGCCGACGTTTCATCGAGCGACTGCAGGTAGATGTAAGCCGTATCGCCCCGGCGGTACTCGAAAGACACTTCGGCGTACAGCTCCATCGGTTGGCCGTCGTTGTTCTCATCGCGGAAAACGGTTCGGCCCAGGTCGGTGATCCAGAACTTCTCCCCGTTGGTGCAATCGTTGATGAGTACTTCCAGGATATGGGCGTGGTGTCGGGAGGTGTCCAGAAAGCGGTCCATCTGGAAGCGGTAGAAGTTTTTCTCCCCCGGCGCGTCCCGGAACCGGAGGATGACCCCGTCGTGGCCGCCGTAAACATCGAAAAACTCCGGGGTGTATTCCACCTCATCGAGGTTGGCCTTGGCCTGGTTAATGGTGGTTGAAGCCGTATAGGTTTTGCCCTGGAAGGTAACCGTCAGCTCATAGGTTTTGCCGTACTCGGCGGGGATCGCCCCCCCGTAGAAAGGCGCCCAGCGGCAACGGAACTTGTCGAAGGTGGAATCCGGCCGCAACAGTTCTTCCTGGGTACCGTCGGAAAGGCGCACCTCCGCCCCCCGGGCAAACATGTCCTGGGGCGTGACCTCCTCGTTGAAGAAGGGCTGGCTCAGGCTCAGGTATACTTTGGGCACTTCGCCCGGATACAAAATGCTCTCGATGAACAACTGGCTCTCGTAACCGCCTTGAGGTTTGATGTTGACGTCCTTCCGGCAGGAAAGAACAGCGAGGAGGAGGAGCGGCAGGAATAAATATTTTACGGCCTTCATATCGTTATTTTTACCTTGGCTTAGACTTGACAGGTTTACCGTGGGCTTCTCGGGGGAAAACCTGTCAAGTTTTTATATGTGATATTTTTTCGCTGAGTCAGGCTTGACAAGTTTGCCGCGGGCCCACTGATGGAAAAACTTGTCAAGCCTCCGGTTGTATTTTAAAATTTGAAGTTGTAAGTAATGCTGGGAATAACCGGCAGCAGGGACACCTGCTTCGCCTTGGGCTCCCCGGTGCGGGGCTCCACTTCGAAATAAACGAAGTAGGGGTTCAGGCGGCTGTAGGTGTTGTACAGGCTGAACACCCATTCGGAAACCAGATCCTTGCCGAAAAGCTTCCACGCTCTTTTGTGGGAGGCGGCCAGGTCCAGCCGGTGATAAGGATTCATGCGCACGTTGTTGCGCTCTTCGTAAACGAAGTAATTGCCTTCGAAGAGGGAGCCGCCGTAGAATACACCGATCCGCCCTACCGGAACGGTATACACGTTGCCGGAGGAAAAGACAAAGGTGGCCGATAGCGACCAACGTTTGCCCAATTCGTAGGTTCCCACCACCGACAGGTTGTGGCGGCGGTCGTACCGGAAGGGGAAGGTTTTTCCGAAATTCAGTTCTTCGAACTGCTGGTTTGTCCAGGACAGGGTGTAGGACAGCCAGCCGGTCAGCCTTCCCCGGTTCTTGCGCAGGAACAGCTCCGCCCCGTAGCTCCAGCCCTTGCCGTAGGTGAGCAGGGGGTCGACGTCGAGGGTCTCGATCAGTTGGTTGCCCTCTTTGAAGAGCACCTGGTTCTTCATGTCTTTGTAATATACTTCCAGGCTGGACTCGTACTCGTTGTCCCGGAAATTGCGGAAATAACCCAGGGAATACTGGGTGGAAAGCTGGGGCCGCGTCAACTCCGTGGAAGGGACCCAGATCTCGGTGGGTACCGAAGCGGTGGAGCTGGGCACCAGGTGCAGGAACTGGTTCATCACCGTGTAGGCGGCCTTTACTGAGGAGGTGGGGGACAACGCTACTTTTACCGAAGCCCGGGGTTCCAGCCGGTAATAACTGGCCTCATCCGAGAAAAAACCCGGGGCTCGAAGCCCCAGGTTAGCTGAAAAACGTTCGCCCAACCGGATCTCATCATTGATGTAGATAGCGAACTCGTCAAAATACTTTACGGGGATGGCGTCCTTGTCGACACCTGGCGACGGGTCTGAACCCGACTGAGCCTCCGTTCTTCCACTGGACCGAAAGGTGTGGTCCAGGTAGTGGGCCCCGAAAAGAATAATGTGATCGGGGTTGGGATAGTACTGGAATTCCAGCTTTCCGTTGATATCCTTGATGCCGGAGATAACTTCCGAAAAGGCGTTATCCTGCAGGGCGGCGATATTCTGGTCGTACTCATTGATGATAAAGGAAGTGTTCAGGAAGAGCTTCTGGCCAAAAATATGATTCCAGCGCAGGGTGGCGGTGGAATTGCCGAAGAGCACGTTGTACTCTATGCCGTCTTCGATATAAGTGGCGTCGTCCTTACCGGTGAAGCCGCTGAGGAAGAGGCGGTCTCTGGGGCCGAGCTGCCAGTTGACTTTGGCGTTCAGGTCGTAGAAGGCATAATTGGTTCGGATCCGGCTGGACAAGAAGGGTTTGATCATCCAGTCGAAATAGGTGCGGCGGCCGGAGACGATAAAGGAAGCTTTTTCCTTCTGTATGGGCCCTTCCACCGTCAGCTGGGAAGTGACCAGGCCGATGCCGCCTTCCACGCCCAGCCGTTTGTTGTTGCCTTCCTTCATGCTGATGTCCAGTATGGAAGACAGGCGCCCGCCGTACTGGGCGGGGAAGCCCCCCTTGATGAGCGTGACGTTATTGATGGCCCGGGTATTAAAGGTGCTGAACAGGCCGAAGAGGTGGTTGGGGTTGTAGACGATGGCCTCGTCCAGTTGTACCAGGTTCTGGTCGGCGTTGCCCCCGCGGACGAAAAAGCCGGTCGTGCCTTCATTGCCGGCCTGTACCCCCGGAAGCAGTTGCACCACTTTCAGCACATCCACCTCTCCCAGGATGGCGGGCAGCTCCCGGATCTTTGCCGTTGGAATGTCTACCACGCCCATCTGAGGGCGGGCGACGTTCTCGTCATTGCGCACGCCGGAAACGACCACCTCCTCCAGTACGTCTGCCGCCGGAAGAAGCTCGATGTCCAGTACGAAATCCTGGCCGAGGTATATTTTCTTGAACTGAGGGCTGTACCCCACATAGGTGAAGGCAATGCCCAGGCTATCCATTCTGGGCAGGGTAAGCGAGTAGAACCCGTAGGTATTCGTCGTCGCCCCTTTTTGAAGAGAAGTGACAAAGACGTTGGCGCCGATGAGCGCTTCGCCGGTAGTGGCGTCGGTGAGCCTTCCGCTTATCGTATGGTTTTGAGACATCCCCGCCCAGGGCAGGAGGATAAGCAGAACTGATAAGATCCGCATTGTAAATTTGTTTTTAATAGATGCTCAGTTCGTTCTCTTTCAGGATCTGGTTGATATACTGATGCGAAATACTGTCTACATACCCCAGGGCGATCGCCTTTTCGGCCAGGAGGCGCAGGCTCCATCGCTCATGGCCCTGGGGGGGCTCGCTTTGGGCCAGGGCCACGATCTTGTTCTTCTGCCGGGAAGTGATTCTCCGGGGCCGTCCCGTTCGGTGTTTGTCTTTCAGGAAGCCCAACCCTTTTTCCTCGTATTTTTGCGCCCAGGCCGAAACCGTAGTACTTGTCACGCCCAATTCGGCGGCTACCTCTTTATAAAGCTTTCCTTCATCAAGCGCCAGCAAAGCGGCCGCCCGCTTTGCGCCTCTGGGTTTTAGTTTGCCGCCGGCAATAAGGCGGTTCAGCTTTGTCTTATCTTCGACAGTTAATCGGATATGGTGCTTTTTCATTTTCTCATATTGAAAGAGAAGGCGCTCCTGTAATCTGGCCGCCATTCAATATTTTGAAACTGAGCTTGAGCAAAACCAGGACGACAGGTTGTTCCGGGCAGAAGGTAAGGGCAAGTTGAAACACATGCGCCCGGGAAACCTGATTGAAGGGATCCGATCTTTGTCAGTAGTATTATTTCTCGTTGATGAAACCGTATCGGGTTAGCAGCAGCTTTTCATCCTGAAGCAGCCCCACGCCCGGGGCATAGGTTTTGAATTCCATCTCGAAGGGGTTGAGCGCGGAGCCCTCTTTGGCCAGCAGGCAATTGCTGAACGGCCCCGCCGGTGTTTCCAGGTGGTCGTCGAGCTTCAGGATCTCGGCGCGGTCCATGGCCACGCCCTTCGCTATTTCCTGGTAGTACTTCATGCCTACCTTCGGTTTGCCGGGCATGATGAGCCCCGCTTTGGCGCCGTCTTTACCAGCCAGCCAGGCGCCGTCGTGGCTGGTTACTGCTCCTCCTTTGTACATATCGACTTCTTCCCCGAAGTAGAAGACATCTTTGGTTTGCTCGTCGATGGCGAAAAAGTTTCGGGATATTTCGATCACCTCTCCATTCTTCCATTCTTTCTCTTCCACAACCCGGGTGGTGACGCCGTCCACCACCCGGGTCTCGTCCAGTACCGTAACCGCCAGTTTTTCCGTAGCGCTTTCCAGCACCAGTTGGAAGCCGGGCTCCAGGATGAAGAAGTCATTCCTCCCGGTGGAAACCAGCGCCCGCTTTTCCAGGCCGAACTCTTCCTGCCAGGAGGAAGAGCCCTGAGCGTTTGAATTGCCGGAGCTCCCGCAACCAAATGCAATCATTGCAACGGCTATTACTATTATGGAGTGAATGTTTTTGGCCATTTTCCTTTCCAGTTACTTCAGGGAGTAAGGTAAAAGGAAATTTTGGAGGGATTTGGGAGGGAAGCAGGCCCTTACCTCCGCTCAAACCTGAAGATCTTCCCCTTCCCCCTCTTCCCCTTCGCCTCTGTGCTGATGTACATCGCGCCGTCCGGTTCAAAACAGATCCCTTCCGGCTGATTGAACGGGTCCTTGTTCAGTTCCCGCATGGACAGCAATTCTCCAGAGGGTTTCATCACCAGCACAGCCCGGGCCTTTCCTTTGGAAGATAATATGTATATATGCCCGGTTATGGGATGTACGGCAATGGCCGACGGGACAAAATGGCCGGCCAGCGCATCGCTCCACCAGGCTTCCCGGAAGGCCTCCTCCGCAACGGGCATGTCTTCGCTGAGCAGAAAAACAGGCTCGGCGGACAGCTTCATGCTGTCCAGGGAAAAAGCGTAGACCCCGCGTTTGTCTTCATAATCCTTTCCCTCGCCGGCCTTTCCTTTGCAGGCGACAAGCAGGCGGCGGTTGGCCGGGTCATATCCCAGCCCCTCCACGTCGTAGTCGGCGTTCAGCGGCGTATGATGTGTTTTGGATACCGGATCTGCTTTTTCGGTGTATTCAAATTCATAAATCACCCCGTCGCTCCTTACTACATATATGGTATTACCCACCATTTCCAGGCCTTCGTAATCGCCGGCTTCTCCGAAGGAGAGCTCCCGGAGGATACGCCCTCTTTTTTTATCCAGGAAAAAGGCCTTGCCCTGTTCGTCATTAACGGCGAGCAGGTAGGCGCCGTCGGCCGACAAGCTGAGGCCCGAGACCTCCCTGAGCGCCCTCGGCAACCTTAATTCCGCGGAAGCTGCGCTCAGGCTGTATTCCAGGTTGTATTTGGCAGAGTTTGCAGACGCGCCGCCCGGCATCCGGCTTCCTTCCACCAGAGCGGCGCCGGCCCCATTTCTGGCCACATCGGCCTTTTGTCGCTCCTCGTTGCCGACAGGCAGGCAGGCGTTAGCAAATAACAGGCCCGTTAATATTGATAGAAAAGATAGTTTTAGGTGCATTTTTAATAGTATTACTATAATTTTTAATGATTAAATTAATTCCATGTTTCAGGTTCACTATAGGCAAGATACAATATAACTCTTTTGTTTTCAACACTTTGTGAAATCAAATAATTTAATTAAAAAAAAATATACAACTATTTTGTTGACTACTGATTTTTTCATTATTTTTGAAGTGATATCTTTTCAGGAGTTATATTTTTTAAAATTTTGCTCCTGTACTACTTGAAATTTTAGGAATAAATACCAGAACCCAGTTATGCAAGGCTTGCCAGAGCCTTTTGATGTTTACGAACCTGTTCCTGTCCGAATTCTATCCCGAAAATTATAAAAAGCTTACACCGTCTTTTCTCCATTAGTTAGTATTTGTAAGCCTGCTACAGTAAGGAATTTCATCGCTTTCTCTTCGTCCCGTGCCCTAAAGTAGTTCTTCATTCCCACCCCTTGGAAGAATTACCCAGATGAAGAAAAAAGCAATAATTTGATTTTAACGTGGAGGCGTTGCTTTCTACTTATCTGCATCCTCAAGGCATCTGGTATAATGCGCACCCGTGTATTTGTTTTTTGAGGTTTACGGCGTTTATATTTTCTGCTATGATATAGGTAAATAATTGAACCTTTCTTTCCCCGAAAGAAAGGGATGGCGTTGATAAATAAAATAATGCTTTGACCTTGACTGGCCTTTCCGCGCTTGCGGAAGGGGTGGCGGTGGTATGAACTGACATCAGGCAAGGATAAAAATATTTGCCCTGTT
>JAGFJE010000271.1 GCA_024103175.1 Phaeodactylibacter sp.
GTACAAAAGCCCTGCAGAGTATTCCCACTATGCCTGAATCAATTCAGGAACTTTGCGTAACTTTCCAACATGTAATGCTTAAATCCCGGTTCAAATGCCAACATCCCAGTTAGAAGAAATTAGAGAAAAGATCGGAGAGAATGCCAAGGACGATTACCTCCTTTTGCCGGAAAAACACATTGAACGCTACGAAGGACAACTTCCCGATCTGGCCGCATTGCTAAAGCTGCCGACAGTCCGCCACTTTGCCGAAGAATACCAGAAGTACGACCAGGAAGCCCGGAAAGTCCAGAGCAAGTTCAAAAACTATTCAAAATGGGCGCGGCTGTTCACTTTCCTGGCCGCTGCCTTTTCGGCCACACTGGTCATGTCGGGCACCCTCACCGGAAGTTCCTTCATACAATCGCAATTCGGATGGCTGCCCGAAACGCTGCTGATGGTTTCCACCGTCCTGGCCATTATTTTCAGCGGGGCCAGCTCTGCTGTAATAATGATCATCAAGAACCAGAAATTGCTGGAAAAATGGATGAGCAGGCGGGCCGCCGCCGAAGAATACCGCATTCAGTACTTCGAGGAATTGGGCCAGCAGTTCAAAGAAGGCGCCGGGCCGGCCACCGGCATGGCGATACTGGAATATTTCCGCCGGTATCAGCTGGATATACAAATTGCGTATTACGAGGTGCGCGCCGCCGAGATGGAAGAAAAAAGCAACAAGGCCACCGCCGCGATCGCCATCCTGGCCGGCCTGGTCATCATCATCAACGGGATCACGGGGTCCCTGGGGCTGGATTGGGCGTTCCTCGCCGCCCTCGCCATCATCGCCCAGGCCTTTTCGGCAATGATCAGCAACCGGGAACTCAATGACCAGAATGAACGCAATGCCGAACGCTATGCCAAATTGAGAAAAGAACTGAGCCTCCTGCGGGCGCGCATCGGAGAGGTGCGCAAAGGCATCGCCGAGGGCAATACCACCGTATTGAAAACGTACATGAAAGCCATACACGACTCCATGGCCACCGAACACCGGCAGTGGCTGGAAACGATGAGATCCGGAGGGCTGGCTATGGACGAACTGGAGGCGGAGCTGGCCAAAATTTCCACAGATTAGAATTTGAGGGGTTCAATGCAGCCGCTCCCTGATGCCACTCTCATTGCTCAAGTCATACAAATAGCCATTTATCACCGCATACCGGTTCTGCCCATCCTTTTGCAACAAAAAGGAGGGGTTGCCATACAGGCGGACCTCATTGGCGGGAGCCTTTCCGGCGGCAACCGCCTCGAGGGGCAGCTCGGCCCACTGACTACGGCCCGGCAGCTTGGTAAGCTGAAAAGTAGTATAGCCCTTGCGCAGCAGGGCCGGAATATCCTGCCGGCGCAGATCATCCAAAGTGGCGAAAGCTGAGGAGTAAGTCTTGCCCGGCACGGCCCGGTAACCGCGGGCATCTAGTTGTTCGTAGGCGTAAAAAGTAGAAAGGTCTCCGATGTCGGACAAGGAAGCCCGGTGGTAATGATCCTCATACCCATTAAAATCTACTTCAGAATGGCGGAAGCCCAGGTCTACGGTATACCACTTTCCGTTTTTCTCTATCTGTACTTCCCGGAGGATAAGGTCGTGGTAAGCGTTGCTGTTGTTGAACGGGATGTTTTCGTAGTCCTGAATGTCGGCGGCCTGATAACTGCCGGAAGCAATGGCATCGAAAGCGGTGAGTAAAGCGACGAAGTGCAGTTTGCGGAGTTCCTGTTTTTCGGGATCGCCTTCCAGGCCTCCGCTTTCGATGAGGATGGTGCTGGTGCCCCATTTCTGGATATTGTCGCCGAAGGCGCGCGGTTCGAAGGTGTCGTCGTATTTGGCCACCTTACCGGGAATGTATTCCTCGAGGAGGCGGCCGAGCAGCACGATCAGGCGCATGGCGTTGCTCCGCACCTCGTTAATATCCTTATCGACGTTGTAAGCAGGGGCCAGGAAAGAAACGGAGGCGGTTTTTGGGGCGTTGCCGGCGCCGTAGTAAATACTTTGATCGTGCAGGTTGAAGCCCCATTGAGCCTGGGTTTCATCGCGCACCTGCTTGAGGATACGGGCTTCCGGCGTCACCAGTCGCAGGGCGTCGCGGTTGAGGTCGATGTCCAGAGCATTGCGGCGCTGATACTTTTCCGCCCCATCCGGGTTGAGCATGGGGATGAAATAAAGGGTCAGCTCGGAAAGAAGCTGCCGACGGAAAGCGTCGAACCCATCGGTTGCGCCAAAGAAGTTGAAGAGGTCCATCAGGGCCATGGTGGCGGTGGGCTCGTCGCCGTGCATTTGTGACCACAGCAACACCGTTTTGGGGCCGTTGCCCAGGCGCACCAGGTAAATGCTGCGCCCTTCGATCGACTGCCCGGCTTCGCTGACCGCGAACGGAGGGCCAAGGCGTTTGACCAGAGGCTCGATGTCGCTGTGTTTGAAACGGCGGCTGTCAATAGCAGGCTCCCGGTAGTCATCGTGAGCAGCGTACAGTTGTCCGTGTATAGGGTTAAGGGTAAGGGCAGGAGCAGGCACGGCAGCAGGCTTATTTTCCTCCCGCGGAGGCTGGCCGGGCTGTTCCTGGCTGTTGCACGATAAAAGAAGGAGCGGGAAAAGGGCGTATAGGAATCTGTTCATGGCCAATTGGTTTACAGCTAAGATAAGAAGCCGGTTGTGAATTAAAAACTGTAAATTTGCGGGAAACTGATAAAAGCAACAAACCATAAACAAAGAGCGCCAGCATACTATGTCCAACAGCAACAACAATTTTCTCACCAAAATAGGGGTATTCTACGACGGCAACTATTTTTATCACGTCAGCAATTATTACAACTACGTACACAAGCGGAAATCCAGGATCAGCATCAAGGGCATGCACGATTTCATCCGGTACAAGGTTTCGGAGCTGGAAGGAGGCGGGGCCAATATCGCTCACTGCCAGATCGTAGACGCGCACTACTTCCGGGGCCGCCTGAGCGCCGCCGAGGCCAGCAACAAAAGCAACCAGCTGTATTACGACCGGGTCTTTGACGACATCCTCATGTCGGAAGGGGTGACCACCCACTATCTGCCGTTGCGCGGCTTTGGGCCCAGAAAGACGGAAAAGGGGGTTGATGTATGGCTGGCCCTGGAGGCTTTCGAACAGTGCCTGTATAAAAAATTTGACGTAGTGGTGCTCATCGCCGCCGATGGCGACTACGTCCCCCTTATCCGCAAGGTCAACTCTCTGGGCACCCGCGTCATGGTCCTGTCCTGGGAATTCGAATTCATCGACGACTTTGGGAACAACCGCTCTACCCGCACCTCTCAGGACCTGCTGGAAGAGGTGACCTACCCCATCGCCATGCACACCCTGATCGATAACAAAGCCACCCGCGACACCTACGTGATCAACAACCTCTTCGTACCGAAAACTTCCCCCAATAAAGGGCAGGAAGAAGAGCCCCCCTCAGAAAATAAGGATGAAAACGGATACCACACCAGTACGATCTTCTCCCTGAAGGAAGGTTACGGGTTCATCTCTTACCCTCCCAATAACCTCTTTTTTCATTATTCCGAAGTTGAAAATGTAGACTTCAACGACCTGCGGGTCGGAGACCCCATCCAGTTCCGCATCGGCGTCAATGAAGAAACCGGCCAGGATATCGCCATCGATGTAAACCTGGCGGAGTAGCCATTCCCGTATTTTTTTGAAAATGAAGGCAATAAGTCAGTAATACTTCATTTTTTCCTGTTATAACCTGTAGATGGAAGTGTAACAACTGTCCTGGCGTGGACGTAGAAATGAACCTAAATTTGTTGTACGGACCCGCTCATTCACTCCCCGTCTCTATTGAGCCGGGTAAAAATCACTCATTCAATATGCCCTGGTACAACGACCTCAGGCCCAAAAAAGACCACCACAAACAGGAATTCGCCCTGGTATTTCCCGGCATGAGGGATGAGGAGCGCTCGCGCTGCATCCGGCGCCTGCTCGGTTTGCGCCAATATCTGGAGGAGCAGATCATCGTTAAGCGCAACGACAAAAACCTGCTCATCGCCAGCTGGAACATCAAGGAGTTCGGCCAGATACGGGAGCGCATCCCCGAGTCTTACTTCTATATCGCCGAGATCATCAGCAAGTTCGACCTCATTGCCATTCAGGAAGTGAAAAACAGCCTGAAGGACCTCCAGGTCATCATGCGCCTGCTGGGCGACGACTGGAGCTACCTCATCAATGACATCACGGAAGGTACCGCCGGCAACTCCGAACGCTTCGCCTACATCTTCGACAAGCGGCGGGTAGAATTCTCCGGGCTGGCAGGCGAGATCGTCCTCTGGGATGAACTTACCGACGCCTCCACCCTTAAACAGCTCAAACGGACGCCCTATATCACCGGCTTCACCGCCGGATGGAAATCGTTCGCCATCATCAACGTCCACCTCAACCCTAACAACAGTGAGGAAGACCGCGAGATCCGCCGCCTGGAGATACAGTCCCTGGTGAATGTACTCCGGGAAAAACTGCGTAAGGGCCGCCTCTGGACGGAGAACCTCCTCCTGATGGGCGATTTCAACCTCTACGCCAATAACGAAGAGATGGTGAATATCCTCCATGATTTCGGATTCAGGGAACTGAAAGCCCTGAAGGACAAGCCGACCAACGTGTCCAGCACCCAGTCCTACGACAAGATCTTCTTCCTGGAGAACAAATACTTCACCATCCCCGGCGAAGAGGAAGGCGGCAAAGGCGACGTCCTGAAGTTCTTCAACGCCGTCTACCAGGAGGAAGATTATGCCACCTACAAAAACTTCATGCTCGCCCACAAAGACGACCCCTCCAACCTCATCACCGAAGAGGACTTCCGGGTTTACTTCGAGCGCTACTGGCGCCGCTACCAAATGTCGGACCACTACCCCATCTGGATGGAGCTGCTGATCGATTCTTCGGATGAATTCCTGCAGGAGAAGCTGAAGGCGTATGAAGAGTAAATGCTTGTTGGAAGGCCGCAGTTTGTGCCCATTTCCTCTATGCTCCCCAAAAATGATGGGTATTTTTCGGAGAGTTTCATAACTTGGATGGAAATGTGATTCCTAACTCCAGACATTTCTCCTATGAAAAAAAGCATAAAGCTCTTCATTTTGCTGGTTGTTGCTTCCGTTCAGATAACTTTCGCCCAACCGGCCGCTCAACTCCCCGCCTTCCTCACCGACAGCCTCGACACCTACGTAGAGCGGGCACTGGCCGAGTGGCAGGTACCCGGCGCGGCAGTCCTGGTGGTGAAAGACGGCCAGCCGGCGGTGATGAAGGGCTACGGCCTGCGCGAGCTGGGCCAGGCCGAAAAGGTAGATGAACACACCCTCTTCATGATCGGCTCCAACACCAAGGCCTTCACCGGCACTGCACTGGCCCTCCTGGCCCACGAAGAGAAATGCGCCCTGGATGACAAGGTCAAAAAGTGGCTGCCCGAATTCAGCATGCACGACCCCTGGGTGGAGGAAAACGCCATGCTGACGGACCTGGTGACGCACCGCCTGGGCATGGAAACCTTTCAGGGAGACTTCATGTACTTCGATTCCGATTTCACCACCGAAGAGATCATTCAGAACTTCGGCAAGCTGAAGCCCCTCTACGATTTCCGCGCAAAATGGGGCTACTGCAACGCCGGTTTCCTCATCGCCGGAGAGTGCATCGAACGCATCAGCGGCGACAGCTGGGCGGAAACCCTGCGCAAGCGCATCTTCGAACCGCTGGAAATGAACCGCACCCTGGCCCTTTCCTCGGAAATTGCCGAGGCAGAAAACAGGGCCAGCGCCCATACCTTGCACCACGGAGTACTGAAAGTGATCCCGTACGGAGAGATCGACCCGGTGGCGCCGGCCGGCTCTATCTCCTCTTCCATCAGCGATATGAGCCACTGGCTGCTGGCCCAGCTCAACGGCGGGAAATACAAGGAAGAGGAAGTTATCCCCGCAGAGGTGGTCCGCCGGACACGCAGGCCTGAGTCCATCGTCGGCCGGGCCGGGCACCCCTTCAACCGCCGCCACTTTCAGCTGTACGCCATGGGGTGGCAACTGGAGGATTACGAGGGCAGGGAGATCGTCTCCCATACCGGCGGCATACACGGTTTTGTCACTTCGGTAACTCTTCTGCCCGAAGAGAACCTCGGCATCGTAGTGCTGACCAATACCGACCAGAATTATTTCTACGAAGCATTGAAATGGGAGATCATCGACGCTTTCCTTGAGCTGCCCTACCGGGGTTACAGCCAGGCCTACAACAGCTACTGGAAAAGAATGACGGCAGAACAGGAAGCGGAAATCGAAAAATGGAGGGATACCGTGGCGATGAACTTCAAACCCACCTTGCCCACGGAGGCTTTCTCCGGAACTTACGAGCATGAGGTGTACGGCCATATTGAGATCACTGAAAACGAGGGCAGGCTGACAGTTGCCTTTGAACACCACCCCGCCCTGAACGCCACCCTGGAGCCCATGGGCGGCAACCGCTTTTTGTGTACTTACAACAACCCGCTGTACGGAGTGAAGGTGTGGCCGTTCACGATTGAAGAGGAAAAAGTGAAGAGCTGCACCTTGCGCGTTAACGACTTTATTGAGTTTTTACCCTACGAATTTATTAAACAGTAAAAACAACGCCCTTTATGAAACGCCTCTCTCTCAGCCTGGCCCTGGACGGGTTGTCCTTCGCTACCCTTAAAGCACAGGAGGATACACCGACGGAGATCAGCCTTCGCCTGTACGGCAATGCCCTCTACCTGAACTCCGAGCGCGTGCCCCGCTATTAGCTGATGGCCGTAAACCGCTTTCTGCGCCTGGGGATAGGCATGAGACTCTGATTTTGGAAACTGCCCAGGCAGTGAAAATTTTTTTGGCGCCCCCATAAATACACAAAATTTTTGTTTTGTTTTTAATGGCTTTTATATCTTTAGAAGTGCGCAGCAGCCTGTTGCCTTACCAATAAAAATCATTAAAATGAAACGGACCACTAAACTGAACAAGATCATTTACGCCTCATTACTCGCCTTTTTCCTTACGGGAACGGCTCACCTCGTGACGAGTTGCAACAATTCCAGGCCTTCGGAAACCACAGCTTCCGAAGAAGCGCCGGTCCATAAAGAAGAAGACCCGCTGGCCCGGGGTAAGGAATTGTATGTCTCCTACTGCGAGATCTGCCACGGCAAACAGGGCGATGGGCCGATGGCGGAACTGTTAAAGATACAGCCGGATGACCTCACCCTGATCGCCGCCCGCCGCGACGGCAACTTTCCCGCCGAAGAAATCCGGAAGATCATCGACGGCACCGAGCCGGTAGAAGGGCACGGCAGCGGCGACATGCCGATCTGGGGCCTGACTTTCCGGGAATCGGAAGGACTGGAAAGCGAAGAAGAGGTCAGAAAGGAGATCGAAAATATTGTGATCTACCTGCAATCCATACAACGGGAGAAGCCTGCTGAAACGGAGTCTGAAGAGGCAGCGCCGGCAGAGGAGAGTTAGAAACCATAGAATTGATAAGGCTGCCTCAAACAAGCTACTTTCCCTTCAGGACAGAGGATGGGGCCAGGACGCTCCTCCTCTGTTCCCTCATGAGCAACGCAATACGCTGCCACCTGAAATGGCCAACCGTGGAAAGCGCTCTTCTCCCGAGGCCCACGCCGGCTCTGCCGGCAGGGGCAATCCTTGTCGTGCCTGCCCCGGGAATAAAAGTAGTTGTCTCGGATAGGCTCCCGATAAAACTTCGGTAAAAGTAAACAAGGATGTTGCAATTTCCTTTATAGAGGAAAAGCCTGCCATGCGATACCTGATCCCGACTTCGCTATTAGCCATTCTTCTTTTTCTGGCCTGCAACAATGACAAGCCTGCCTCCGGCCAGGAAGAACCAGCGGATGCAGATACACTCCTGACGCCCGATGTCCGGTGGAAAGACTACGCCAATTCAAATTACCATTTCCAGCTAAAGCTTCCAGAACAATGGATGATCACCGAGAGCAACCCTGCCGAACCCCTCCCCGTGATCAACATTTACGCTCCGCAACCGGAGAACCCGGTAAGCCCGCCGCTGAACGTGCACAGCCGGGCAGACATTACCCACCTCAGTTTCTATCCCGAGGGTTGGGGAACGGAGCTGCCTGGCGGGAAACAAATGCCTGTTGCTGAGCTGAAGGGGCCGGCGCCGGTAAGCTTTAAATGGGACGAAGAGCGGTCTCTGGCCTTCCTGCTGGAAAATGATTCCGTATGGGGTTATTTGATCTATCCGGCTTCCCCGCCAGCCAACTGGTCTACCGACAGTTACCTCTTTGCCCAGATCGCCGTCGACAACTTTAAGGCCCAATGCTTTGACAAGTCCACCGGGAACCCCAAAAGTATGGGCGAATGCGACCCCATGACAGGAGACAGGGTAGAACGCAGGGGTTCTATTAACCCGGAATCTTCCATTATCGTAAATGAAATGCTTCGCTCCGCCGCCTTTACACCAGAGGAGCAGAAAAAAACGGGGATCAGCGGGTTCATCAGGGTGGAACAGCCGCTTCCCAACGAAGACATACAGTCTCCACTCACCATTAAAGGCCAGGCCCGGGGGTACTGGTACTTCGAAGGCAGCTTCCCCGTCATTCTGATGGATAAGGACGGCAAAACCCTGGCCACCGGCGCCGCCGAAGCCCGGGGGAAATGGATGACCGAAGATTTCGTCCCCTTCCAGCTTACCCTAAAATACGATTCTCCGGGCGATGAGCGCGGCTACCTTATCTTCCAGAAAGCCAACCCTTCCGGTATGCCGGAGAACGACAGGGAGTTTCGCTTGCCGGTTATCTTTCAGTGAGCAAGGTTTAAGCGCTTGCTGTCTGCGCTTTCACGCTTACTTTTTTACTTCACGCCAAACTTCCCTTCAACATACTTCGCCGCCCCCAGGGCCAAACTGCGTTGAGAGGGCGCCGAACCGCCGAGGAACACCTTGAAGTCGCCTTTTTCGAGCACGCGCTCCCCCTTTTCATTCACTATCTTCATCATGTCGGGAGCAATGGTAAAGCTCACTCTTTTGGAGGCTCCCGGCCAGAGAGCAACCCGCTGAAACCCTTTTAAGGCATATTTCGGTACGGCCACCGATGCGGCTACGTCGGTGAGGTAAAGCTGGATAACTTCCTCTCCCCGGTATTTGCCGGTGTTTGTCACCGTTACCTCCACCGTTACCGGCTGGCCGGCAGCAGGCTGGGCCGGGCCGATTTCCAGGCCGCTGTATTCAAACTGCGTATAGCTCAGGCCGAAGCCAAAGGGAAACAGCGGTTCCTTTTCCATATAACGGTAGGTCCGGTTAGCCATGGCATAGTCTTCGTAGGGAGGCAGGTCTTCCACCGACATGGGGAAGGTGACGGGCAGGCGGCCGGAAGGCACGGCATCGCCGAACACAATATCTCCCACGGCATTGCCGCCCTGTTCCCCCGGATACCAGGCGAACAGCAGGGCATCGGCCATTTCGTAGACTTCGGGGCAGGCAATGGCGCTGCCGCCTGTCAGCACGACGACCAGCTTCTTGGCGTTGGCCCTGATCTTTTTGAGGAATTCCACCTGATTGGGCGGCAGGGCAATGTCTTCCCGGTCGCCCTTGTGGCGGCTGGCGATGGATTCGCCTTCCTCACCTTCGATGAGTTGGGAAATGCCCAGGCAGGCGATCGTCACATCAGCAGACCCGGCCTCACCGGAAAACCAGTCGATGGGGTTGCGGTTGGGCTCATCGAGCAAGGCGCCCTGGCTGTAGTGCACCGATGTCTGCGGGCTGGTTTTGCCGACGATCCCTTCCAGAATGGTGCGCAGGTCATCGCTCAGGCCGTAATAGTTGGCCAGCAGGGCCTGGGCGTGGGCAGCCGTCGGGCCGGTAACGAAGATGCTGCCAATGTCCTTCTTCAAAGGCAGGACGCCATCGTTCTTCAACAATACGATGGACTTGGCGGCCGCCTCCCGGCTCAACCCCAGGTGTTCCTCACAGGCGATCACCTCCGGGCCGATGGCATCAAATGGCACGGCGCCCGGCGGGTCGAACAGGCCGAGGCGGAAGCGGGTGGGCAGCAACTCCCGGAGATTTTCATCGACCGTAGCCTCGGTAGTCAGGCCTTGTTCGATGGATTTCAGCAATTCGGGGTAAGTGCTCCCGCAGTTGAGGTTGCAACCAGTGTTGAGCGCCAGGGCTGCCGCTTGGGGCGGTGTTTCGACGATGTTGTGCCCCTGGTAAAAGTCTACCAGCGCCCAGCAGTCGGAGGTGAAGTAGCCGTCAAAGCCCCATTTTTTGCGCAATACTTCCTCCATCAGGTAGGGATGGGCGCAGCAGGGGTCTCCGTTGGTCCGGTTGTAGGCGCCCATCACCCCTTCTACATCCGCCTCGGTGACCAGCGCTTCAAAGGCAGGCAAATAGGTCTCCCAAAGGTCTTTCATGCTGACCTCGGCGTTGAACTCATGGCGCAACCCTTCCGGCCCGCTGTGCACGGCGTAGTGCTTGGCCATCGCCGCCGATTTCAGATATTTCGGGTGATCTCCCTGCAGCCCCTTCACAAAAGCCACACCGATGCGCGAGGTCAGGAAGGGGTCTTCGCCGTAAGTCTCCTGCCCCCTGCCCCAGCGGGGGTCGCGGAACAGGTTGACATTGGGCGTCCAGAAGGTCAGCCCCTGGTATTGCCCCCGGAAACCGTTGGCCACCGACACATTGTACTTCGCCCGGGCCTCGTCGGAGATGGCCTCGCCAATGCGGTGCATCAACTCCGTATCAAAAGTGGCCGCCATGCCGATGGCCTGCGGGAAGATGGTGGCCCGGCCGTTGCGGGCTACGCCGTGCAGGCATTCGTTCCACCAGTTGTAAGCGGGAACGCCGAGGCGTTCTACCGCCGGGGCGCCGTACATCAGCTGCCCAACCTTCTCCTCCAGCGTCAGGCGGGAGATGAGGTCATCCACCCGCTCTTCAATGCTGAGGCCGGGGTTCTGAAATGGATATTTGAAATCCTGCGCGAAAAGCGCGCCGCCAAAAAAAAGCAGGAGCACCGGCGACAACACCTTTTTGAATTGATCTCTCATTTTATTTTGCTTTTTATTGAGTTTCTGGCCTCGATAACAAAATAGCGCTTTTCCGCCACTAAGCTAAAAAAACAGGCTGGCTTAAACAATCGATTGCGCAACTTAATGGCATCCACTTCCCCTGTCATAAAAAGGAACGTTTTCGGTATATATCATGCTATGCCCTCCTCCCCAGAAAGCACGTCAAAACTACATCATATCAACCTAAGTTTTTCCAGGAAAACCCCAAAGTTTTCTCCCCGGCCCACATTCAGTTTTTTTCGCAGCCGGTAACGGCAGGTCTCCGCTCCCCGCACCGACAGGTTCATTCGGCGGGCGATCTCCTTGGTGCTGAGTTTCATTTTCAGGTAGGCGCACATCTTCAGTTCCTGCCGGGAGAGGCCCGGGTAAGCGGCATTCAGCTTTTTGAAGAAATCATCGTGCAGGATATCGAAATGTTCTTCAAAATCATCCCAGGCATGCCTTCCGTTCAGGTGGGCCGATATTTTTTGTACGATCTTTGAGATGCCGGCCTGGCCATTATTACCACCTATATCACGGAGGGCGGACCTGATTTCCACCAGGAATTCGTTGGCAGCATCCAGTTGCAGTTTCGAGACGGCCAGTTCCTTGTTGTATTTGCGGGCCTCTCTTTTCATTTCTTCCGTTCTTTCCAGATCCGCCAGGCCCGGCTCCTTCCTTGCCCCCGAATGCTCTTCCATGGCCAGTTGCAGGCGGGATTGCCAGTAACTGTAAGCCTGTTGGCAGAGCCCCAGGTTGAACCGGGGTTCATAGACTGTCGAGGGGTGTACCCTGGCCAGCGCCTCCTCCAGCGATGAATACAGGCCGGTGGCCACCCCCGAAGCCCGGGCCGCTCCGACAGCGCCGGTGGTTTCTACCATTTCGATGCGGCTGTCCAGCAGGGTAGCGATCGTGGTAGAAAATACTTTTGACTGGAACATATTGTCGTTCCCTACCCGGATGACATCCACATTCAGGCCCAGTTCTTTCAAAATGTTCATGCCATAAACAAAGGAAAACGCGACGCCTTCCAAAGAGGCCCGGTAGATGTGGGCGCGGGTATGGCGGTTGAAATCGAGGTTGAAAATATGGGCATTGACATTGCGGTTGTCCAGCATGCGTTCGGCGCCATTGCCGAATGGAAGCAGGCAGAGGCCGTCGGAGCCGACCGGAACGGTGGAGGCCATGCGTTCCATGTCGGCGTAGGTATGGCCGTGGCGGGCGACCTGCCGTTTGACCCAGCTGTACTCGATGCCGGCCCCGTTGAGGCAAAGCAGAACGCCGATGCGGTCGAAATTCTCCTCGTAATTTACGTGGGCAAAGGAGTTGACCCTTGAACGCTTATCGGATATCAATTGGTTTACAATGCCGTATACGACGCCGGAAGTACCGCTGGTCGCCGCCACTTCCCCGGGGTTCAGGACATTGAGCGACAAGGCATTGTTGGGCTGGTCGCCCGCCCGGTAGCTGACCGGCGTACCCGGCGCCAGCCCGGTTCGTTCCGCCGCCTGTTTCGTTACCTGGCCCTGAATGGAAAAGGTGGGAACCAAACCCGGAACCAGGTTCTCCGGCAGGCCGTAATAACCCAGGAGCGCCTCATTGGCCTTCCTCTCTTTAAAGTTCCACAGTATGCCTTCCGTCAGCCCGGAAATGGTGGTAACCGCCTCGCCGGTGAGCTTCATGGCGATGAAATCGCCCGGCAACAGGAATTTGTCCGCCTTTTCGTAAACCCCCGGCTCGTTATCCATCACCCATTTCAGTTTGGAAGCGGTGAAATTGCCGGGAGAATTGAGCATTTCTTCCAGGCAGTACTCCTCCCCCAACTCCCTGAAGGCCTGCTGGCCGATCGCCACCGCCCGGCTGTCACACCAGATGATGGAGGGCCGGAGCACCTGCTGTTCCCTGTCGATCAAAACCAGGCCATGCATCTGATAACCAATGCCGATGCCCCTGATCTCCTTTGGGCTGACGCCAGACCGCTCCAGCAACCGCCGGGTGGCAAGGCAAAAATTCTGCCACCATACCTCCGGTTGCTGCTCGGCCCAGCCGCGCTGCCGGGAAATCAGGTCCATCTCCTGATCCGGATATTGATCCAGCCCGACAACTTTATGCGTTTCCGCATGAACGAGCGCAGCTTTGATCGTAGAACTTCCTATGTCGTAGCCTAAAAGGTACAATCGTTGTTGTATTTTTCGTATTACGTCGAAATTACGTCGATAATACCTTAACTACAACTTTTCGGGATACATATTAACCCTACAACCGGAGGATCTTGATCTCCACTCGTTGGTTTCGGCGGCGCCCGTCCTCCGTAGCGTTAGAAAAGAGGGGCTTGCGTTTGCCATACCCTTTGTAGAAGACCCGTTCGGGATCTATCCCCTGTTGAACCAGGTACTCGGCCACGGCGCGGGCGCGGGCAGTTGACAGTTCATCACAGTATTCCGGAGGCGGCAGGTTGTTGGTATGCCCGCCGATCTCCACTACAATAGATGGGTTGTCCTTGAGAAAGACATAGATCTCATCCAGCAGGGGCTTGTTGTCATCCGTGATTTTCGTACTATCGGCCTCGAACTGCAGCTTCTGCATCTGTATGGTCTGCCCGCTGCGCACAGCGCCGGAGGCCAGCTCCTTCATGATCCGCTCGGTGATCTCAAAGGTAGTAGTCGCCGTACAGCCCTTGCTGTCCGTAACGGTAAGGACGTGCCGGCCCAGCGCCAGGTTTTCGACGTGAGGCCCGGTTTCGCCATTATCCCACTGGAAAGTATAGCCGCCATTGCCGCCGGTGGCTTCGGCAGTGGCCTTGCCATCATTACTGCTATCGCTGAAAGCCGGTTCTTTCCCCGTGATCGCTACCGACAAGGCTTCCGGCTCCCGTATGCTGGCCTGAGTGGATTGAGAAGCCCCCGTCACATCTTCCACCGTCACAGAATACTCGCCGGCGCCCAGGCCGGCAGCGCTCTCCCCATCAATGGTATTGTCACTCCACCGATACCGGAACGGCCCTTTGCCGCCGCTCACCAGTACCTGAACCGCCGCATTCTGCTCTCCAAAACAACTGATCTCCGCTTCCTGCCGGATGGCCACCTTCAGGGGCAGTATATTTTCAGAAACTTCTACACCTGCGATAACCGTACACCCCCTGCCATCGGTTACGGTTGCCGTATGTGCGCCGGGAGCCAGCGTCTGGGCTGTAGGGCCCTCTTCCCCGTTATCCCATCGAAAGGAATAGGGAGCCGTACCTCCGGAGACTGAAATGACAGCTTTTCCATCGGCATTATTGGTACTGGCCGGAGCGACTACTTCCGCCTCTGCAGCCAATGCTTCCGGCTGAGTGATAGAAACAGTTTGTGATTGTGACGTCCCCATTGCATCCGTCACCGTCAGGCTGTATTCGCCCGCAGCAAGGCCAGACGGTGTTTGCCCGCTCAGGCCGCCATCGCTCCACCGGTATTCGAACGGCCCCTTGCCACCGCTTACCTGCACCCGCAGAGCGGCTTCCCGGCCCCCAAAGCAGGCGACCTCCGCCGTCTGCTGAACCGACAGGGCCAGCGGCAGGATATTCTCGGAAACCTCCACGCTTGCCGTGGCCGTGCAGCCGTTGGCGTCGGTAACAGTGGCCGTATGCGTGCCCGGCGCCAGTTGTACCGCCCGGGCGGCCGTCTCCCCGTTGTCCCACTTATAGGTATAGGGAGCGGCTCCTCCGGCAACACTCGCCTCCGCCTGCCCGTCCGAGTTGCCCGTGCTGGCGGGGGCCGTAGCCGCCGCGCTAACCGCCAGGGCTTCGGGTTGGGAAACCGAAACCTGAGCGCTCTGGGTGTTGCCCGCCGCATCCGTCACCGTCAGGCTGTATTCGCCCGCGGCAAGCCCCGACGGCGACT
>JAGFJE010000273.1 GCA_024103175.1 Phaeodactylibacter sp.
CAATTCGGTGCAGGATGTCCTGGACCGGATCAGAAACATAAGCGGCCGCCGGATAACGACCATATTCGTTACCGGCGAAACGGGGGATTTGCTGGGTAGGGCGCCCCTGCAGTTGATTGCTGTTTCCCAGCCCGATGAAAAGTTGAGCAGGCTCCTACAGGCAGCGCCGGCGGTCAATGCACTGGCGTCTCGCGAGGAAGTCCTGCAGATCATGGAAAGAGAGAGGCTGTTGCAAATACCGGTCACCGATATCAACGGCCACCTTCTGGGCGTGATCCGGAACGAGGCGCTGATCGATGCGACAAAGCAGGAGGCCGCTGAAGACCTGCAGGCCATGTTTGGCGCCGGCAGGGAAGAGCGGGCGCTGTCCAGGATTTCTTTTGCCGTAAAGAAGCGGCTTCCCTGGCTGCAGGTCAATCTCGCCACCGCCTTTCTGGCCTCTATGGTTGTCGGCTTCTTTGAAGACACCATTGCGAAGATCACCATACTGGCGGTCTTCCTGCCCGTCGTTGCCGGGCAGTCGGGCAATACCGGGTCGCAGGCCCTGGCGGTGACGATGCGCGGGCTTGCCTTGCGGGAAATACGGCCCTCTCAGTGGTTTCGGGTAGCCCGAAAGGAGATCATGGTAGGGTTCATCAATGGCCTTGCCGTGTCCTTCACCACAGGCGTCATTGTCTATTTCTGGGCCTCGTCCTTCGGGATAGCGGTGGTGATCGCCATTTCAATGGTATTGTCTATGATGATAGCCGGTTTTTCGGGGGCATGTATACCCATGGCACTGAAAGCCCTCGGGCAGGACCCCGCCACCTCCTCCTCGATCATTCTGACGACGGTAACCGATATATGCGGGTTTCTGAGTTTTCTGGGATTGGCTACAGCCCTGGCGACTGTGCTGGGGATTACGTAGCGGGTGTTTGGTATACGGTGTTCGGGTTTCGGGTTTCGCTGTTCGCGCATTCGGGCGCCGATCCGCAAACGAACAGCGTCCGTCCTGGTGCCGACAGCACCAGTATCTCGGTGGGGTAAAAATACCGGACTACCGAAGTCAGGGCTTATTGGTTGAACCTGAGTGAAGCAACTGCAACCAGTCTACGCCCTCTTTCACTTTTTCCGGCGCCGGCATGCGCCCTTCGTACATCAGTTCCTGGATGGCGCAGGCTTCCGCATCGCGGAAGAGGGAGAGCGTTGCCTTGATGTCGTTGTCCTTGACGTAGTGGACCATAAAGGAGTCGCCGTCCAGGCTGCCTTCCACAATGGTTTCGTCGTAGTCTTTGACATGGCCGGTGTAGCCCAGTATTTTATCCTGCTGGGCCGACCAGAAGAAGGGCACGGCCTGGTATTTCAGGTGGGCGCCCGCCATGTTCATGCCGGCGACGCGCCCCTGCTGGCAGGCTACCTTCCAGTGTTCGATGCGTACGTGACGGCCGTTTTCGGGGTAATGAGCGATATCTCCGGCGGCGTAGACGTCTTCCGTGGCCCGCAGGTATTGGTCAACGCGGATGCCGCCGTCCTCTTCCCGTTCTACGCCTTTGAGAAAATCGGTGGCGGGCTCTACGCCGATGCCCACCAGGATCAGGTTGGCCTTCAGCTGGCTGCCGTCGTCCAGTTCTACAGTAGCCACATCGCCCTGGGGGTAAATCTGTTTTACTTTGCGGCCCAGGCGGAATTTTACGCCTTCCTCTTCGTGCCACTTCCGGATGCGCCGGCCCACATCCTTGCCCCAGATGCGATCGAAGGGTTCTTCTTCCGGCGCTACTACTGTCACCTCGCAATCCAGGTGTTGCAGGCTCATGGCCCCTTCCAGGCCGATGAAGGAGCTGCCGATGATGACAACCTTGTCAGCCGCCTCGCCCAGCCGGCGCAGCTCGCGGCTGTCGCGCAGGGACCGGAGGGTGCGCACGTTGGCCGAATCGGCGCCGGGCGTCGGCAACTGCCGGGGGACGGAGCCCGTCGCGACCAGGAGCTTGTCATACTCCAGCGGATCC
>JAGFJE010000305.1 GCA_024103175.1 Phaeodactylibacter sp.
GAAGACCAGTACGAAGCGGTGCGGCTGAGCAGCGAGCGCCGGGGTGAGGAAGGCGTCAACCTGGCGCTGCTGACCGACGGCCTCAAGGCCGAGCGCGAGCAGGGCATCACCATCGACGTGGCCTACCGCTACTTCTCCACGCCCCGCCGCAAATTCATCATCGCCGACACGCCGGGGCACATCCAGTATACCCGCAATATGGTGACCGGCGCTTCGACGGCCAACGTGGCCCTCATCCTCATCGACGCCCGCAAGGGGGTGCTGGAACAAACGCGCCGCCACGCTTTCATCGCCTCCCTGCTGCAGATCCCCCACCTCGTGATCTGCATCAATAAGATGGACCTGGTGGATTACAGCGAGGAACGATACGAGGAGATCAAACAGGAATTCGAAGAGTTTTCCTATAAGCTGGACGTGCGCGACGTGCACTTCATCCCCATCTCTGCCCTGAAGGGCGACAACGTGGTGGACAAGTCCAAAAATATGGACTGGTACGGCGGCACCACCCTGCTCTACTACCTGGAAAATGTGCACATCGGCAGCGACCACAACTTCATAGACTGCCGCTTCCCGGTGCAGTATGTCGTTCGCCCCAATACCGATGATTTCCACGACTACCGGGGTTACGCCGGCCGCGTGGCCGGAGGGGTCTTCAAGCGAGGGGATGAGGTCATGCTCCTGCCCTCCGGGTTTACCACCAGGATCGCCAAAATAGACACCTACGACGGCGAGCTGGAAGAAGCCTACGCCCCCATGTCCGTCACCCTGCTGCTGGAGGACGACCTCGACCTGAGCCGGGGCGATATGATCGTGCGCGAGAACAACCACCCCGAAGTGGGGCAGGATATGGAAGTCATGGTATGCTGGTTCAATGAACGTCCGCTACAACTCCGCGGCAAATACACCGTCCTGCACACCACCCAGGATGCCCGCTGCGTCATCCGGGAGATCCGCTACAAGCTCGACATCAACAGCCTGCACCGCAATATGGTAGACCAGAACATCGGCATGAACGATATCGCCCGGGTGGTCATCCGCACCACCAAGCCGCTGTTCTTTGATGCCTATCGCAAGAACCGGATCACGGGCAGCCTCATCTTTGTGGATGAAGGCACCAATGAGACGGTCGGGGCGGGGATGATCATTTGACCGTCTCTGCGAGACGGTTAAAATTTTTGATTTTTGATTTTTGATTTTTGATGGGCTGACGCAATTTCCAATGAGCGGCGCTTTCTTTTTATTTCTCTTCCTGGCCTTTGCCCTGCTTTTCCTTGGCCTGGGCCTTGCTTTGGCGCCTTATACCAGGAGGCGGATCCGCCGTATTATCAACCGGGAACTGGAAGCGCGGCATTGGGAGCTTCTGGAAATGAAAAAACCGGCCTTCCCCGACACCGGGCCGTTCCCTTCTTCCTACCGCCTCACCCAAACCAATATCATGGCGCGGGCAATGGGGCTGTATCCGGATTACACCGCCTTTCGAAAATTGAAAGTAAAAACCCACCAGGATGAAGAAAAAACAATCTGGATAAAGATTGAATTTGATATCCTGGAATTTAAAAAGTTCCAGGTAAGAGAAGATAGCCCGTAGAAGGAATTTCGGCTTTTGCATCCCGGCAAACAACCTGTCCCCCCTATTTCCCGTTATTTTTTTATCTAAAAACCGAAAACCGGGTTGTTATGAAGCATGTGTACGTCCTTTCTCTCCTCTGTCTTCTTACCGCATTTTCCCGTATCCTAGCCCAGAAAGCCGACATCAACGACTTCAACCTCTCCGGCGACGCCGTCATCACCGGGGCCAACTGCATCCGCCTGACGCCCGACCGCATCTGGGCCGGCGGCTCGGCCTGGCACCGGCAGCCCATCGACCTCAACCGGCCCTTCGTCATGGAGCTGCAGGTAATGCTGGGGTGTAAGGACGCCGCCGGGGCCGACGGCATCGTCTTCGTCTTCCATCCGGAGGCCCGCCGCACCGGCTACCAGGGGGAAGGCATGGGCTTCGCCGGACTGGAGCCTTCCCTGGGCATCGAGATCGACACCTGGCTCAACGAGCACCTGGGCGACCCCTACCAGGACCACATCGCCCTGCTGCGCGACGGCAGCGTCCACCACCGCTTCAGCCTGGCCGGCCCGGAGCGCATCCCTAATATCGAAGACTGCCGGGAGCACGCCCTGGCGGTCAACTGGTCGCCCGGCAGCCGGCAGCTCACTATTGACCTCGACGGAAAAAGGGCGCTCAGCTACCGGGGCGACATCGTGAACAACATCTTCCGGGGCAACGGCAGGGTGTACTGGGGCGTAACCGCCGCCACCGGCGCCTACAACAACCGCCACGAGGTCTGCTTCGAAAAACTGGAGTTCACCATTGCCGAGGAGCCCAAACCCCTGGAACTCGACGGCCCCAAAGGCCGGGAGCTGCTCCGGGGAGAGATCATATCGCTCAGCAACCTGCAGTTCGAAAGCGGCAGCGCCAACCTGCTGCCCTCTTCCAAAGCAGAACTGGCCCGCCTGGCGGAGATCATGCGGGAGAACCCTTCCCTGAAGCTGGACATCTTCGGGCATACCGACAACGTAGGGGGCGCCAACAGCAACCTGCAATTGTCCCGCCAGCGCGCCAACGCCGT
>JAGFJE010000309.1 GCA_024103175.1 Phaeodactylibacter sp.
AGCTTCTCAATGATATACCTGCTATGAAACGTTTTTCAACACTCTTTCTATTTTTCCTCTCTTCCTTCTTCCTGCTGTCGCTGCGGGCGCAGCCGGTCGTTTTCGGCAACCTCCAGGAATACGTCGGGGACATCATCGACGGCATGCCCGGCAGCTCGGGCAACCAGTTCACCAACCTCGGCCCTTCTCAGGAGGAAGACTGGCGGGAGTTGTTCGGGCTGATCGCCGAGGGCGATTTTGCGGAGGCGGCCGCCACGGCATCCGGCCTGCAGTACCGGTTCGTCCGCTTCATCGACAATTCCGGAGCCACCAATGAGGAGTTCTACCTTCTGGAGCGGATCAGCGGAGGAGTCAATTACTGGGGTACTTACCTGTTCAAACCCAATGCCTGCCGCAAGCTGGTGGTGCAATGCCCGCATCCGATTCTGGATTCCAATACGGGCGTTCAGGGCATTTTCGTGTACCAGGGCCTGGACGCCTACGCATTCTTCCTGAGCGGCACCCACCGCTGCAACCACATCAGCCCTTCCGGCTGTTCGGGCACTACTTCGGTTTGCGGCGCCAGCGCTCCTTACCGCCGCTCCGACGTGGCGCACAATACCCTGGCCGGCTTCCACATCGCTACGGAAGTGCTGTACGATCGAATGCCGGAACTCTACTTCGTACAGTTGCACGGCTTCGCCCGGCAGGGCGCCGACCCGCACGTCATCATGAGCAACGGCAGCCGCGACATTCCCGTCACCGACCTCGCCGCCGCCATCCGGGACGGCCTGCTGGCCGCCGACCCCGCCCTCACCTTCAAGATCGGCCACCTCGACCTCGGCTGGAGCCGCCTGCTGGCCTTCACCAATACCCAGGGCCGCTACATCAATGACAGCAGCGAGCCCTGCACCCAGAATGCCGACATCGGCAATGGCCATTTCATCCATATCGAGCAGGAATTCTCGCGGCTCCGGGCGGGAGAAACGCAGTGGGCAAAAATGCAGGATGCACTGGCAGACGCCTTCGAATGCACTCAGGTAGCCGCCACCGAACCGGATGCCGGCGAGGTGTACTGGCATCAGCAACCCGATGGAGCGCTGCAATTCAACCTGCCGGAAGGCGCCAATTATACGCTGGTGCTGTACAACTGGCTGGGCCAGCGCCTGGGCCAGCGCCGCATCGGCGCCCACGATACATTTTCGGCAACGGAGGGCGCAGGGGTATTCGTGATATTGGCAGACGGGCAGTGGATGGGCTCCGGAAAGATCATTGGAAAAAGAGCATACTGACCGAAAATGAAAAGTAATACGAAAAAAACGCCCGCCCTTCTTTTACTGCTCCTTGCCCTGAGCGCCTGCCGCACCTGGCAGGCTGCCCCCTATGATTTCCCCAAGCCGGTAGACACCAGCGATCAGCCGGTACTGGTTCCGGAGCAGAAAACCTGGCAGGCCGGCGGTATCTTTGCCGACACCCGCTTCCCCACCGCCCACCTCAATGATCTGCGGCAGGAAGACGACAGCACTTTCCATGCCGTCATTCTACCGGAGAACACCCCCATCAACCCCAGCCCCTGGTATGCCTTCCGGCTGTGGGCGGAGGAAGAGCGGGACGTCCGCCTGATCCTGGATTACGAACACGCCAAACACCGCTATTTTCCCAAGGTAAGCCGGGATGGCGCAACCTGGGAGGCCATCGACAGCAGCCGGTTCTCCATGCTGGATAAGGAAGACGCCGTGCTGTCCCTCCGCCTTTCTCCCGACACCCTGTGGCTGGCGGCCCAGGACCCTGCCGGCTCGCAGGAGGTATCTCAATGGTGCGCCGAAAAAAGCCTCCACCCGGCAGTGGAATGGGAAACGGCCGGGCAGAGCCGGCTCGGCAGGCCCCTCTGGATGCTCGACATCGGCGAGGGAAAGGCCAGGAAGAAGCCGCTCATCGTTCTGCTTTGCCGGCAGCACCCTCCGGAGGTGACCGGCTGGGAGGCACTAAAGTTCTTCGTGGATGAACTCTTATCGGAGGATGAAACCGCCCGGGCCTTCCGCCGCCGGTACCGGGTGCTGGTTTTCCCCCTGCTCAACCCCGACGGCGTAGACCTGGGCTTCTGGCGCTACAATGCCGGCGGTATCGACCTCAACCGCGACTGGGCCTGCTACCGGCAGCCGGAATCCCGCCAGGTAGCCGACAGGATCGCCCGGGAGGTCGGCCGGAAACGCTCGGAAGTGCTCATCGGCCTGGATTTTCACTCTACCTACAAAGATGTGTTCTATACCAATGATGAAACGGAAACTCCGCCCTCCCTGCCCGGCTTCAAGGACCGGTGGCTGGCCGGGCTGCGCGCCGAACTGCCGGGGTTTGAGTTCAGGGAAAGCCCTTCCAATGTGGGGGCGCCCGTTACCAAGGGATGGTTCCTGACACAGTTCGGCGCAGTGGGCATGACCTATGAGATCGGGGACGATACGCCCCCCGAAGCCATCGAAAAGAAAGGAAGAGCCTCGGCCAGGGTGATGATGGAGCTGCTGAACGGGAGGTAGTGCTCTGCAACATAAGTTTGATCGAAGAATTTCGAGGCTATTTTTTTCGGCTAAGTAAGAAGGGCGCAGTTGCGATTTGTCCCCTTGTAAAAGCTCTAAAATGTTGGTTTCAGGTAGCGCCCCATATCCGGATCGGCCTGAATGGCCAGTGTATTTGAGCATGGGGCATCGCCCCGTGTATAATTTTTTGTGCCCTCTTTGCCCCGAAGAAGCTACAAATGGGAATGGCCAATTCTTTCTTTATAAAGGAGAAGTGTATAAATATGGCCAAACCATTAGCCCTTCGGATCGTTATTCTAAAACGGAGTTGGCTAGATGGAATCTTGAATATATAGAATTACTGGTTTCTGACCTGACAACTGTGACTACAGAAGAAACGATAAGAAAAGA
>JAGFJE010000332.1 GCA_024103175.1 Phaeodactylibacter sp.
GACAGTTCGCCAAGGTCCGCCTGAAACCACTCTCCCTCCTCGCCGGTTTCTGCGCTCCAGTAGGTTTTGATGTCCTCATCCACGGCGAAGTTGGGCTGGTAACCGCCCAGGGTAGATGAAACCTGCACCGGTTTGTTGTAGTTGAGCAGCATCCAGCCGGTGAAGAGCCCTTTTATATGGCCTGCATTTTCCTGCGGCAGGTAAGTGGGGTAATCGCCATAGGCGGTGTTGCAGTACAGCACGTCATCCCGGTCAAAACCGGCGGGCCATATACCGATCCTCCTTTCGAAATTATTCTTCACCCCGATCACTACGGTAGAAACATGCCACCAGTTGCCGTAGTTATCCTGATAGGTAGCGCCATGGCCGGCGCCCCGCGCAAAACCGCCGGGTTTATAGGAAAAAGGGTTGTGCTTCTGGTACTCGAACCCCTCCATCGGGTTTTCGCTTACGTAAACGCCATCCGCATACCCGCTGAACTCCGTTCCCGGCGCGCCGTACTGCAGGTAGTATTTTCCGTTGTGTTTGGTCACCCAGGCGCCTTCCATAAACGGCTGCAGGAAAGTGTTGTCGTTGTATTCTCCAAACCTTTCCCAGCCGTGGTCTTCCGGCTGAAGCGTCATCAGCGGTTTCACATAGCCTTCCGATTGCAGGGTTTTAGTATTGATCTCCGTTCCCAGCAAGGGGTATACGTTGCTGGAGCCCCAGTACAGATAGAGCTTATCTGTTTCTTCCTCATACAAAAACCCGGGGTCCCAGGCGCCCACTTTCAGGGAATCGACGGCGATCTCCCAGTCGTCCACCGTTGGGTTCCGGCTTTTCCACATAGAAAAGGCCGGCCCGTGGGTGGAACCGATCACGTACAGCTCATCCTTCATCACAAACGCGGCCGGGGCACAGAGTTCATCATAGACTTTATTGCGCTCCCTTAAAAACCTGCGCTCCACGAAATTCCAGTTGTACATGTCCTCACTCCACCAGTATCCCCACTGGTTGGTAGAAAACAGGAAGTACTTGTCCCTGAAATTAACGATCACCGGGTCGGCCGTAGCCCGGTGTTTGCCCTGCTCGGAAAAATTGGGAATGGGCGTATACCCATAATCGATATTTATGGGATTGCAATAGGTTTTTTGCTGTGCAGCAGCCAGGGCGCATCCTGATAGGAATGCGAACAGAAGGAGTACTTTTCTGTATGACATTTTGAAAGTTTTTTTATTCGGTGTACAGGATCTCACTGCGTTCCGAAATGCCATTTTCATTAAAAGCCTCTACCTGGTAGTAATAGCTCTGATCGGTATTGAGCGCCCTGAGTTCATAACTTGACTGGCCGTACATCAAGGCCGACAGGTTGAGGCGATCCTTGTCGATACCCCAGTAGATGACGTAGCCGGTAGCAGTGGGATCGGCATCCCAGGAAAGATCGGCATTGCGGCGGTCCGCCTGGCGCCGGACGCCGAAATCCTCCGGTTTGGCGGGCGGATTACCTTTCCCGTTGCCGAATACCCTAAACTCGGAAATGGCCAGGTACTTGTTGGTGAGGTAGACGTGCTCGTAACGGATATAGCGGGCTTCTGCCGGCCTGGCCAGTTCGATATAGCCGTGAGGCATGTCGCGTTGATTATTGGAATAATCGGCGATGGTTTCCCAGGCTTCGCCATCTTTGGAGGCTTTCAGGACGAACTGCTGGCGCAGGGTATCCGGCCGGCCGAAGATCTCGCTTTTGAAATCCTGAAAGTTGATCTGAACGGCCTTTACGTCCATAACTTCTTCCAGGTCAATGGTTACGTAAATGGAATCGTCATTGGCCGCCGATACCCAGTAGGAACGGATCTCCTCGTCGTTGACCTTTTCGATATTAAAATCAGTGATCTGGCCCAGCATGTAACCGCTGTCGCTTTCATCCACCACGTTCACCTCCGACTCGACGAGCGGAGAATTGGTCTTTACCGGCTTTTGATAGGAAAGCAACATCCAGCCGGTAAAGCGGTTCTTGTGGTTTTTCACTTCCGTTCCAGGCAGGTAATGCGGGTAATCGCCATAAGCGGTATTGACGTACATCTGGCCGTTATCGTCAAAACCGGCCGGATACATACCGATACGGCGCTCAAATTTGTAATTGACGGAGATGGCCATGGTCGCGAAGTGCCAGTAATTGCCGTCGTTATCCCGTACGGTACTGCCATGGCCCGACCCCTTGAGGAAACCACCCGGCTTGTAGGAGATCGGGTTGTAAGGGGCATATTCGAAAGGCCCCAACGGAGTTTTACCGGTATATACCCCGTCGGCATAGACGTTCCACTGCGTGCCGGGGGCGCCATATTCCAGGTAATAGGTATCGCCATGTTTAACCATCCATGGCCCTTCGATAAAGGGCTTTAAATCTGATTTGTGATCCTGGCCGAAGCGCTCCCAGCCGTGTTTTTCGGGTTCCAGGTTAAATAAATCCACCTGCTCGCCGATGGGAACGTAATAATTGCCGGCATCCAGTTCGACTCCGCGTATGGGCCACTTATTGGAAGACTCCTCATACAGGTACACCCTGCCGTCATCGTCTACGAACAGGTTGGGGTCCTGTACGCCGCCGGGAGGGTTGATCACGGCAAAATTGGTCTTCCAGTCCCCCAGTTCCGGGTTGTCGGTTTCAATGACCGCCCCCCGCCCGGAGGGGTCGCCCAGCACGATGACCTTGCCGTCTTTGACTGCTGCCGCCGGGGCGTTGCTGCCGTTGAAATACCAGCTCTGCGGGCGGATGAATGTCCAGTTGCTCATATCGTCCGATACCCAATAGCCGTGCGACCGGGTAACAAAAAGGTAGTATTTGCCTTTGAAGTTGACTATCGCCGGGTCGGCCCCGGAGCGGTAAGACACATTATTGCGCGCCCGGTAGTGCGACATATAGGAGTAGTCGATGTCGATCGGGTTGCAGTAGGTTTTGTAATTGCGTTCTCCCGTAGGAGTATCCTGAGCTGTTACTGTACTGGGCTGCCATGCCAGGAAGATCAGCAGAAGGAGGATGATGTATGTAACGGGTTTGTGGAATTTCATATTATTTGAGTATTAAATGGAAGTATAGCATGGGCTGCTCTGTTAACTGGCTGGACTAATCTAATTTGGGTATAGATAGCACGCCTGGGTGTCCATGCCTGTCTGCCAAAGCCTTGGCGCAGGCAGGCCCGGGCGCGCCTCAGTTTGTTCTGTTTGCGTGCTGCCTGAAGCACTCACGGGCGTGGACGCCCGCCAGTGCGATATTCAACTAATTTTAAACCTGTCCGCCTATTTATACTCAAACGACAGCATCTGCACGTCCCGCGAGTTCGGCCCGACAAAGACATGAAACTCCCCGGGCTCCACCACCCATTCCAGATCGCTGTTACAGAACTCGAGGAGCGATTCATCGATGGCGAAACGAACGGTTTTTTCCTCGCCGGGCTCCAGTTTGATCTTTTCAAAACCTTTCAGCTCCATAACCGGGCGGCTGATGCTGCCCACCAGGTCACGGATGTACAACTGTACGATCTCATCGCCGGCGCGATCGCCCGTATTTTTCACCGTTACGCTGAGGGTAACTTTGCCGCCTTTCGTCATTTCGGTGTGCGACAGGGCCGGTTTGCCGTATTCGAACTGCGTGTAGCTCAGCCCGTAGCCGAACGGATACAGCGGCTCATTCGGGATATCCAGGTAATTGGACAGAAACTTTCGATTCTCCCCCCCCTCGTAAGGGCGGCCGGTTTTAAGCATACTATGGTAAACCGGGATCTGCCCCACGGCCACCGGGAAGGAAGCCGTCAGTTTTCCGGAAGGGTTGACGTCCCCGAAAAGCAGGTCGGCAACGGCGTATCCGGCCTCTATACCAGGGTGCCATACATCCAGGATGGCGTCCATATTTTCGTCCTCCCAGGTAAGGGTCATCGGCCGGCCGTTAAACAGGACGAGGACGATGGGTTTGCCCGTTTCCTTAAGGGCTTTCAGCAACCGCATCTGGGAGGGCTGCAGCCCGATATCGGCCATACTCGACGATTCCCCGCTCATATCGGCCGCTTCCCCCATGACGGCCACGGCCACGTCGGCCGTTTCCGCGATTTGCAGGGCTTCGGCGATCATCTCTTCGGGGGAACGCTCATCGATAACGATCTCCTCGCCGAAGGTATTGACGCGCCGGGCAAACTCCGGGTCGTCGGAAATATTGGCGCCCTTGGCATAGCGGATGCCGCCTGCCTCACCGATCGAAGCTTCCATCCCTTCCACAACGGTAATGGACTTGGAATGATCGCCCGATACGCTCCAGGTGCCCATCATATTGCGGCGGCTGTCCGCCAATGGCCCGATCAGGGCGATCTTTGCGGATCTGCTCAACGGCAATACGTTTCCTTCATTCTTGAGCAGAACTGCCGACTTGCCGGCTACTTCCCGCGAAAAGGCGCGGTTCTTCTCGGAGAGGATCTCTTTCGGGGCCCGCGATTCATCGAAGTAGCGGTACGGGTCGTCAAACAACCCCAGGCGTTCTTTGGCGATGAGGATGCGCTGGCAGGCGAGGTCGATCTGCGCTTCGTTGACCAGGCCTTCTTCCAGTGATTTCTTCAGGGTACTCAGATACCCTTCCCCGATCATATCCATGTCGATGCCGGCCTTGAGGGCTAAAGCCGATACTTCTTGCAGGTTGCCCATGCCGTGGGGGATCATCTCGTTGATGGTGGTGTAATCCGTTACGACAAACCCATCGAACCCCCACCGGTCGCGCAGAACAGTTTGAAACAGGTACTCATTGGCGCTGGCCGGCACGTAATCGACCACATTGAAGGAGGTCATTATCGAGCCCACGCCGGCGTCGACGGCCGCTTTGTAGGGCGGGAGGTACTCATTGTGCAGGCGCACCCGGCTCATGTCCACCGTGGCGTAGTCGCGCCCGCCTTCCGATGCGCCGTAAGCGGCGAAGTGTTTCACGCAGGCCAGCATGGTGGTAGGGTCCGACAGGTCGTCCTGCTGATAGCCTCTTACCATCGCTTCGGCGATCCTGGAGCCGAGGAAGGGGTCTTCGCCATTGCCTTCCGCGACGCGCCCCCAACGGGGGTCGCGCGCTATGTCAACCATAGGCGAAAAGTTCCACATGATGCCGTCGGCAGTGGCCTCGCGGGCCGCCGTACGGGCGGTTTCTCCGATCAGCTCAGGGTCCCAGGTACAAGACATGGCCAGCGGAATGGGAAAAATAGTTTGGTGCCCGTGAATGACATCCATGGCGGTCAACAACGGAATGCCGAGCCGGCTCTCTTCTACCGCGATCCTTTGGATGTTGCGCATTTTGGAGGCGCTGCGGGAGCCGAAGATGCCGCCCACTTTTCCGGCCCTGATCTTCTCCTCGACATTCTTACTGATAACCGCGCCGGTAACGGCGCCGCCCTGGTTGACGAGGTTGAGCTGGCCGATCTTCTCCTCCAGCGTCATCTCCGCCATCAGGGAATCAACGAAGAGGGAGTAGGATTCCCCTTTGTATTTGGAGAACATCCAGGGCAAAAAAGCGGGCTCGGAAAGGGCCGGGTCCCAGGAGTTGTGGTTGGCGTCCGGATATAGCGTGATCTTGGCCAGGCCTCCCTCGCGCTGAATGGCCTTCAGCATTCGGATGGAATGGCGCGGCAAAACAATATCATCCTTCATGCCGTGGAATATCCAGATGGGAATATCCGCCATCGCCGAGGCCATTTCCGGGGCGCCGCCGCCGCAGATCGGCGCCGCCGCCGCGATCTTTTCCGGCATTCGCCACAGCAGTTCAAAGACGCCCATGCCGCCCATCGACAATCCGGAAACATATAGGCGGTTCTCATCAATATATGGCTTGTCCAGTTCCTGCCCAAGCAGGTCCATCACAGCGGTCAGAGAAGGGGTTGGCGGCTGGCCGGTAAGGAATTCGAACTGGAAGGAACCGTCGTCTTTCCGGCTCTGGCCGACTTTGGCCCAGAAATCCGTTTCAGGGCATTGCGGAAAAATGACAACCGCCGGGTATTTATGCAGAGAATCCAGGAAAAGCATGCCTCCATGTGTCAACTGCTTCTCATTGTCGGCGCCGCTTTCCCCCCGGCCATGCAGGAACAGGACGAGCGGGTAGCGTTTGTTCTCATCGAAATCATGGGGATAGAGGATGCGATAGTTGAGCGTGTCTCCCTCATGAAGGTGTTGTTTGTACAGATATTTTCCTGTTTCCACCTGGCCCAAGGCCAGGCTGCTCCATAAGAACATGGCAATTGAAATGGTCAGAATGCGATTCATCCTATTTGTTTTGTGTTCGTTTAATATCCAGTTTTTGCAAGCCTTCCTGTATTTCCGGCGCCGACATGAAGAGTTCCCAGATCAATCCAGACCGGTAATTTTCGATCATCACCGGAATGGGCAATTGATCGATAGCCAGATAACGGGGAAGGCGCCAATCCGATTGGACGCTAAAAGCATCATAGGGCCCATATTCGCCGATGATCCCGGGATGATCTTCGTACAAGTGCCTCAGAAACAACATGCTTTCCTCCGGCGTATAGGGGAAGGAGGACAGGGCGGCCGTCGGCGTGATCACGCCCAGGTCATTGGAGGGGTGGTGGGCATCGTAGCCGGATATGGAATAGCTGGCAGTGAGGCCCCAGCATTCTTCCGAATAACCGGCATACCCCCTGGGGTTCTCGGCACAGTAGGCATGGTGGATCAGGGTGTGGTTCCGGTTGAGGAGCCAGTAATCGGCGTAGGAATCATGCAGGCCTCTGGGGTCCAGCCCCATAAACGAGTAGTGCGCCCAGAAAAGCGGCCCGACGGGGATGCCGCCCTCTCCGTTATGATCAAGCACGACGTCGTAGCCGTATGCACTTTCATTGGATACAATTTCCCCTTTGCGCATATAGCCTTCGTGAAAACAGGCCGGATCGACCGGATGGGTAGGAGAAGAAGCGGCCAGGATATACATGATGGTGCATTCATTATAGCCCGTGACGGCAAAATTTTTCCGCCACTCGTGCTCAGGCGACCAGTGCCAGTACAGAATATGCTCGCCCCGGGTATACCAGTTCCAATCCACCTCCTTCCAAAGCTGGTCCAGCAGCGCCGCCAGCTTGCGTTCTTTTTTGTTCCCGTTGCGGAAATACTGGCGGGCGACGATCAGCCCCTGCGCCAAAAAGGCGGTTTCCACCAGGTCGCCCCCATCGTCGTAACGGCTGAACGGTTTTACTTTTCCGGAAGGGTACATCCAGTGCGGCCAGGCGCCGTGAAAGCGGTCCGCCTGCTGAAGCCATTCGGCCAGGCGCTGCAGGCGCTTCCGGCCTTCCTCGCGGGTGATAAACCCGCGTTCGATGGCAGCGATCGTAGCCATAATGCCGAAACCGGTGCCTCCCGAAGTAACCACATCGGCATCATCGTGAGGATAAACGCCGTCTTCGTGAATGCGTTCGCGGGCAGCGCCGGAAATGGGCTCGCCCCCCTCCCAGAAATAGTTGAAGGTTTGCTGCTGAACGCGATCCAGGAGGGCCTCATCACTTGAAAGGGCTGAGGTTTGTGCCGCCGCAGCGATGCCGATAAGCGAGAAGATAAAAAACAGGTTGGCTATCCGAGTCATCGTAAGAATTGGTTTTCCTGTATGAATTTCATCCAATCAAAAAAAGGAGCGTTAAGTACGTGGGCCATGTACATACACACTAATACGCAAACCCCAGCAAATCCAAGCCCTGCCGCACCTCCGGCGCCGTCATGAACAAATCCCACAGCAGGCCGGTGCGATAATTTTCGATCATACAGATGATCGGCCCCTGGTCAATGGCCAGGAAGGAATCGGCCTCCCAGTTATTCGTCGGATGAAAGGCATCGTAGAAACCGTATTCCCCCCAAAGGCGGTCACCCAACTGGTAGTAAAAATGCCGGATAGCCGCGAGGCTTTCCTCCGGCGTATAGGGGATAGACGATACAGCAGCCGTAGGGGTAATGACACCACGGTCATTAGTAGGGCTGTGCGCTGTATAGCCGGTATAGCTGTCGCTGGCGGTCAACCCCCAGGATTGAGCGGAATACCCGTAGTACCGCTTTGGGTTCTCCACACAATATTGATAGTTGATCAGGGAGTGGTTAATATTCTGTGTCCAGTAATTGGCATATTGATCCTCCAGGTTGCGTGGGTCAAGGCCCAGATAGGAGTAGTGGGCAAAGAAGAGGGGCCCGCCGTAGTCGTATCCCAGCGGCAGGGGTATCCCGAAGTAAGACTGCCCATTGGCCATCGCTCCGGAGCGGGCATAGCCTGAATGGTAGACCGCCGGCTCGATGGGATGCGTTGGCGAAGCAGCCGCCAGGATATAAACGATCTGCGTTTCGTTGTGCCCGCTTATTCTCAGGTTGATCTGAAACTCGTTGTCGGGCGACCAGTGCCAGAATAAGGCCTCGCCCTGCCCCTTGGTATACCAGTCCCATTCCACCCCTTCCCAGAGAGCGTTGATCCGCCCGATCAGTTCGGTTTCCAGGGGGGCTTCCTGCAGGAGATACTGCCGCACCGTGAGCAGGCCCTGCACGAGGAAAGCCGTTTCCACCAGGTCGCCGCCATTGTCGCGAGCGCTGAAGGGGATCACTGCTCCCGTCTGCCCGTTGATCCAGTGGGGCCAGGCGCCGTGAAACCGGTCGGCGGTTTCCAGAAAACCGACAACCTGCTCCCAGCGTCCCAGGGCTTGTTCCAGCGTGATGAAGCCGCGTTCTACGGCCACCACCATAGCCATCAGGCCAAACCCACTGCCGCCGCTGGTGACGGTATTGCCGCTGGTATTGCGTTCGCGGGCCATGCCGCAATCAGGATGGCCAAAGTCCCAGAAATAGCGGAAAGTCTGTTCCTGGACGGCAGTCAGGAGTTCATCATCCGACAGGATCGGGAAATCGGGGGTGGCCGAAGGGCCGGTAAAGAAAGTCAACTCCAGCCCGGAAAAATCGCGGCCGGCGGCTTCGCCCAGGCCGGAGGTGATAATCATCCGGTGGGTAGTAAAATCTTTGAGGGCTTCGGTGAACTGCAGCTGGAAAGAGGTATCGCTGAGCGCCGTGGCATTGAATTCCATTTTCTCCCGGCCTTCGACAGAAATATACTCTTTAAGGCTTTGAGGGTTGATGCCCAATGGTTGGGAAAAAGCAATCTCCACCGGCTGGCTGACGCTGATACCGGTATTGAGGGCATCGGCATCCAGGGTAAAAAGGCTGGTATCCGACTGAATGCGGGCAACGGTAAGGGGTTGTTTGGCGATGCTAAAGGGAAGCATCAGTTCCTCCAGGGCGGCGGCTTCCGGGCTGTCCAGGGGCCCATTAGCCCGGAGCGTATACGTTTCGCCTTCGACCCAGGTATGATTGACGGTAATGGTTACCTGATCTTGCCCCGCGTTCCAGTCTTCCGTGTCATCGAGCACCGTGCCGCCGGCGCTTACCTGGAACAGGTTAGAAGAAGTTATTTCCACGGGGGCGGAAAAACCAAGAAAAATAGCGCCTTCTCCATCCACTACATTCCCGTTGAGGATCGTCTGGCTGCCCAGGCGGGCAAAGGTAAGTTTCAGTTCATCCTGAGGAGTAACCTCCTCGCCGCCTCCATTGCAGGAGGAGATCAGCACAAGGCTGAGAAGGAAAAAACAAAAGACGGCTGTTATCGGGAGGTAGGGTTGAGTCATAGGAATCGGGATGGTGAATTACAATTAACCGAAGTATACGTTTTTACACCTGTGCAAAACGTAACAATGAGCAAATTTCAAATGCCGGGAGCCAACAATGCGTGTGTTTAGCGCTTAGCCAGGTGACATCTTTCGCCTAATATACCGGACTATTGCTCATATCACTGCAGTTTACAAGGCGAAAGGTGTCATCTGGCTAAGTGAGATGACACCCTTTTTGCCCCTCAATCCGCCGAAACAGGCTTAATCGCCAGGATCTGGGGGCAAAAAGATGTCACCTCACCTCAACGCTAAACAAATTCCCGGCAATAGCGGCTCCCGGTATTTGACAATATAGTTAATTTTCATCAGCGATGATCTGGCCGACCTCCTCCTGCGTCAACGCTTTGTTGAACAGGCGGAGTTCATCCATCCAGCTAAGGTCTGAATGATGGCCCCACTCCGTAAAGCGGGGGTCGCCGGACATGATGGAGATCACGTCGCAATCCGTCCAGTCGATGCCTGCAAAATCGCCCTGGGAGACCACTTCGCCGTCGATGTAGACGACACACTCGCTACCGGAGATGGTGAAAGCGAAGTGGTGCCAGGAATCATCCGGAACAACAATATCAGCGTTATCTCCACCGTCGAACCAGTTGTCGCCTTCGCCGTGGCCGGCATTGAGCTTGAAACGCTGCTCCCCACCGGCATTCTCACGGAAGAAGCGGAAGCCGCTGGTTCGGTTGTTCTGGGCGTCCGGGTTGTTGGGGTCCGGCGGGCCGATGACCAATATGCCGGCCCGGTCCGGGTCAGCATTGACCTTCATCCAGAACACGGCGCTGAACTCATCGCCCAGCAGCCCGTCCGTGGGGAAAGTGAGGTAAGAATCGGCAGCGCCGGCATAAGCGTCAGGGCCAACTTTGCCCTCACCCGCCAGATCGGGGGTACCGACGACATTCGCAATCTGCCCGCTTACCATTTCCCGGTAAAGGCCTTCATCAAAGCTCATGTAGAAGGTTTCCCCGTCGTATTTCGGCGTGTAGGCGCCGCCTCCGCCGGATTCCGTTGTGATGATATCCTGGACCTCAGACTGAGACAGTTCGCGGTCGAAAATGCGCAGTTCATCCATAAGGCTTCGATCCGATAAATGATCCCAGCCGGTAAAGCGAGGCGCGCCCGACATGATGGAAAGGATGTCGCAGCCCGTCCAGTCGACGCCGCCGTCGAGCGGCCCCTGGCTGACGATATTTCCGTCAATATAAACAACGGCGCCGTTATTCGAAATGGTAAAAGCAAAGTGGTGCCATTCGTCAGTGCCGGGCACGACGTCGGCAGCGTCGCCGCCGTCAAACCAGGAGTCGCCGTCCCCGCGGCCGACATTGAGCTTAAAGCGCTGCTCCCCGCCGGCATTCTCCCGGAAAAAGCGGAAACCGCTGGTCCGGTTATTGGGAGCGGTGGGGTTGACCGCATCCGGCGGGCCGATGACCAGTATGCCGGCCCGGTCGGGGGTGGCGTTGACCTTCATCCAGAACACCGCGCTGAATTCACTGCCCAGCAGGCCCTCCGTCGGATAGGTCAGGTAGGAGTCGGCGGCGCCCTTGTAGGCGTCGAGGCCGACGACGCTCTCGCCGGCAAACCCGGGGGAGCCAACCACCGTCGGCTGCTTGATGTTCACCAGGTCGATGAAATCGCCGTCGAACGGCATATACAGGACCTCGCCGGCATAGAGGGGCGTATAGGCCGGCTCTTTGGTAAAGTTGACCGTGGCCGAGCCGGTTTTTCCGTTCGTATCCGTTGCCGTAATGGTAATGGTGTGCATGCCGTCGGCCACCTGGTCGTATTCATATTCACCGACAAACCGGCGGTAGTCGAGGAATTCGGTGAACGTAGCGATCTCAGAGCCGTCAAAAGCAACGGCCACTTCCGCCAGTTCAATATCGTCCGTAGCCTCAAACCTGATGTTAACCGTAGTGACGGCCTCCAGTACCTGAATGGTCGAACCTTCCACCGGGAAGGAGATCTTGACCTCCGGGTTTCCCTGGTCGGGGCCCGGGTCAACCGGAGTGATGGGATCGATGCCCTCCCGTTCACAGGCCAGAGCAAGGCCCGCCAACATGAGGAACAGGAAAAATTTATTGATGAATTTCATTGTTCTTACAATTTTAAATTAATGGACAGGATTAAAACCAGTGAATCAGCCTTTATCCAGAACCGGCAATTGATCGACCTGATTCTGTGGGTAAGGCAGATAGATCTTGTCGGGAGTGAACGTACGCCCGTCGTAGTTGAGTTCGTCGTACATTTCCCAGCGGATCAGGTCGTAGTAACGCACGCCCCACTCCGTGGCCAGCTCGGCGAATTTCTCGTCGACGACATCCTGCAGGGTGGCGCCTGTAATTTCCGGCATGCCGGCGCGGGCGCGCACCAGGTTGATCGCGTCGTCCGCCGAAATGGCGGAGCTGGAGGCTCCGCGCAGGACTGCTTCTGCGTGCATCAGCAGGATCTCTGCATAGCGGATGCAGGTATAGTTCTTGTTGTTGCCATAGCCGGTGCGGCCGGGCGTGATCTGGTTTGACGGCAGGTAGTGTTTGCCGCTGGCAAACAGCGCGCGGGCATAGTCGTTGATGACGTCGCCGTCGCGCGTGGTGTTGGAGACAAAATCCGGCAGGTTGGGATATTCATCCTGGAATTCGGCAATGCCCCGGTCGGTGAAGAGTACGCTGGTTTCCAGGCGTACCGACTCTCCGCGGTCCAGCATGAACCGGATGAACTTCAGGCTCGGCTCGAAAAAGCCCCAGCCGCCGCCTATGCCTTCCACAGCGGGATCCCAGCCCTGGGGGCCGTAGAAAGCATACAGGTGGAAGTTGGCGTCGCCCGACCCTTGTCCGTAGTCGGAGTATTGCAGTTCGAGGAGGTTCTCCCGGTTCAGTTTGCCTTTCAGTTTGAACAACTCGTAGAAATCCGGTTCCAGCTGGTAGACGCCGGAGTTGATGATCTCGGAAGTGGCGTTGGCTACGGCCTGGTAGTTTCGAAGCTCCTGCTCCGCCATGGCCTTAACGGCAAGGGCCGTATAGCGGTTCACCCCGCCGGGGACGTCCGTGCGGTCCGCCGGGTGTATGGTGGGCAGGTTGGGGATGGATTCGTCCATCAGTTCCGAGATGTACTGCATCACCTCGTCTTTGGTAGACAATTCCGCTACCAGCAGGTCGGTGGGGTCGGCGGTCCTGGGAATCAGCATGTCTCCCCATACGCGCGTCAGGTGGAACAGCAGAAAGGCATTGAGGGTATTGACCTCGGCAATGTACTGGTCGGCCAGGGCGTCGGGCGCGCCGGCTTCGCGATACAGCTCGATCTGCTGGATGGCCGTCTTGCCGGTGTAAATATCGTTGAAGTTCAGCTGCCACAACGAGTTGTACATCCAGTAGGCCTGGTCGTAGATAAATTGGTCCGTATCGGCAAAGGGCTGCTGGTCGCCTAACCCACCGGCGTTGACATCGTCGCCACGGACGGCGATCAGAGGAATGGTTTCCCAGCCGCGCGAGTAAAAATCGGCATACACGCCGATCAATGGCCGCACCATATTTTCGGATATGGTGTAATCGATCTCTACGTTGAACGTCCGGTTCAGGGCCGGTTCGTTCAGCACTTCTTCACAGGAAGGCAGCACCAGGAGCAATAGAGCTATCAAGCCGATGCTGAATCTATATTTATTCAAAATCTTCATTGGAATCGTATTTTAGGTTTAAGAGTTCTCATTAAAATCTGACGTTTAACCCCACTGTATAAACGGCGGGAATTGGATAGGTCTGGCGGTCCACCCCGTCGGGTATTTCAGCGGTGAATCCGGTGTAGTCAAATACGCTCAGCGGGCGGTCGGCGGTGAGGGAGACCCTCAGGTCCGGAGCGCCGGCGCCGAACACCTTATCTCCCTGAATGTTGTAGGCCAACTGAACATTCTGGATGCGCCAGAAGGCGCCGTCGTCCACCCATTGGTCGCTGAGCCGCTGGTTCCACCCCTTGCGCCTGCCCTTACTGGAAGGGAAAGTGTTGGAGGTTCCTTCGCCGTGCCAGCGTTCGGTGGCCAGTTCGGCGTCCATGTTGGTGTCGTTGGTGAAGATCACCTCGCCGCGGCGGCGGTTCAGGATCTTGTTGCCGGATTGCCCGTAGAAATTCGCCGACAGGTCAAAGCCTTTGAAGCTGATCCCCAGGTTGGCGCCCCACGTTAAGGTTGGCAGGTAAGAACCCAGGACGACGCGGTCATCGGCATCGCTGACGCCATCGCCATTCTGGTCGACATACCTGAGGTCGCCGGGTTCCAGGTTATTGGCAACAGCAATCGGGTCGGCATCGATCTCCGCCTGGTTCTGGTAGACGCCCGCAACTTCCCAACCATAGAAGGCCAGCAAAGGTTCGCCCACGATGGACCGCTGGCGGAATTCTGCCGTGCCGCCGTCAATATACGACTGGCCGAACAGGTCGATCACCTCATTATTAAGGGTAGCGAAGTTGCCGCCAACACTGTAACTGAGGCCGAAGGAGGTGCGGTTGTTCCAGTTCAGGGCCATTTCAAAGCCGGAGTTTCGGATCACGCCCACGTTCCGCAGCACTGTACCGCCGACGGCCGGGATAAGCACGTTGATGGCGGCGTTCCTGGTGTCCCGGCTGTAATAGTCGGCTTCCAGGGAAAGGCGGCTGCGGAAAAATTCGGCAGTCATCCCGACGTTGGTTTCTTCCACCACTTCCCAGCGCAGGGCGGAGAAGGTGTTGGAGGTCTCGGTACCGCTGTACTGAATGTCGCCCAGGGAGGTCGTGACCACAGAAGTAGTCGTAGCGCCGTCACTGGCCTGTATGCGGTCATTACCCAGTTCGCCCCAGCTGGCACGGAACTTCAGGTAATCGATGCCGCTGACGTTAAAGAAGTTCTCCTGGGAGAGAACCCAGCCAACGCCAACAGTGGGGAAATAACCCCATTTTTCCTGGTATTTGCTGCTTCCGTCCGCACGGTAGGTCCCGTATATGAGATACCGGTTATCATAGTTATAAGCCACGCGGCCGAAGTAGGAGATGCCGTAGAAGCGGCTGGCGTTGTCGCCGACATTCCCACGGTCGGTATCCAGGGTTTCGGCCTGGTCGATGTACCAGGCGGCCTCCTGGTCGGTCGGGAAGTTCAGGGCGCGCACTTCCAGCTGGTTAAACGCCTCATCCCGATAGGAGGTGCCCGCCATGGCGGTCAGGTTGTGTTTGCCGTAGCTGTCCTCATAAGTCAGGATGTTGTCCCAGATCTGGTTAAAGAAGTCGTCATTGATTCTGTGGATCACTGAATTCTCCTGCTGGAAGTTGTTGCCGATGAAGTAGGGGAAGTCCAGGTTGCGGGCGTTGATATTCGTATAGGAACTGTTGTAAGAAGACTTGAAAGTCAACTTGTTTTCCGGCAGGATGTTAAACTGCACGTAAAAGTTGCCCAGCAACTTGCGGATCTTTTGCTCGTCCCGGTTGAACTCGGTAGACACCAGGGGGTTCTGTCCGCCGCGGTAGCCGAGGTCCTGAGCATTGGACAGCATCAGCGGCTCGGCGCCGGTATTCTTTTCGTCGAAGACCGGCATGATGGGCACCGCGTAATAGGCGCGGAACCAGGCGCTGTTGTCCGGAAGGAACCGGTTGCCGTTACTGATGATGGCGTTACCGCCGATGGTGAACCAGTCGGTGGCCTTAAAGTCGATCTTGGTCCGGAAGTTGAAGCGTTCGAACTGGTTCTTCATATCGAGGATGCCTTCCTGCATGAAATAGCTGGCCCCGACGGCATAAGCCGCTTTATTGCCGCCGCCCGAAACGTTGATGCTGTGGTTCATGATCGGCGCATCGCGGATGATGACGTCATACCAGTCGGTATTGACAGCCGGCACGTTTGGGTTGATCCGGCTGCGGCCGTAGCGCTGCATGGCGTTCTCGATAAAGGAGATATCGGCTTCCGATTCGGATTCCAGGGCCATGGTCGTAAACTGTTCGGCATTGGCCATCTTGACCACGTTCTGGGCCCGTTGAATGCCGTAGTAGCCGTCGTAGGTGATCTGTGCCGGCGCGTCGAAGTTGCCGGACTTCGTCTCGATCAGTACGACGCCGTTGGCGGCGCGAACCCCGTAGATGGCGGCGGCGGAAGCGTCTTTAAGGACGGAGATCGACTTGATGTCGTTGTTGTTCAGGAAGTCGATGTTGTCGAAGAACATGCCGTCGACCACGAAGAGGGGCGCTTCATTTTCAGAGCCGGGGTAGGAACCCACGCCGCGTATCCGCACATTGGGCGCATCGCCCGGAGCGCCCGCGCTGACGATCTGCATCCCGGCCACCTTACCTTGCAGGGCTTGCATGGGCTGGCCGGAAGGGGTCTTTTCGATATCTTCCGACCGGATGGTGGCAATGGAGGAAGTCAGGTCTTTGGATTTCTGCGAACCGTACCCGACGACGACGACCTCCTCCAGCAGCTCTGCGCTCTCGGCGAGTTCAAACTCCAGCTGGGTGGTCGCTCCTAAAACATAAGTCAGCGGTTCATACCCGGTGTAGGAGATCACGATCGTATCTCCCGCATCGGCCTGCAATTCGAAGCGGCCGTCAAAATCGGTGATCGTACCCGACGCGTCCATCTTGTTGAGGATGTTGACGCCGATGAGGGGTTCGCCGCCTTCTCCGGTCACCACCCCGGTATAGGCCGTTGCCTGCGCCTGGGCGGCTCCCCATCCAAGAAGGCATAAGGGGATAAGAAGCAATCTGGTAAAAAGTTTCATCTTAGGTTTGATTTAGTGAGCATTTTATGCTTGTTAATAGTTTAAATTCAACTTCCAGGAGGCCTCTCTTTTCAGCCTGGGCTCAAAACAAAGGCAAGACATCCTGAAAAAATCCAGGGCTCTTCAACACAGCTATTCTCGGTTTGAATGCCACAATTATCCAGCCAAAGCGAGAATCGGCGCCTTCAACACATTCGGATGAAGGAAAATAATCTGATGATATAGGCGTAATATGACAGGCTAGAATACACACCAAAAAGAAGCGAACTCAACAATGCCTAAACAGGCTGCCGACAAGTGGCCTGAAGCTTTTTACTTTAGCTCAATCTATGAGGGCGCTTCATCTATGAAGGAATTAGTGAAGCCCCTTATTTTCCGGGCTCCGGCATTTTTCGTATTTATTTGGCTATTCAGTAGCTTCATCCAATAAATTACAAAAAATAGGGCTGAACGCAAAACAAAATTACCAATTGGCAAGCGGCAATCCTAAAATTCCACCTCATCATTACTACGCCATTGAATATTTTTTACCGGCCTGCGTTAGCGGTAAGGTAGGCTAAAAAAAGTTGAAAATCAAGGGATTGAAACAATAATAACACGTATTCCACACCTAAGCGGCCCGCGCCATATACCTCAACATGGTTCAGAACTGCATCAAGAACTCCGTCAGGTTCTCTTCTGGCCCCAGCCCCATCTTCCGGCGCAGGCGATAACGTTTGTTTTCTACGCCACGCAGGGAAATATTCAGGAGGGGGGCGATCTCTTTTGAGGTAAGGTTCATTTTCAGGTAGGCCGCCAGGCGGAGGTCTCCGGGAGTAAGTTCCGGATACTGTTCTTTCAGGCGGGTGAAGAATTGGTTATGGAGTTGATTGAAGTTGGCCTCGAACACATGCCAGTCTTCCTCACTGCTGAGGTGGCGGTCGATCTGACGGATCATTTTTTGCAGGTGAAAAGCAGGGTTCTCTTGCTCTTTTTTCCGCCTGAGCTGGCCGAGTTCTTTTTTGAGCCGGATCAGCATCTCATTTTTCCGCACCAGTTCCATAGTGGAGTCTGCCAGTTTTCGGCTTTTGTTGAGGATCTCCGCCTGGAGCATCTGATTTTTGGAAAATACCCTTTGCCGTTGCAGTTCTCGTTCTTTCTGGACCTCCAGGCGCCGCTTTTGCCGGGCCAGGCGGTTTTCGTGAACTTTCAGCGCCAGGCGGCCCAGAAAAAAAACCAGGGCTACTGCTATCAGCTTCACCCATATCGACTGATACCAGTGCGGCTCGATCACGAAGGAAAAGGCGGCAATATGGCCCGAGAGCGCCGACTGAACCTGGAATTCGTAGTTGCCGGGGGGCAAGTTGGTATATTCCTTGGAATATATGGGGCCAAATGGGGCCCAGCCTTCTTCAAAGCCTTTCAGCCGGTATCGCATATTTACCCGTCGGGTATAAAACGGTAAACCGAAAAGGATGCGCAGGTCATTTTCCCAGGGCTTCATGACAAAGGGCTCCGACAAGCCGCCGGCCACCTCAAGCCCCTTTTGCCAACCCTTGATCTCAACGGCGGAAAAAACAGGCTCCGGGATAGCCAGCTCACGGATATCTTCCGCCTGCCGGCTGTTGAAGACCACAAACCCGTCTTCTGTCCCGATCAGGTAGGTGGTGTCATCGAGGCTGACGATTTGCTCATTCTCCGGAATTAACGCCACTTCCAGGTGAGCATTAAGGCCGTCGCCAATGTATTCAATATGATGGGGAAAAATTTTGAACAGGGCGCCGTTCCGGCCCGGGATCCAAATTTCTCCTTCCCGGTGTTCTTGCGAATCATCGGCGGGCAATACAACTGTTAGCATATTGCTTCGGGTATCAAAAGCCACCATGCCGGAATCCGGCCACACATAGGCTTTGCCGTCCCAGTAGGTGATGTCGGCGCGGAGTTCCTCCATAGGCGGATAGCCATTAACCCTGGGAACCGGCAGCCGGGCCACTCCCGTCAGTTCCTGGTTGAGGCGCAGGCAATACAC
>JAGFJE010000344.1 GCA_024103175.1 Phaeodactylibacter sp.
TGACGCCGCAGGAGGCGCTCAGCTTATCCATCCACCTTCCGGCCTGTAGGGAGCAGGTGGCCGAGCAGTGGGCGTCGATGGAGTCCAGCACTACTTGCTGTACGCTGTCCAGGTAGGTTTCGGGAAGCTCTCTCAGGGTGTCTATCTGGATGAAGCGCCTGATCTTGTGCCGGTAGGGGTTGGGCTCGCAGGCGGGATCTTCGTTCTGGATGCAGGAATTGTCGCAGGTGTTCTCCTCGGCTACCCGTGCAGTACTTCCCTCAGCTAACTTACCCCTTCTCCTGCAACCGCCTTAGCACCTCCTCCCGATACGACCGGCCTACCGGCAACTTCTCTTCCCCGATCACCACAAAATTGGCCTCCAGGTAACGGATCCGGGACAGGGCGGCGAGGTAGGAACGGTGGATGCGCAGGAAGGCATCAGCAGGCAGTTCCTCTTCCAACTGGTTCAGGGTGGTTTTGGGGACGAACAGCTGCCCATCCGTATGCACCTTCACATAATCTCCGTAGGCTTCCAGGTAGCGGATCTCCGCCAGCGGTACCCGGTAGAGCTTCCGGTCCGCCTGCAGGAGCAGGAAGGAGGGAGTGTCGTGGGGCTCCGGGGCAGCGGCCAGCCGCTGGGCCTTGTTCACCGCCTTCAGGAAACGTTCGAAAGAAACAGGCTTGAGCAGGTAGTCGACGGCTTCCAGCTCGAACCCCTCCAGGGCGTACTCGGGATAGGCCGTGGTGAATATGACCGCCGGCGGATGGGGCAGGGCCTTTACCAGCCCGATGCCGGAAAGCCGGGGCATATTGATATCCAGAAAGAGCAGTTCCGGGCGCTGCTCCTGAACGGCTTCCATTCCTCGGATGGCGTCCGTTGAACTGCCCAGCAACTTCAGTTGTGAAGACTGGCGGATATAATGCTCCAGTACTTTAATGGCGGGGGGCTCGTCGTCGATGATGTAGCAGGTCAGGGCCATTGGTTATAGTTTATCGATCTTCATGGTTACGGAAAACACCTTGCCGTTCTCATGAACGATCAGTTCGTGTGCTTCCGGATACAACAGTTTCAGGCGCTTTCTGACGTTGTCCAGCCCGATGCCGCCCTTCCTTTTGGGAAGTTGCTCATCGGGCGGGGCCATGTCGTTTTCGATATTGAAAAGAATCCCCTCTCCACCGATCCGGAAGAGGATACGAATAAAAGCGGACTCCTCCTGTTTAAGCCCGTGTTTGAAGGCGTTCTCCACGAAAGGTATAAATAAAAGCGGCGGGACGTCAATACCTTCGGGATCACCCTCTAACACCAAATTCACCTTTGGGCCTTCTCCCAGGCGTAAGCGCTGGAGCTCGATATAATTCCGGATGTATTCCAGTTCTTTCTCCAGTGCCACTTTGTCCGCATTGCAATCATACAACATATAGCGCATGCAGTCGGCCAGGCGGAGGATGGCTTCCGGCACTTTTGGCGAGCCTTCCAGCGAAAAGCTGTAGAGGTTGTTCAGGCTGTTGAACAGGAAATGCGGGTCTACCTGGGTTTTCAGGGCTTTCAGTTCAGCTTCCGCCTTTTCTTTTTCCAGTCGGCTGATGCGCTTTTGTTGCTGCTGGGCATCAAACCAACCCTTCGACAGCTTAAGCAGGGTAGTGACGGCCAGGTAAACGATATGATACTGCCCGATCTCAGGGGCTTTAAAATAGGAGATGAAATAATAGCCGGGGAATAGCCAGTCTGCCAGGTAATTGAACGTGAGGATATTGAGGTAGGCGCCGGCTGCCAGCAAGGCGGCGGCCGACAGGGCATATAGCCCAAACCAGCGTTTTTGTAACAGCCCCGGAATGAGAATGAACAGATTGATATACACCGTAAACCAAAGGCTGAGGTGAAAGAGCAGGGTGTAAACCAGGTCGACGAGCTGTATTTCCTGCTCATAGGCAAAATGGCGGGCCAGAACGTAAAACGACAAACCCCAGAAGGCCAGGTGCTGCAGCAGGGAGGACCGCGAAAGGCGGCCGGTGAGGTTTGTCGTTTTTTCCATTGTCATCTCGTCAAGTGCTCCGGAGACAGGAACGCCTTTTCTTCTTCGGCGTATTTGCGCACGAATTCCTGCAACTCGGCGGTAGGCGCCGTCAGGACGATGATGTCTTCTTCCATGACTTCATGCCGGAGGCGGATCTTCCGCTGCTCAAAAAGGCTTTCCAGCCATTCGATGTCAAAAAAGTAGAGCTTCATCTCGTTGTTGTCGAAAACCACTTTGGCGAAAGAGTGGGTGGCCAGCAGGGGGGCGATGGCCAGCCCGTCGTCATCGCTGCAGCGGTTCCTTGTGTTGTAAAAATCGAAAAAATAATGTTCCCCCAGGCGGACGAGGTGGGCCTTAAACTCCGTGCGCTCATCCTCATCAGAAAATACCAGTTTATAGTACTTTCCATCTCCTTTGCTGAAATCCCAGGTTTCCTTGTCATTTTTCCACTCCCCGAGGATCTCCTCCCGGAAGTCCAGCGTGTCTTCCGAATAAAGCGGATGCAGGGAAGGGATGCAGGAAGGCAACAGTGCGGCCAGTCCTAAAACTACAAATGCCATTAACTTTTTCATGATATGCGGTTTTGTTGGTACATAGGTAAAACTAAGCTCTGGGCAGATAGGGCCCAAAAATGATCGTTGAACGGCAGGCTTAGGTAGGTGAAGGGCAAGTCGGAAGTCGGAAGTCGGAAGCGACCGCAGGGAGTCCCGTACCGACGAAGGAGGTCGGGAGCGGAAGTCGGAAGGCGGAAGTTTACCCGGAAGAGCGCAGCGAAGACGGGCTTGCCCGGCTGAGGAACGAAGACGGGTCGGAATTTTTCCAGGGAGTGCTGCCCTTTTCGTGGCGCCCCTCACCTCAGGAAGGCGAACAATATCTGCACATAGACGATCTTGGTGATCAGGGAGACCGGCAGCATGAGGGTGAAACCGATATTGGGCAGTTTGTTCTGCGATTTTTCCAAGGCAAAATCCAGGATGGCGGGCTGGTTGGCCACCATTCCGATGAGGAAGCTGAAAGGGATCTTCAGCATCTTATACCCTATAAAGAGGGTTGCGACGGCCGTGAGGAAGCTGATGATGGTTCCCGCCAGAAAGATGATGCCGCCGCCGCCCCGTGCGACGGTATCCATGAACGTATGGCCGGAATTGACGCCGACCCCGGCCAGCAGCAGGATGAGCCCGATCTGCCTCAGGGTGAGGTTGGCGCTGTAGGGGAGCGTCCAGACGATAGGGCCGGTGCGGCGCAGCGCGCCCAGGATGAGGGCTACGATCAGCGGCCCCCCGGCGTACCCGAGTTTGAAGGAAACGCCGCCCGGCAACTGGAAGGTGATCATACCCAGCAGCAGCCCCATGCCCATACCCAGGCCGAAAGAGAGCAGGTTGATCTTGCTGAGATCGTCATAAGAATCGCCGAAGATGCGGGATATCTTCGGAATATCCGTTCTTCGGGCGACGAAGCGAACGCGGTCTCCCAGCTCCAGGACGGTGTTGGAGTTGGCCAGGATATCGATGTCGCCCCGCCGCACCCGGGTGACGATGGCGGCGTACTGCTCGTTGAGGTTGAGGGTGGACAGCCGCTCGCCGGCGATCTTGGGGTTGGAAACGAAGATGCGCCGCGTGTCGTATTCGGTGCGATCGTAGGATAACCGGTAGGGCAGGAGCTTGCCCATGATCCCGGCAACGCGGTTGATCTCCTCCTGGTCGCCGACAATAGCCACCTGGTCGCCCACCTGGAAAGTGGTGTCCATGTTGGTGAGCTGTGTCTGTTCGCCCCGTTGCAGGCGGCCGAAGACAACGGCCATCTGATGTTCTTTCTTCAGGTCGCGGATGGAGGCCCCGGTGATCTCCGGCCTGGCCACTTCCAGCGTCTGGCTGGCTATGTCTTGTTTCACCGGGTACTCCTGTTTGAGTTCCTGTTCTTCCTTGCGGTAATCGATCTTCAGGGCGCGCTGCATGAGCACGATGGCCACCATAACCCCCAACACGCCCATGGGATAGGAGAGGGAATAACCGACCACCGCCTGTTCGCTCATATCCTTGATGCTGCCATCGGCCGCCCGGATGTTGCTGATGGCGTCGAGCAGGCCCGCCAGGGCCGGCGTGTTGGTGGTGCTGCCGGCAAACAGCCCGGAGGTGGTGCTGGCCTCAAAATGAAAAAGAAAATGCAGCCCCACCGCAATACTGGCGGAAAACGTGAGCATGATGATCACGAAAATGATGTC
>JAGFJE010000367.1 GCA_024103175.1 Phaeodactylibacter sp.
CGTAACCCATTGATCGCTTTCCGGATCAACCACCGGGCTGGGAGAGGCAGGGTCGTTGAAAATGCCCGGCGGCGACCAGAAATAGTTTTCAGCGCCACTGGCATGCAGGGTTATGGTATTATCCTGGCAGATAAAAGCGGTATCGCTTTCAGGGTTAATGTTCACAATCAGTGCATCTTCAAGGCTGGCCTGTATTTCAGCGTAAACGGCTTCCCCGCAGCCGAAGTTGTTGGAGAGCCGAATGGTGATCACTTCGACGGGCTCTGCCTCCTGGTCGGAAAGGGCGGTTATCGGAAAAGTGAAGCCGGTTTCCCCCGGCAGGAAGATGATGGTATCCGGAGCATCCAGGATGTAGTCCACATTCCGGGTGGCTGTTCCGCCGGCCTCGAGGAGGTAGAAAAGGGTGTCGTTGGAAGGGGCAGTCAGGGCAATGGCCAGTTCATCCGGTATGTCGGCGCAGCCTTCCACCAGATAGTCTATGCCCGAATTGAAGTTAACGGAAAGGCGGGGGGCGCCGCCTTTGATCTCGGAGATGAAGACCCCTGAATCGTAGAGGGCGTCGCCCCGGTCGGCGATTGCGAGTTTGAGGTGGTAGGTGCTGCAGGGTTCTACAATGGCCCGGGCAGTCAGGCTTTTTTTGATGCCCAGGAAATCGGAAGTCAGGCCATCGTATTCCGTTGCCATGCCGTTGTTGTTATTGCGGTAGTATTGCCAGTTCACCAATTGATTGACGCTGTTGATCTCTACCGGCGTGTTATTGCCATCGGGCAGCACGGCGATGTTGAACTGGTTGTTGATATTGGGGTCACCGGCAATACCGGGCCCGGAGATAAGGAAAGCAAAGATGTCATTGTATTCCTGGCCTACGAACTCCTGGTATTCTTCGGAGCCGAAGATGTACTCGAAGGTAAGCTCGTTGGTGGCGGCGAAGACGTCGAGCGCTACAATGCAGGCGTTGTTGGAAAGAAAGGTATTTCCGGACAGGTAATCGAGGTCCGGGTCTCCGGGGGCGCCGTTATCGGCATTGGGGTTACCCTGTCCGGCGCTGATATTGGGCCCCACCGCCCAACCCAGGCTGCCGGTGGTGAGGAGCAGCCCGCGCTCCAGCCCCAGCCCGGACGGATCAGTAGCCAGAAAGGTCCCGTAAGCGCCCTGTGGGCATTCGATACTGCTGATGTTGACGGTAGTTTGAGGAGTAGAAACAAAGTCAATGATCTGTTGAGTGGAAATATCGGCATCGACGGTTATCGGCTGTTCTGTTTCACAGTCATCGGTGCATTCCCACCGGCCCTGAAAACCTTCGAAAGTTGCCTGGTTATCGGAAGTGAAACGTACGGTAAGGCAGCCGCTTCTCGCCTTCACCTGATAACAGACCCCGCCGCCGCCGTCATCTTCGAAATTGAAACTGCCCACCTGCCCGATGATATTTCCGGGGATGGCCTGGGCCCCGTCGTAAAAGGCCAGTTGGTCGGTAACGCCGAATAGGCCCTGGGGTTCGATAAAAAAGTAGTCCAGGGTAAAGAGAATGCAACCATGGGGCTCCTCCGGGCATATGGTGAAGGTATAGTTTTCATTATTGGAATAATCGCCATCGGGGCCGCCGCTGTCGTATAGCACTCCGGAGCAGGCCGTAGAGCTGCCTTCGGTAATGACGCTTCCGGATTGTTTTTCTTCAACACACAACTGGAAGGCTCCCCAGTTGGGGGCCACGGTAGAGGTGTAATCGTTGACCCGCAGGAAGTAGGTGTTGTTGGCCGTAAGCCCTTCAACGCTGAGTTCAACTTCATCGGAGCCGGGAACTGCCGACGCGCAGGCCAGCTCTGCCAACCCATTCGGGCTGCAATCTCCCCGATAAAGAGCAACCTGAGGATTGACGATGGCGGGATCGGTTGCTGAAGATATCCCCGCTACCGTTATGGTATAATCAAATATCGTGTCGCTGGAAGTGAAAGAAAACCATACATCACGCTCTACATTGCCGCCATTGAAGCAGGAGGGGATATCTCCAAAGCCTGTGCCTGATGCGGTTGCATCAACATTGGAAAAGATGAGGGGGGCGGGGCAAACGGGAGCTGTACCCAGGTGGGCCAATCCGCTGCACTCATCATTGGCCGGCTGGGCGCCGAGAACGGCAGGTAGCGCGGTGGATAAAAGAAGGAGCTTCAACAACTTGTTCATGTTTTCATCAGGCAGTTTCACTGTGGCCGGGCTGCGGAGGGAGAATTGCCCTGGAATCACCTCTAAAGTAGCAAAACGGAAGGAGAAAACGAGAGATGAAATGTTAAATTCAAGGGAGCAACAATGGGTAAAGGCCAGCTCTTCAGGAATTTGCCCGCCAGCTTACTTTTTACACTCCTCCAAACTCTTCCGGATTTCCTTTACCGGCACATAACCGTAGTCATTACCCCAGGCCTGGTTGATGTAGTTGATGATATTGGCGATCTCGAATTCACTCAGCTCGGGAATGGCCGCCATAGGGTTGCTGTAGGCCTTGCCGTTGACCACGATTTCCTCCTCTATGCCATAGCGGATGATACAGGCGAGGCGCTCCTGGTTCTGGCGGACATAATCCGCCTGGGCCAGCGGCGGAATGTTGCCCGCCAGGCCGCTGCCGTCGTCCATGTGGCAATTGGCGCAAAAATTCTGGTAAAGGATCTCGCCCTGCCGGTAAGGTTTGCGTTCACAGTTCACCAGGGTAAGAGCGGCGGAGAAAAGAAAAAGTATCAGTTTAGATCTCATCGAGCAGCGTTTCTATGTCTTCCATGAATTTTTTGACGGCTACGCTGTCGGTCCCCTGGCAATAAGCCCGGATGTGGCGCTGGGGGTCCACCAAAACGAAGCGCCCGCTGTGGTCGAAGCCGTCGGGCAGGGTGGGGTCTTCAATGACGACGTTGAAGTAGTCGTCGGCAATAGCGTAGATCTCATCCTTATCGCCGGTGACGAAGAACCACTTGCCGGAGCGGACGCCCAGGTTGCGGGCATACTGCGCCAGGCGGCCGACGGAGTCCCGCTTCGGGTCGATGGTATGCGACAGCAGCAGCAGTTCGGCGCTGTCCTGGAACCGCTCGTAAATTTTCAGCATATTCCGCGTCATCACCGGGCAGATGGTGGGGCAGGAGGTGAAGAAAAAATCGGCCACATAAGCCTTGCCGGCAAAAGTGGCGTTGGAGACCCGGTTGCTGTCCTGCCCGATGAAGGCAAAGTCAGGGATCTGTTGGTACACCATCTCGCCGTTCACCTCTTCCTTTTTACTGAGGATGGGCAGCGGCTTCTCCTCCGGTTTGCAGCCGAGAAGGATAAGCACAGTCATAAATGCAAGCAGGGGCCAATTCATATCGCCTAATACGTCTTTGTCATATCCTCATCCACCACCAGGATGAAATCCGCTTTGCCGGCGTGCTCCTCCTCCAGTTGATCCAGTTCCGCCTGTTCTACGGTGGTTATGGTGAGCAGCGTGGCTTCCGGCTCATACTGGCGGAGGTGCCATAATATGCCTTCAAAGTTCTCCGAATGGTAGGAACCGTTGAAGTGGATAAATGTTTTACCGGCTTCCCAGTTCTCACTGATAAAATGGGCCATGGTGGCGTCCTTGGCGGCCTGGGACTTGGGAAAATTCTCCGAATTCTCCCCGCCGTGGCCGGCCATCATTTCCAACATGCCTTTATAACCGGGCAATTCGCTGTCGTAGGCAATGGGAAGAGGCGGGATAAACCGCTTTCCGTGGGCAGAAAGGCTGTCGAGGCCTTCAAAACCCTGCCGGAAAACGAGGTTGGCGTATCGGCGGGGTATGTTGGTGGCGACGAAACGGAGGCTCTTTTCCCGGGCCAGTTCCAGCAGCGGTTTGTAATCGGTCGCATAATTTTTCCACAGGCGGGCTTCTTCTTCAAAGGCCTTGGTGGTGATGGCGCCGGCGAAGTATTCGTCGATCAGGAGCTGATTGTCAGCCTCGAACATTTCGGCGCCTAAAACCAGGGCTCCTCCTTTATCTTCATAAAGGCCCTTGGCGAGTTCCAGTTGCAGCCAGTGAGCAATGGGGTTGTTGTGCTGCTCGCCGAAAAATATGATATCGGCTTCCGAAGCTGCCGACAGCAATTTCTTGTACTTTACGCTTTTGCCCTCCTTGTTGAAGAGCTGATAGGCGGGCTTGTCCTGCGCCATAAGCATCGGGGGTATCAGGAGAATTGAAAACAGGATAAAAATTCGGTTCATCAGGATAAGGAATTTAATTGGGCGGAAAAATACTCCTTACTCATCCTTTTCCCAAGAAACGGCCGGAAAAATGAAGGCCATCGCCGCTTTTCGGGATGGCCTTTTTGCGCCAGGCTTTTTTCTCCGCCCGTTTTTTCTTTTCCTCCAGGCGCTTTTCCGGATGGGCAGCCAGTTCCCCGACGGGTTTTCTCTTCTTGCGGGGCCTTACGGCTTTGGCGATCAGCCGTTCGAACTTTTTCAGCGCCGCGCTCTTGTTCAGCAACTGGGAGCGGCGGTTGCCGGACCCAACGATGAGTATCCCTTCTTTGTTGATGCGCCCATCGAGTTCTTCCTTTACCCTTACCTTCTGAGCATCGGAAAGCACCCGGGAATTGTCTACATCAAAGAGAAGCTCAACTTTGGTCTCTACCTTGTTGATGTGCTGGCCTCCGCTGCCCGAACTGCGCATGGTGCGGTACCGCACTTCTTTTTCTAATGCTTTGAAATCCATTTTTTATCCTCGTTTTCCGGTTAATTTGTACGCCTGTCCAACGTAGGAAAGGCGGGAATAGTTCATAATCAACCGGTAAGCTGTTCTCTGTATTTAACATTCTTTCCGAGAACCAAAAGGCACATTTGTTGTTTACTTTCAAAACTTATTGAAAATTTAAAACAGTAAACTGCCGGGCTTTTCCGGTTTATTTGCTGGTTGAGAAAAATAGAAGAAAATTATGTATACCAAGCGCGCTATTTTGTGGTTTCGACTGGACCTTCGGCTTCACGATAATGAGGCTCTGCACGAAGCTTTAAATAGTGCCGACGAGGTTATTCCTGTCTATGTTTTCGATGAACGCACCTTTCTGGGGCGCACGCATTATTTTGGATTCCCCAAGACGGGGAAATATCGTACTCAATTTATTATAGAGAGCGTGCAGGAGCTTCGGCAGTCGCTTCGGAACCTGGGCAGCGACCTCATCATCCGAGTGGGCAGGCCCGAAGAAGAAATTTTTGAGATCGCCAAGAAAGCGCGCACCAGCTGGGTCTTCTGTAACCGGGAAAGAACTGACGAAGAAGTGCAGGTGCAGGATGCGCTGGAAAAGAACCTCTGGTCGGTAGGGCAGGAGATGCGCTATTCCCGGGGCAAGCTGCTCTATTACACCTCCGACCTGCCCTTTCCCATTCAGCATACGCCGGACACCTTTACCCAGTTCAGGAAGGAAGTAGAACGCTACGTGCCGGTGCGCAGCCCCCTGCCGGTTCCGGAGTCGATGCCGCCAATTACCGTTGCGCTGGAAGCGGGAGAAGTTCCCGGAATACGCCAGCTGGGCCACCAGGAATTCGAACCCGACTCCCGGAGCGCTATCACCTTCCGGGGTGGAGAACCGGAGGGGCTTCGCCGCCTTCAATATTATCTCTGGGAGGAGGGGCTGATCGACGATTTCAAAGAATCCAGGGACGGCCTGGCCGGTGGTGACTACAGCACCAAGCTGTCTCCCTGGCTGGCCCAGGGCTGCCTGTCTCCCAAAATGGTGTACTATGAGCTGCGCAAATACGAAGAGCAATTCGGCAGGAACAAGTCGACCTACGAACTCTTTTACTACCTGATGCTCAGGGATTTCTTCCGCTTTATGGCCAAGAAGTACTGCAACCAGGTCTTTTTCAAGGCCGGCCCGGCAAACAATGCCATTCCCCCCTGGCGGAATGACCGCCATGTTTTACAGGCCTGGATCGACGGCCGCACCGGAGTGCCCTTCATAGATGCGAATATGCGGGAGATCAGCCATACCGGCTATATGTCGAACCGCGGCCGGCAGAATGTGGCCAGCTTCCTGGTACATGACCTCGGCGTTAACTGGCAGATGGGAGCGGAATATTTCGAATCCTTACTCATCGATTACGACGTGGCCAGCAACTGGGGAAACTGGAATTCCATTGCCGGGGTGGGTAGCGACCCCAGGGAATACCGCAACTACAACATCCTATCCCAGGCCAAGGCCTGTGACCCCAAAGGAGCGTACGTCAAACTGTGGCTTCCGGAACTGGAAGGCCTTCCCCCCGAAAAGATCCACCAACCCGATCAGCTGTCTTCTTCCGAACAGGAAGAGCTCCATCTGCGGATCGGCGACGATTACCCCCGGGCCGTGGTCAGTACGGATAAGTGGAGTAGTTGACTGGAGCATACAGTTACCCCCCACTAACTGTTTTCAATAATTTATTCACCTTTCTCGCCTTTGCCTTTGCTTCTTCCAGGCTCTCATCGACTACCGTAACATGCCCCATCTTCCGGAAGGGCTTGGTGACGGCTTTGCCGTACAGGTGAACGTGTACGCCTTCGATCGCAAGGCAGTCCTCCAGCCCCTGGTATACGGCCGGCCCGGTATGGCCTTCTGCGCCCAGCAGGTTGGCCATAACCGAAGGGGCTTTCATCCGGGTGCTGCCAAGCGGAAAGTTGAGCACGGCGCGCAGGTGCTGTTCAAACTGGGAGGTGTAACAGCTGTCGATCGTGTGGTGGCCGCTGTTGTGCGGCCGGGGCGCCACTTCGTTGACCAGCAGGTTGCCTTTTTTGTCGAGGAAGAGCTCGACGGCCAGCAGGCCGCAGATGTCGTAGGCGGCCATTACTTCGGTGGCCAGCGCTTCGGCCCTGGCCTCGAGCTCGGGGGAAATGGCCGCCGGGCAGAACAGGAATTCCACCAGGTTGGCTTTGGGGTTGAATTCCATTTCTACCGCTGGAAAGGCCCGGGCCTGGCCGGCGGCATTGCGGGCAACGATGACGGCCAGTTCCTTATCGATTTCCACCAGCTCTTCGGCCACGCAGGCGCCGGGCAGCAGGTTGCCCAGCTTTTCGGCGCCGGTAATGACGCTGACCCCCCGGCCATCGTATCCCGCCGTCCGGCTCTTTTGTACGAAAGGGTAGGAGAGCGCCCCGGAATCCAGGGCATCTTTCACTGCTTGTTCATCATCAAACAGCTGGAAGGAGGCGGTGGGGATCCCTTTCTCCCGGTAGAATAACTTTTGAGCGCCTTTGTCTTTGATAATATCCAGTTTGGCGGGGGAGGGGTGAATCGTCAGGCCCTCTTTTTCCAATTGGTGGAGGGCTTCGGTATTGACATGCTCGATCTCGATGGTCAGTACGTCAAGTTGCCGCCCGAACCGATAGACGTCTTCGTAATCCTTGAAATTGCCTTCCGTGAAAAAGGGCGTCACCCTGCCGGCAGGAAAGCTCTTTTCACTGTCGAGGACATAGAGCGGAAGGTGCCAGTTGCCGGCGGCCAGGGCGAGCATTTTGCCGAGCTGGCCGCCGCCAAGTACACCCAGTTTAAAATCGGGGTGGAGAGGGGATGGAGCAGGTTTCATATCTGTGTTCTTTTCCGAAGCTATTCGTTCCCGAATAATGCCCGCAAAGCTAGTGAAAAAGTTTGCAGGCGTAAAATGGGATGCCTATTTTCACAGCCCACCAAAATACAGTCCATGAAAAGCATTTTGATAAAGGGCGCGCAGCTCGTCAACCGGGGAGAGATCATACCGGGCGATGTTCTGGTGAAAAATGGGTTCATCGAACGCATCGGCCCGTCTATTGATGCACCGGCAGATATGGAGGTCAGAGGCGAAGGCAAATACCTTATCCCCGGCATTATAGACGACCAGGTGCATTTCCGCGAGCCGGGCCTTACGCATAAGGCCGACCTGTATACCGAACCGCGGGCTGCTGTTGCCGGAGGCGTCACTTCCTATATGGAGATGCCCAACACAAAGCCGCCGGCACTTACGCAGGAGTTGCTGCAACAGAAGTACGACATCGCCGCCGGGAGTTCTCTGGCCAACTATTCTTTTTTTATGGGGGCTTCCAACGACAACCTGGAGGAAGTACTGAAGACAGACCCCCGAACCGTCTGCGGCATTAAGGTATTTATGGGCTCCAGCACCGGCAATATGCTGGTGGATGATGAGCGCACTCTGGAGGGCATTTTCTCCCGGTCGCCTATGCTGATCGCGACCCACTGCGAGGATGAGGCCACCGTGCGGTCTAATGAACTGGCCTACCGGGAAAAGTACGGAGAAGATCTGCCCGTGAAATACCACCCGGAGATCCGGAGTGTGGAGGCCTGTTACCGCTCCTCCTCTTTAGCGGTGGCGTTGGCCCGGCGTTACAATACCCGCCTGCACATCCTGCATATTTCTACGGCGGACGAATTGAAGCTATTTCGCAATGACATTCCGCTGGAAGAAAAACGCATCACCTCGGAGGTTTGCGTCCACCATCTTTATTTCAACAGCGGCGATTACGGATCTTTGGGAACGCAGATCAAGTGCAATCCCGCGATCAAGTCAGCGGGCCATCAGGCTGCTCTCTTACCTGCCTTGCTCGACAACCGCCTGGATATCATCGCCACCGACCATGCGCCCCATACCTGGGAGGAGAAGCAGAACACTTACTTTCAGGCCCCTTCCGGAGTACCCCTGGTACAGCACAGCCTGAACGTGATGCTTGAATTGTACCATCGGGGAAAGATCAGCCTGGAGCGGATCGTGGAGAAAATGTGCCATGCGCCCGCCACCTGTTTCCGGATCAAAAAGAGGGGGTTCATCGAGGAAGGTTTCTGGGCCGACCTGGCGCTGGTGGATGTGGAAAAGGAATGGAAAGTAAAAAAAGATAATGTTTACTACAAGTGCGGATGGTCTCCCTTCGAGGGGCATACCTTTAGGGGTAGGGTAGACAGTACGCTTGTCAGCGGCCACCTGGCCTACCACGGAGGGAAATTCTTCGAAGACAAAAAGGGAGAAAGGCTGGCTTTCTCCGAGTGAGATCATTAGTTTATTTGGTTCCGGATGCCCTGGCTTCGCCTTCGAAACGCTTTTTCAGTTGCCGGTCCAGAAAGGCCAGCAGGATATAGCCGAAGGAAAGGGCCAGCAGAATGCTCATCGCCTGCGCAGGCAGCCCGGTAAGGGCGTCCACAAAAGCCTGTACCTCCGGTATCTGGCCGCCTTTGGCCGGGCCAGCCGTTTCGATGACGTTGAAAACGAGGGCAAAGTAGGCCAGCAGAAAAGCGCCGGCTACGCCTCCGATGATTTTCCGCCACAGGGGGCTGATCAGCGGGCTGATGTCGAGCTTGCGGTATAGTTCCGGAAGGCGGTCCATTACATTGCGGGCAAAGCGCAGGGAAGGCTGTTCTACTTCCTGTTGTTGCAGCTCCCGGTGGAGCTTAACGCGCCGGGCCCATTCCCGCTTGAATTCCAGGTCTTCGGCCAGCAGGCGCTCCACTTGAGCCTCTTCTTCCGGCGAACATTCACCGTCGATGTATTTCCAGAGTAATTCGAAGTTTTTCATAACAGGTCTTCTATTTCTGTTTCCAGTTGGTTGGAGAGTTCTTCCTTCAACACCTCCCGGAGGCGGTGCAGCTTGGTCTTGGCGTTGCTCAGGCTCAGCCCCAGTATATCCGCCACCTCCTTTACCGGCTTTTCGTGTAAATAAAACAACGTGATCAAAGCGGCATCGGTTGGCTTGAGCCGGCTGATGGCTGCCTTTAGCTGGCCGCTGAGGTCCTGTTGGTAGAGTTCATCGGCCGGGCTTTCACTTCCCTCATCGGCGATCTGTATAAAGGATTCATCGTCGTCGATCGAGGAAAGCGGCAGCTGTTTGCGCCTCGCCCGGTCCAGCGCCGTGCGGTAGGCAACCGTGTACAGCCAGGTGCTGAACTTCGATTTCCGTTCGAAAGTCCCCAGGGTGCGGTATACTTTTATAAATACATCCTGGGCGGCTTCTTCGGCGTCTTCCCTGGACTTCAGCACGCGCATCGTTATGGTGAACACATAGTCCTGATAGCGCTCGACCAGCTGCTGAAAAGCAGGGCGGCTGCCGTTGAGGCAGGATTCTACCAGTTTAATGTCATCATCCATTTGATGCGGTTGTATTTGTAGGTTTTTTGTGGCGCCGGGCTTTGGGGAGCTACTTGCGCCACAAAATACCTACGCCTAAGACGTGCCTCTGGCCGAGCAGGTTACAAATAGCCTGCTCAATTTACGAAATGCGGTTGAAATCGGATGCCCCCGTAAACAGGCGAAAAAAAAACTCCTATTTTGTAACCTCCCTTCATTCTCTTTCCGTCATAGGCTGTGAACGAAAAAAATCAAATCAGAAAAAACCAAGGTCATGTCAGGTATAGAAATGTTAATTCCGATCCTTGCCGTCGCCGGTTTCTGGGCGGCCATCATCATCTGGGTGTACATGTTTTTTTCTTCCCGCCACCGCGAACGTATGGCGCTGATCGATAACCGCATGGATGCGAAGATCTTCTCTAAGGAGAGCAACCGGGAAAATTCCCTCAAAATAGGCATCGTATCCATCATGGCGGGTATTGGTGTCTTCATTGCCTATCTGCTGGATAAGGCCGGGTTGCCTGGCGTGGTAGCCTATTTTACCATCATACTGATGTTTGGCGGCGCCGGCCTGGTCGGGTTCTACTTCCTCATAAGAGAAAAAGAGGAGAAAGGCCAACGCGAAGAAATAGAAGTCTGAAACAGGAAAATCCATTTGATGTAAAAGAGCTCGCGCCGGCGCAGGCTGGCCGGGCTCTTGTTTTTCAGATGGCCCTTAAACCCGTGAACCCACCTCTACTTCCCTCCTAATTCAGCCAATAAGCCATAAACGGCAATAGCTGTGGCCATGGCTACATTCATCGATGTATTCACCCCATACATGGGGATGTGAATGCTCGCCTCACAGAGCGCCAGCAGCTCTTCGGAAATTCCATCCTTTTCATTGCCGATCACCAATATTAAAGGCCCCTTGGGTTGGTACGCTGTATAGGGGATGCTGTGCTCCGTGATTTCCAGCGCGGCCATGCTTTGCTGCCGGGCGAGTTCCCTGGCTTCTTTAATATCTATGGTGCTGTGGGGAACGTACGCCAGGGTGGAGCGGGAAACCCTTCTGACGATCTTGCTCTCAAAAAGGCCGGGCGGGCCCAGGGCCCAAATGTGCTGCAGGCGGGCGGCATCGGCCAGGCGGAATAGAGCGCCGAGGTTGCGGGTGTCTTCAACATGGCTGAGCAGGAGGCCTAAAGGGTGCCGGTTCGACTGAATATGCTGAATGTATTGTTCCATCTGGCCGGGGCGTTCATCCCGGAAGCCTAATTGCCTTTCTTTCATAGATAAGGATACCGGCTACATAGATGCAGCCTGTTCAAAGTAAACTGCCTGCTCCTAAATGAACTAGGGGCAGGCAGCACAATCAAATGCGATGAATTAGCCTTATTAAAATACCAGGTTTTTTTTAAAAAATCAACCCCTGTGCAAAAACATCCTTTCGCAGGCCCTGAGCTGGGTTTCGGACAACCTCTTAATAGAAGTTGGGGCATTTGACCCCGTTTCGCCATTGCGCGGGGTGCGTGTAGATAAACGAAAACTCAAAGGCGCCCCGTGAGTTGTTGGCGCTGGCCAGCAGAGAAGTCGTTATATCATAGCTGATCCCGAAATTCCAGCGTTCCATTTCCAGGATCGCGGTGGCCACTACCGCATCCATGGCCACTCCGCTCTCCAGTTCATTGGAGAGGTGCACCCAGGCGCCGGCCCGGATAGCCACCTCCTTCCAGTCCCGGTTGGTATACCGGAAGTTCCCTCCCAGCGCTGTACTGAAGTAAGTGCTTTGGCCCATGACGGCTACGGCCGGCAGGAGGCTCAGCTCCCGGGTGAAAGGGATCTCGCCGCCGGCGTGAGCGGTCCATCGGGTGTTGAGGTCATCTCCGCTGCCCTCGATGAAAGACACATTGGGGTTGTTGAGGTGGTGGAGCGCCCCGCCGGCGTAAAGGCTGAGGTGGTCATCAAAGAGGACATACCAGAGCAATCCGGCATTGAAGTCGAGATACAGGCCCGTTGTTTGTTTGTCGAAGCTTTCTCCGGAAGGGGCGCTGGCGTCGATAAAGCCTCCGCTGGCATTGAATTGCTCGCTGAACCAGAGCCTCTGCCAGTTCAGCCCGTGCTGGCCGAAACCCAGCTGGGCGCCGGCAATGAGGTACTGGTCGTAAGTGGCGTACCGGCTCCCTCCCAGCTGTTTCATAAAAGAGGCGCCGAGGTTGGCCTTGGTGCGGTGGAATTGCGATAAGCCGGCTTCGTCCCGGAGCACACTGAATCCAAATCCGAAATAGTCATCCTGCTGAACGCGCTGCCGCATATCAAAACTGGCGGCGATCGTGCGGAAAGGATGGCTGCCCAGAATGCTGGAGTACAACTCCCGGTAGTTGGCCACGATCCGGAATTTGCCCTCATATACCCCGATCATTGCGGGGTTGAGCTCGGTGGGAGCGGCATAGAACTGGGAAAACCGAGGGTCTTGCGCCTGGGCTTCCCGGGGAGCGGCCAGAAGGCAGAACAAGCAAAGAAGGGTAAAAAGGGTAAAGTGGAAACGCATAATTATCGGTTTAGGTCATTTTTGGAAAGCGGGGAACCGCAAAATGTGGAGCCAGGTTTTGCCTTTTCGCATTTTGCGGTTCCTCATTTAAAATTTCATCGGATCAGTGTGGTATGCCCCTGGAAGGATTCTTCCATTCCGTCTTCATATTCCACTACGACGTACCAGATGTAGACGCCCCCGTTGACGGGCTGCCCTCGGAAGGTGCCGTCCCAGCCGGTGGTCTCGGAGTTGATTGGGAAGTCCGCTGCCTGGTAAAGGAGCTCGCCCCAGCGGTCAAATACCTGGAAGCGTTTGACCGTTGTGCCTTCCCTGCCGTGTACGCGGAGAAGGTCATTGGTATTGTCGTCATTAGGGGTGAAGCCGGTGGGCACTGCGACGATCCGGTTCTTTTCTACATAGACGTAGAATTTGTGCGTGTATTCACAGCCCTTCTCATCGATGCCGTACAGTTCGTAGAGGATGGACGTCTCCGGGAAGGCCCGGGTAGCCTTGCATTCGGTGCACTCCAGCGTGCCTTCGTAGGGGGCGCTCCAGACGAACTCCGGGGTTCCGGCGGCATTCTGGCTGCTGCCGCTGAGGGCCAGGGTGTCTCCCAGGTTGATGGTGTAGCTATCGGCGCCGGGAGTGACCGTGAAGAGGGGTGGGTCCGCCAGCTCAATTGGGCTGGAATAACTGCAGCCGTTGGCGTCTCGGATGCGGACGCGGTAATCGCCGGCCTTCAGCCCGATCATCGTCCGCGAGCCACTGAAGAAATCGCCGTCCAGGCTGTATCGGTAAGGCGGCGCCCCACCGGCGGGGTTGATGGTGATCGACCCATCCTGAAAACCAAAGCAGGTGGGGTCTTTCTTTTCCAGGTTGGCCCGCAGGGCTTCGGGCTCTTCGATACGGGTGGATATTTCCACCTGGCAGCCGTTCTGGTCGGTAATGACGAGCATGTAGTCTCCGGCCGGCAGGTTGTCCAGGGAGGTGTTCGTATTGCCGTCAGACCAAAGGAAGGAATAGCCGGGAACGCCGCCTTTTACGCCTACGTTGATGCTTCCTTTGGCATCGCCGAAACAGGGGTTGTCCTCTTTTTCGAAGTCAGCTTCCAGCTGTTCCGGCTGGGCTACCGTGGCGGAAGCAGAGGAGAAACACCCATTGGCGTCGGTGACGGTCACGCTGTATTGCCCGGCGGCCAGCCCCTGTGCAGTAGCCGTTTGCTGCCCGTCGCTCCAGGAGTAGGCATAAGGCGGGAATTCCCCCTGTATATTTTCCACGCTCAGGGAGCCGTCCTCATTGCCAAAACAGCGCACACTGTCGGTCGCAATTCCGAAGGTGACCTCATCGGGCTGAGGCAGGAGCTTGGTGCGCATCGCTGTACAGCCGCGGCTGTCGGTAGCGGTCACCGAATAGGAGACGCCGCCCAGGAGGTTGTCGGCGGTCGGGCCGGTATCTCCGTTGCTCCAGGTAAAAGAATAATCGCCAATTACAGAGCCGGCGCCCCCGGAGATCTCGTTGACGCCCAGGCGGCCATCGGAATAGCCGAAACAGGAGGGCAATTCCGGGATGACCAGAAACGTCAGCTGTTCAAGGTCTTGCGCTATGGCCGTTGCCGTGGCCTGGCAGCCGTTGCCATCCGTAACGGTTACCGTATAGGAAACGGAATCCAGGCCGGTGGCTGTTGCTGTAGATTGCCCGTTGCTCCATAAGTAGGTATAACCGTCGCCTGTCCCGCCGCCGGCGGCTACCGTGAGTTCGTTATCGCTCTGGCCAAAGCATCCTCGCCGGGCCTGAGTGATAACGGCCGTTACTTCCTCTGCCGGCTCGTTGATGGTGGTCGACGTTTCCAGGATACAGCCATTGGCGTCGGTGATGGCCAGCCCGTAGGTGCCGGCAGCGAGCCCCTGGGCAGGGTTGGTGGTTTGGCCGTCCTGCCAGGCGAAGGTATACGGAGCGGCGCCCCCGGTGGGGGCTACCGCCGCTGTTCCGTCTGCCAGGCCTTTGCAGGAAGCATCTTCATTGGAGAAGGTGGCCGAAAGCGGTTCCGGTTCCGGGATTGTGGCCTGGGCAGACACCTGGCAGCCATTGCCATCGGTGACCACTACGGTATAGGTGTCGGCGCCGAGCATGGTGGCCGACTGGCTGATCTGCGCCAGGTTGTCATCCCACTGATAGCTGTATGTGCCTTCGCCCCCGGAGGCATAAACGGTAGCCCTGCCTGTTTCCTCCCCGCTGCAGAGAACTGGAAGAATGGCGATCGAGTCTATGACGACGGCAGTGGGAGCCGCTACTTCAGCGCTTCCGGTTATCTGGCAGCCGTTGGCGTCGGTTACGGTCAGGGAGTAGGCGCCGGCAGCAAGGCCCGATGGGTTCTGGACGGAACCGAGGGCATTGTCCCACTCATAGTTCAAAAGGCCTACCCCGCCGCTGGCGGCCGCCTGTATCGCTCCATCGGAGATGCCGGCGCAGGTGGCGTTCGTCACGTTGAATTCCAGCTCCAGGGCCTCCGGTTCGGTTAGCGTCTCAACGGCAATAGCGGTGCACCCTGCACCATCCGTAACCGTCACTTCAAAGGTTCCTGCCGGCAGATCAGATGCTGTAGCGGTAGAAATAGGGGGCGTTGTATTCCAGTTGAAAGAAAAGCCGCCGTTTCCACCCTGAGCGGTTGCCTGCAACTCGCCGGTGGAGGCCCCGTTACAATCGATCAGGCGGGTAGCCTGTATGGCCAGGCGGATACTGTCCGGCTCACTGATATTGAACAGGACGGTATCCTGGCAGCCGGTGGCGTCAACGGCAACCGCCGTATAGTCTCCGGCAGCCAGGCCGGTAAAGGCGCCTGTGCCGGGGGCAGGGTTGCCGTTGAGGAAATATTGTATCGGAGCGGTTGCCCCGCTGGATTGGAGGCTGGCCGAACCGTCTGTGCTTCCGTAACAGGAAACGCCAACCGGGCCGCCGGCCAGGGTGGTGGACAAGGAGCAGGCATCGGAAATGCACGAGCTGCTCCCCACATTCACGGCGCATCCCTGGTTGTTGCCGGTATAAACCCGGACTTCGAGGACGACCTCGTCACCGAAGGACAGGTTGCCTGCGGTGTAAGTGTATTGGGTTACCGGGCCCTGCCAGCCGGAGGCTACGCCATTCAGGATGGCGTTAAATTCATATTGGGTAAAGTTGCCCACCGGCTCCCAGCTGAAGGTTAGGGAGCCATCTTCATTTTGCTGGCAGCTGGCTACCGGAGCGGGAATATCATCCACGATTTCAACGGTGATCATATCGGAATAAGAGCAGCCATAGGAGTCCAAGGTACTGACGGTGTATGTCGTCGTTGAGGAAGGCGTTGCCACCGGCGCCGGGCAATCGTTGCAGCTCAGGCCGGCGCCCGTCCAGGTGTACTGTATTTCATTTTCGGAATTGAACGTGATCGACCAGGAGAAGAACTCGCCGACGTCGTTGGGGGCTATCCGGTCGGAAGCCACGATCTTCCATTCGCCGTTGATCGTGGCGCCCTGAAGGCTGCTCCAGTCTCCTTCCGGCTGGTACGCTCCGGTGAACGGGCCGGTACCGCCGGTGATGGGAGCCGTGGCGGAGGGGGTAAAGCAAGTGTTGGTGTAATTGTCCGACCCGCCCCCGTTGCCGGTACTCAGTTCCAGCAGTTCTCCGGAGGGCGACTCCAGGTATATGTCCAGGTCATCGTTCCAGTTGGTTTCTATGTTCAGGCAAATGGAAGCGATCTGGCTGGCCGGGTCTGTGAGGGCGCCGGGAGAAATGCTGTTGACGGTAATGGGCGATTCGAAGGGGTTGGCCGGTGGATAGTTCCCGTTGCCGAAAGGCTCCTGGGGGATGGCCTCAAAGGTGATGGCCGATCCGGTGGGGGTATCGGTGGAGACATCCAGGGTGACGGGCTCACTTTCACATACTGTTGTGTCGGGTAAATGGGCCAGGTTTTCCAAACAGTCATAACAGTCAGGATGAGAATAGGGAAGTACCGTAATGGCAACGGAGGTATCGTGGGTGCATCCGTAATCGTCAAAAACGGTAAAGTTGAAGCTCGCGGTCCCGGCGTTTCGGGGAGAGGCCATGATACGCAGGGAATCGGGGCTGTATTCAAAGATAGAGGGGGTGTTCTTCCATTCGAAATCCAGGATCTGAGGCCGGTAAGTTTCCAGCGCCGGATAGAGGGCCGGGTCGAAATTGATACTCCACTCGAAGATCCAGCCATTGTCGCTGGCCCAACGGTCGGTAACGATGATGGTCCATTCTCCGTTCAGGGGGCAGCCGACGAGGCGGTTCAGGGGTTGGAAGGACTCGTAATCTCCGGAGGGCAGGACGTATTCGAACGGCCCTCCCGGGTCGTTAGACTGCGCGTACTCCGTCCAGGTGCCATTGGTGGAGTTGGGTGTCCAGCAGTAATCGTAGCCCACGCCCTGGCCCGGGGGGAAGGGGGTATTGCTGTCGTCGGCCTCAAAAGGCTCGCCGAGATGGACTTCATTCGTGATGAAATCCTGGTCCTGAAGAACGATGCGGGTGCCGTCCGGGCATTGCAGTTCCACGTCCAGGTCGTACATCCAGGAATGCTCCATGCTGACGCAGATCCCGAGGAGCTGGTTGATGTTCGTCAGGGTTTGGCCGGGAGAGAAGTCACTGAAGCTGATGCTGGTTTCATAAGAAGTGCCGGTGCCGTCGGGGAGGGGAAGGGAGTCGGAAAGCACACCGGCGGTCTGAAAACTACCCTCGGTGGTCATAACGGAGATGGCGCTGCCGGGGTCCAACGTATCCAGGGAAGCATTGAGGGCGATGGTGTCGCCGACGCAGATCTCATCGGGCAGGTTGCCGCCGGCGGAGAAATCGGGATAGGTGGCCACCCGCACCCGCTGGTTCAGGTAATTGAGGCTGGTGCAGCCGCGCTGGTCTCTGATGAAAAGCTGCACGATATATCCGCCGGGTTCGTCGTAAACATGGGAGACTTCCGGCCCCACGGCCATGGTTCCATCCCCGAAGTCCCAGGTAAACTCGGAGGTGAAATCGGAATGCTGGTAATTGACGCCATTCTGGGGGTAGAAGCCCTGCCCGTTGAAAGATACCCGCTCGCCGGGGCAGATGTCGATCCAGCCGGTATCTGTCGGCATAGGAGCGGGGTCGGAATCCGCCAGGCCGACGAAAATATTCTGGCAGGCGGTAATGCACCGGATATCGGCATTCCACCCATCTCCCTGGCCGGAGCCGTCAGATTGAAAGGTTATGGTGAGGCATCCCGAGGGGTTGGCTGCCGTAGCCTGTACCAGAAAAGTCCGGGCCGGATAAAAGTTATTGGCGTAGCACACCATGGGGTCCCCACTGGCATCGGAGCCGTCGTAGAAACAAAAGGAATCCAGGGAGTCAATATCTACCCCCGAGAAACTCAGTTGTATATAATCGCCGGAGTTCCCGGGGCAGATGGTGATGGTGGAGTTCTCATTGGCCGAATAGCCTGCATTATTGCCACCACTGTCAACAAAAAGCCCACTGCAGGTGTTTGCGGAAGCCTGGCTTCCCATGATATAGGTTTGGGAAACGGCCGGGCCGGCTGCAAATAAAATGATAGCTGCCACAATTGGCGCCACGATCCTGGTAGAGATACTCATGAACAAAAATTTTCATGGTTTGACAATAGCTTCTGGAGTTATGATCTGTTATTCAGCAAAGGGCAAGGGCCAGTGAAAGCGGCACGAATTAACGGGTTAATTTAAGCTACTGTGAACCAGGGATTTAATGGCCTGCGAAATCGCCCGTTAATTCGGCTTCGTCGCACTAGTCCTGCGGGAAAGAGAGAATCAAAGACTTCGCCGGGATGAATAGAAAAACAAGCCCTCAATTCTACAAAGCGGAATCAGAGGAGAAAAGATAGTTGAAAAAAATAACTGGGTGGTTTTTTGATAGGCTTTGGTGCCTTGGCCCAGGCTGCTTTCCAACAGGAAGGCCCGCAGCAGGCCGGTTATTTGAAAGGATGTTTTACAGATGGAAACAAAGTTAGGAAAAAAACTTAGAAAAACTGTATAAAAATTCTTCATAATATTTGTTAAGCTTTTGGGTTCTCGCCAGGCAAAAATATTCTATTGTGGCAAAACTACTCAGCAACTACTGTTAAAATAATTTCTTTTTCCCGATAAATATTCGGGAAAGCCCCTCTCTGGTTGGTCACACATAAATTTGTAGATTTGCGCAGAATGGAAGCTCATAAGATGCTCTAACCTTTAAAAACTGTTTCAATGAATATTCTCGACGGAAGGAAGCTGGCCAGGGAGATCCGCGCAGAACTGGCTGAGGAAGTGAAGTCGATCGTGGACAGCGGCGGCAGGGCGCCGCACCTGGCTGCCGTATTGGCTGGAGATGACCCCGCCAGCCAGGTATATGTTCGGAATAAAGTCCGCTCCTGTGAAAAAGTGGGGTTTCGTTCCACTCTTATCCGAAAGCCGGCCGATGTTACCGAGACGGAATTGCTGGAGGTAGTGGATCAGCTAAACCGGGACAAAGAAGTAGACGGTTTCATCGTTCAGCTGCCCCTGCCCGGCCACATCAATGAAGAGAAAGTGACCCTGGCCATCAGCCCGGAGAAAGATGTAGACGGTTTTCACCCGGTAAACTTCGGGCGGATGGCGCAGGGGCTTCCGTGCTATCTTCCCGCCACTCCTGCCGGCATTCTGGAAATGATGCGGCGTTATGAAGTTGAGACGGAAGGCAAAGAAGTCGTTGTGATCGGCCGGAGCAATATTGTTGGGACTCCCATCAGTATTCTGCTTTCGAGGAAAGCTTACCCGGGAAATGCCACGGTGACGGCCTGTCATAGCCGGACCAAGGGCCTGGAAAACCACCTGCGGCGGGCAGATATCATTGTGGCGGCTATCGGTATCCCGGAGTTTGTCAAGGGAGATATGGTCAAGGAAGGAGTGGTTGTCATTGATGTGGGCATCAACCGCGTGGAGGCGCCCGAAACGGAAAAGGGCTACCGCCTCTGCGGAGATGTCGATTTCGGATCGGTGAGCCCCAAAGCCAGCCTGATCACGCCGGTGCCGGGAGGTGTCGGGCAGTTGACAGTTGTGTCTCTTTTGATGAATACCCTCAAGGCCGCCCGGCGGGAGATCTACGTTTAACGCTTGGCCCCTCGGCGCAGTATTCCGGTTCGAAGTAACAACCTGATCAGATAAATGGATTGTAAAGAAGGTACCGTTTCCATCACCCGGCAGATCAACCAATTGTTAGAGCATATTCACCCCAAAGCCTATTCCCGGCCCCTGGGCGTATTCAATGCTTCAACGATCGGCCAGCATTTCCGCCATATCTTCGACTTCTATGAATGCCTGCTGCGTGGCGCCTCCGAAGGTATTGTGGATTACGCCTCCCGCAGCCGGAATGAAAAAATGGAAAAAGACCCCAGCTACGCCAGGGCTGCCTTTCAGCAAATGGGCCAGGCCTGCATTGGCCTCAATGAAGAGCAACCACTGAAAGTGCGGGCCGATTTTTCTTCACTGCCCGATGATGGCCGCCCGGAGTTGGGGTCTACGGTAGGCCGGGAGCTGATGTTTGCTTACGACCACGCCGTACATCACCTGGCGCTCATTAAAATAGGAATGAAAGAAGCGCTGCCGGAAATTGAGATCGACGAACAAATGGGCGTTGCGCCTTCTACCCTGAAACACCGCAACAGGCTCTCCTAATACGGTGAGAAAGCCGAAAGCCCCCGAATGGAGGCAAGGAACCAATAAAATCCACTTATGGACTATTATTGCTATGACATCAAAGTGGCCACGTCCCTGCGTGAGGTGGCCCTGGCGTTCCTCAGTGAGCTTCCTTTCGACAGTTTCGAAGAAAGGGAGGATGGGCTGCGCGCTTACCTGTGCAAAGACGGCGCCGCCGAAGATGTAGAGAGTGAACTGGCCAACATCGCCGCCCGGCTGTCCTTCAGTTACGAGCGCCGGCTGATCCCCGCTCAGAACTGGAACGCGCTGTGGGAATCCAATTTCGAACCCATCCGCGTGGGCAACCACTGCGGGGTGCGGGCTCATTTCCATCCACCCATGGAAGCGGTGAAATACGAGGTCGTCATCAGCCCGAAGATGGCTTTCGGCACCGGCCACCACGCCACCACCTATATGATGCTGGAAAGAATGGCGCAGGATGATCTCGCCGGGATGAAGGTGCTGGACTATGGCTGCGGAACCGGCATACTGGCCATTCTGGCCGATAAAATGGGCGCCGCTCACATCGACGCGGTTGATGTCGAGGAGGCGGCTTATGAAAATACCCTGGATAACGCCAAGGCCAATGACGCTACTCATATCCGGGCCTGTCACGGTACGCTGGATGATATAGAAGACGGCGGTTACGGTTACATTCTGGCAAACATCAACAGAAACGTAATATTAAACTCGCTCAGGTCGTTATATGGAAAACTCGCTCCCGGAGGAGTTCTCCTGGTTTCCGGTATTCTGGCTGCGGATGAAAGCCTGGTGCTGGCCCGCGCCAAAGCCGTAAAATTGCATCTTACCGATAAAAACAGGCGAGGAGAGTGGAGTTGTATTCGTTTTGTCCGTCAATAAATTCAGATGAAAAAAGTATACTTATTATTACCGGCCTTTTTATTGTTCACCCTTTCTCTGGCCGGGCAGCGGTTGGAACGGTTTTCTGATGACCATGCCGAGTTCATGCGCCAGTTGGAGGAATACATGACGGCCAGCAAACGGCAGGCCCTGGAAGAGGCCTATAAGGAGTTCGCCAAGGTGTTCAGCAGCGGCATGTTTAACGAAGAGGAGACAAAGCAGATCCTGAAAACCGGTAACGCCATGCTGGGCCAGCGGATGATGGCCAGCCCCTACTTTGAAAACTACCTCAATGCCCTTTCCATGATCAAAAAGGCCAGCAGCCCGGAGCGGCATTTCCGGGAATGGCATCAGGTCCTGGACCAAATACTGGCCAATATTCAGAACCGCCACCTCAAGCCTTTTGACGAATTTGTCGAGTTCTCCAAACTCTTCTTCGAACGGCAGGCCCTGCGCTATTCCGACTCGGGAGGCACCTCCTGGTATGCCCTGGCCGATGATTTCCAGTTTCGCTATGAGGAAAACGAAGGGGCGGTATTTTTTGATAAGCTGGACCTGATGGCCAGCCGCCGTACGGACTCTATATTTATCTACAATACTTCCGGATACTTTCTGCCCAACCAGCGCCTGTGGAAAGGCCAGGGCGGCCGGGTCACCTGGGAACGCCACGGCCTCGGGGCTAATGTATACGCGGAGCTGGGCAACTACGAATTCGAGGTGATCAAAAGCCTGTACGAGGTCAGGGAGGCCAAACTGCACTACCCGGTATTTTTTGGCGAAGGCCGGCTCATTAAAGGCTCCTTCAGCGATAAACTGGTTGCCAGTAATGACGCTACCGAAGGCTCCTTCCCCCGCTTTGAATCGGAGGAGAAAATCCTGGAGATCAATAACATAGGAGAGGGTATCAGTTACGTTGGGGGGTTCCGCCTCAATGGCAAGACGGTCTACGGCTTTGGAAACAGGGAGCGGCCCGCCCGTATCCTCATCGAAGATACGAACAGCAAGGCCTCCTTTCGCGGCGCATCCGAGTTGTTCACCATCCGGCGGGAAGAACTCATCGCCGGGCAGGGGGTAGAAGGGGTGCTTCAATTTGGACAGGATTCGATCTACCACCCTTCCATCGATGTACGTTATGATATCGCCGACAGGGAAATGGCCCTGTCCCGCGGGGACCGCGCCAGCGACCGCAACCCTTTCTTCAGCTCCCTGCACAAGGTCAATATCCATGCCGATAATATCATTGCTTACCTCGACCAGGATTCGGTAGCCATCGGGAGGGAGAAGATCCCCATCCACCGCAAACCGGTGGTGGAATTTGAATCCTTCAATTATTTTACGGACAAGGATTACCGGCAGCTGCAGAACATCGCTACCGTCAACCCCATCGCTGTCCTGAAAGTAATGAAAGACAAAGAAGGCAAGAACATTCTCCCCGCCGAGGAGGTCGCGCAAAAGATAAACCCCCGTTTTTCCGTCGAAAACATAAAGGGCCTGTTGTACGATATGGTAGCGCGGGGCTTCATCAACTACGACAGTGAGGAGGAGATCGTGGAGGTCAAGGACAAGGTAACCCTCTATGCCGATGCACACCGCAAAAAGACCGATTACGATGTGCTGAAGATCAAATCGGAGACGGACAGCACCAATGCGATCATGAACCTCAGGGACAACAGGATCGATATACGCGGTGTGGATTTCGTGGAATTCAGCGAGAAGCAGCGGGTAGCCATCATCCCGTTCAATAAGCAGCTCACCATGATGGGCAACCGGGATATTGATTTCGATGGAAAAACCTTTGCCGGCTTTTCCTCCTTGGAAGGGAAGGGCTTTCATTTTATGTACGATGAATTTCAGGTCGCCCTGGATTCCGTGCGCTTTTTCGACCTCTTTATCCCAACCGGCCGGATCAGCGACGGGCAGCCCGAAGCATTGTCCATCGGCTCCCGCATCGAGCACCTGACCGGTGTTCTGCTGATCGACGCCCCCGCCAATAAATCGGGAACGGACGATATTCCGCTTTTCCCCTCCCTGCAAAGCAAAGACAATTCTTTTGTCTTTTATGACTACCCCAAGACCCAGGACGGCGCCTACAAGAGGGATTCCTTCTATTTCCAACTGACGCCCTTCAGCTTTAACCACCTCGATTATTATACCCGGGAGGACGTGGCTTTCGACGGCACCCTGTTCTCGGCGGATATATTCCCTCCTTTTGACGAGACGGTTACCCTGCAGGCAGACACCTCTCTGGGCTTCGTCACCCAGACCTCGGCGGAAGGGTATCCTGCCTATCAGGAAAAAGGGAATTACGACGGGGAGATCAGCCTGAGCAACGCCGGCCTGCTGGCCAAAGGCAACGTCAAATACCTGGGCGCCTCCATTTATTCGGAGGATATTATCTTCATGCCCAAACAGATGCTGGCCAGTGCAGAGCGCTTCGACCTGGAGGAAAGCCGGGAAGAGGGCCTGGAGGTGCCCCGTGCTCAGGGCTTCGACGTTAAGATCGATTGGCGGCCGTACAAGGACAGTATGTATATCCGTTCCGAAGAGGCGCCTTTCGCCCTCTTCCAGGAAGGGGTGCACACCCTCGACGGCACCCTGATCCTCACCCCGGGCGGCCTCAAGGGGGACGGCATTCTCGACTGGGATAAAGCGACCATGGAGTCCCGCCTGTTCTCCTTTGGCGCCTTTTCTTCCACCGCCGATACCACCGACGTCAAAATTAAGACGCAGGACCTGAAAGATATCGCCCTGGAGACCAGCAACGTACAAAGTGATGTCGACTTTGAAGAGGAAGTCGCAACCTTCAAAGCCAACGATGAGTTTCTGGAGACCACCCTGCCGGCCATTCAGTACAAAACTTCGATGAATGAATTCACCTGGGACATGGCCGAGGAGCACATCACTTTCAAGTCGGACCCCAACAAGCCCGGCCGGTTCGTTTCCATTCACCCCGACCAGGATTCGCTTTTCTTCGAAGGAGGAGAGGCGTTCTACGACCTTAAGACCGATGAACTCAAGGTAAGCGGCGTACCCTTTGTCGTGGCGGCCGATGCCTTTGTCTATCCCGACAGCAACTACCTGGAAGTCGGGCGCGGCGGGGTGATGGCCACGCTGGAAAATGCCAGGATCATTGCCGATACCCTCAACCGCTACCACGTCATCAACCGGGCTACGGTCGATATTCTCGGCAAGCGCCTGTACCGCGCCTCCGGTTTTTACGAATACAACATCGGCGAGCGGGAACAGGAGATCGAATTCGCCAATATCGTCGGCCAGCCGGTGGGGAAAGGGGCCTACAGCGAGAAGCGGGTGGTTACCCGGGCCACCGGTGAAGTCACTCCGGAGGATGATTTTTATATCGACCACCGCACCGAATTCCGGGGAACCATCAGCCTGGAGGCCGAGTCGAAGAACCTTTCTTTTGAGGGGTTTGCCCGCCTGGATGCGGATCGCCTTCCCAAACCATACTGGTTTTCGGTAAGCAGCAAGGCCGATAAGAACAACCTGGTCATCAACTACGATGAACCCAAGAATTACGACGGCGAGCCTCTGGCCACCGGCTTCTTCCTGGGCAAAGAGACGGCGGAGGTATACCCCCGGGTGATGATGCCTTTGTTTTTCCGCAAAGACCGGCCCATACTGCCGGTTAAGGGCGTCTTCAAATACAACCAGGATAAGGATCAGTTTATCTTTGGCGATTCGCTGAAAGTCATTGGCGGCAACCTGCGCGGCAACCAGCTCATTTTCCGTAACCGGGATGGAAAACTGGAAGGGGAAGGAGCCCTTAGCCTTGGCTCAGGGCTGAAGTACATCAAGATCGATGCCTCCGGGACCATGCGCTCGGAATTTGTGGAAAGGGGGCCGGAAGAGGAGAAGGACATGATCATCTCCGATACCATGGACCTGACGGCCTCTATGGCGCCTCCCGCTCAGGTTTATCAGGTTGAGGCCGATATAATGGCCGGCATACAGATGATCCTTCCGGAACAATTGCTCAAGATCATGATCACCGATATTCAGTCGATGAGTTTTGACGCCAGCCCGATCGTCTACCTCACCGACCTGGATTTTTACCGCAAAGCTACGGCCAACCTGCTGCCCCCCGGCAAAGAGGCCGACGCCGCTCTGACGAGCCTGGGAACCGGGCTGCTGGAAGTGCCCGAGAAAGTGAACCCCTATACTTTCCTCTTCAGCCGCATCCCCATGAAATGGAATGCAGAGTACCAGTCTTTTGTCTCTATGGAAGACAAGAACGCCCTGGCCAGTATTAACGGCGAGCCCATCAGCCGGATGCTGGAATCGTACATCGAGTTCAAAATGCCCTCCAATGACGACGACCGCCTTTACGTGTACATCAAATCGCCGAGCGAGCTGTTCTACTTTTTCGGCTTTAAACAGGGGATACTGAGCGTTACTTCCAACAACCCCGCTTTTATGGAAGAACTGGCGGGAATGAAGAGCAAAGATAAGATCATCAAGATGGATGACGGAAATACCTATGAGATCCAGGACGTGGATGTGGGCACCGCCCGCCTTTTCTACAACCGGGTTAAAGCAGCCAGGCAGTAGGCTTTTTGGTGACAAATGTCATTCTATCATTGGCGAACCATTATTATTATTGGCTATATTACATCATCAATCAAAATCGAAAGCCAATGTATCTCCTTGACCTTGCTGCAGCCAAGGCAGCCTTTATTGCAATGGTGGTGGTCCTTGTGGTCATTCCTGTCTGGATCGGCATTGTCGCTTTCACCAAAAAGAAAGGGAAAGCCGATAGTGTGAATGCCCCGGAGGAAGAATAACAATTCGGAGCGGTTCCCGGAAACGAGGAACTGCTCCGTTTTTTACGCCGGGCTGGCCCTCTTTGCATAATTTTAACAGCGATTATCGGAAGCGATTCCCCAATCTTTAATATTTTGTGGCAGATTCCAGCCCCTGGGCCTTTTTGTGCCCTGTTTTCCTCCTGATGTAGAGCGCTTTATGGCAAAAAACAGTACCTGCTTTCTACTTTAAAGGTAAGGGAGCGTTACAAAGAGGGCTGATTTTTTTCAACTTTTACTTTTTTGAAAATGAACTTCAAGGAAATTAAATTTAACCGGGCCCAACACAAAGAATTCATACGGGTCCTTCGTACCAGAGTAAACGACTATTTTCAGGAGAACGGCATCAGCCGTTATGCAAATGCTCCTATGGTAGTAAAAACTATAGTCCTGATATTATCTTTCCTCATTCCATACGGCCTGATGCTCAGCGGCCTGGCCACCAGCCCCTGGCTCATTTTGCTCTGCTGGCTGATAATGGCCCTGGCCACCGCCGGCATCGGGTTTTCTGTAATGCATGACGCCAATCACGGCGCTTACTCCCGCAATAAGAATGTCAACAAAGCCCTGGGGTTCATCATGAACTTCATCGGCGGCAGCGCCATCAACTGGCGCATACAGCACAATGTGCTCCACCATTCCTTTACCAATGTCCATGGCATGGATGAAGATATCGATGCCGGCAAGCTGCTTCGGTTCTCTCCCCATCAGGACCATTACTGGTTCCACCGGTTCCAGCACATCTACGCCTGGTTCTTTTACGGCCTGATGACCATCATGTGGATCACCACCAAGGATTTCCGGCAGTTGCTGCGCTACCGCCGGAGCGGGCTGCTGGAAGAGCAGGGCATCAACTTCGGCGCGAGCATGCTGGAGATCACTTTTCTGAAGGTTATTTACTACACCTATATGTTGTTTCTTCCCATATACCTGCTCAGCATTCCCTGGTGGATGACACTGTCTTTTTTTCTGCTTTTTCACTTCGTTCTTGGCCTGGTCCTCGCCTGTGTCTTTCAAACGGCGCATGTAATGGATGAAACGGAATACCCCATCCCCGACGCGGAAGGCAATATGGAGAACAGCTGGGCCATTCACCAACTGCTGACCACTGCCAACTTCGCTCCCCGCAGCCGGATAATGTCCTGGTTCATCGGAGGGCTTAACTATCAGATCGAACATCACCTGTTTCCCAATATCTGCCATATCCATTATCCGAAGATATCCAGGATCGTCAGCGAGACGGCCCGGTCTTTCGGCCTGCCCTACAACATTCAACCGACCTTCCTGGCTGCTCTCCTCAACCACGGCCGAATGTTGAAACAACTGGGGATGGCCCGGTAATACTAATCCGCCGGTTGCAGCCTGGCAACCGGCGAACCCTTAATTTGTGGTATATGGACTTCAGAGGGCTACCAAAGATAGAGCTGCATCTGCATCTGGACTGTTCGCTCAGTTATCAGGTGGCTTCCCGTATTGACCCTTCCTTGACTGAGGAGCAATACCGCCAGGATTTCATTGGCCCGGTAAGGTGCCATGACCTGGCCGATTACCTCACCCGGGCGGAGCACGGCATCCGGCTCATGCAGTCTCCTCAGCAGTTGGAGTGGGTAACGCTCGACCTCATGGAGCAGCTGAAAGCGGAGCACGTCTTGTATGCAGAGGTCCGCTTTGCCCCTTTGCTGCACACCCGAAAAGGCATGGCGCCGGAGGAGATCGTATCTGTTGTTAATGATGCTTTGCAGGCCGGAATAGCGGCCACCGGCGTGGAAGCCAGGTTGATCCTTTGTACCCTCCGCCATTTTAGCGAGCAGGAGAGCCTCCAGACCATCCGGCTGGTGGAACAATTCAGCGGCACGAACGTGGTCGGCTTTGATATTGCCGGCGATGAGGCCGGTTATCCCGTGGATGAACACATCTCTTCCTTTCGCTATGCCTGCAAGCAGGGCATCCCCTGTACGTCACATGCCGGCGAAGCCAGGGGGGCAGACAGCGTCTGGGAAGTACTCCGGAATTTCACGCCCCGCCGTATCGGCCATGGCGTTCGCTGTACGGAAGATGCCAGCCTGGTCAGCCATTTGAAAACAAACCGGATACACCTCGAGGTTTGCCCCACCAGCAACCTGCAGACCAATATGTACGAGGCCATGGAAAGCCACCCTGTAGATTTCCTTTACCGGCAGGGCTTGTCCCTGAGCATCAATACGGACGCCCGCACCATCTCCAACACCACCCTGGAAGAGGAGTACCGGAAGTTGCACGACACTTTCCAGTGGCAGAAAGCCCACTTGCTGCGGTGTAACCTCCATGCGCTGGAGGCGGCGTTCGTGGAGGAGGAGGTAAAAATGCCTATCCGGGAAAGATTATTGGAAGCCTACGCTTAAGCATTTTCCGAATACCGGGATTTCTTGTGGTTGGGCAGTTCCGGCTGGCGCCCTTTCCAGGAATCGGGCACGTGTTTGATCTGTGGCCCCATTTTCTGAATGGCCCCCAGGATGTCTACCCGGCTGATCTGGCCTATCAATTCCCCGTTTTCCGTGACCGGAAGGCGCTTATAACCGGAATGGACAAATTCGTAGGCGGCGTCGAGTATGGACTTGTCCGAGCTGATGGTCTTAACGGAAGCGGACATATAATCGGCGACCGTAGTCATCTTTTCCGGCTCCTTGTTGTAAGGGCCTTCCAGTAAGATCCTCAGGCAGTCTACTTCGGAGAGCATGCCTACCAGTTCCTTTTTTTCATTGAGTACAGGCGCTCCGGATATTTTTTTCTTCAGGATGGTGTCAATCGCTACATTGATGTCGGTATCCGGAGTAAAGGTGATCAATTTGGTTGCCATGAATTTGGTAACGGAAGGATACTGGTTCATACGGTCTGTTTTTAGAATAAAATGAGTAAAATGTTGGTCGGTTGGTTGTTTTACTTCGAATAACACCATCAATTTAATACAAAAATTCTTTTCCCGGGTTTTTTGAGAATAAAATTTTTTCACTAACTGGTGGGTGAACTTTGTCAGTACACTTGCCGCAGCGGGTGTGGCCGGGGGATTCGCCTGGTTCGCTGGTTAAGAGTAGGAAGTACATTCTGTAAATGGCGCATTATGAGAAATAAGAGGCGGCAGGCCTGTACTTTTTCCGGATAAAATTTTATATTTATTACCTGTTTGCCTCACCCATTTGGCTTTGCTGATAAACCCCATTTTCCCTTCTATCACCGCTTTTCCGAAGTTGAGTTCTCCTCACAACAAACGGGTGGCCAATGAACAATAAACTTGACAAGATCTTCCGGCCGGCTACCATTGCCGTTATTGGCGCCTCCAATGAACGGAATACGGTGGGCTATGCTCTGGTCAACAACCTGGTTGGAAAGGGGTACAATGGAACGGTATATCCGGTCAACCTGAATGAGCATAGCATTCAGGGAGTTCGTTGTTATCATCATGTCGGCGAAATTGAAGACGAGGTTGACCTTGCGCTCATAGCCACTCCTGCCGGCTCAGTGGCCTCAGTCGTCAGAGAATGCGGGCAGGCCGGTGTGGGTGGGGTAGTGGTTATTTCCGCCGGTTTTTCGGAGGCCGGGCAGGAGGGCCTGGCCCTCAGCGAGGAGGTGATGAGATATGCCCGGAGGTATCAGATGCGGGTTGTCGGCCCCAACTGCCTGGGGTTTATCAATCCCTCCCTCAACCTGAACGCCACCTTCGCCAACCAGATGGCGCTGCCCGGAAAGATCGCTTTTATTTCTCAGAGCGGTGCTTTGTGTACTGCCATTTTGGACTGGGCCCGCAAGCAAAAAGTGGGCTTCAGCCATTTTGTTTCCATCGGCGATATGATCGATATCGGTTTTCACGACCTGATCGACTATTTTGGCAATGATCCGCATACGTCGAGCATCCTAATTTATATGGAATCCCTGAAGGACGCCCGCAGATTCATGAGCGCGGCGCGCGCCTTTGCCCGCACCAAGCCCATCCTGGTGCTCAAGGCAGGCAAGAGCAAGGAAGGAGCAAAGGCGACTTTGTCGCACACCGGCTCCTTGGCAGGCAACGACGCGGTCTTTGAGGCCGCCTTAAAACGGGCGGGCATCATCCGGGTGGAGACGATCGCTCAGCTTTTCAACTGCGCTCAGGGGCTCGCCCTGCAGCAACGCCCTGTCGGCAGCCGCCTGGCTATCATTACCAATGCCGGCGGGCCGGGGGTGCTGGCCACCGACCACCTCATCGGGAACGGAGGCGCTCTGGCCAGCCTGAGTGAGCAAACCATCGCCCGGCTCGATGAAGCGCTGCAGGGCAACTGGAGCCGCAGCAACCCCGTAGATATTCGCGGTGATGCCACCGCCCGAAACTACCGCGATGCCGTCGAAGCCTGTATCGAGGATAACAATACGGACGGTATCCTGGTTATTCTCACCCCTCAGGCAGTTACCCAGGCTGCTGATGTCGAGCGCGAGATCACAGCCCTTGCCCGGCGCACTCGAAAAACAGTACTGGCCTCCTGGATGGAAGAGGATGTTCTGCCCCGGGAATACTATTACCGCCCGCCCGATAACACCATTCCCAGTTATCAGTTTCCGGAGAGCGCCGTCGATGTTTTCCTCAAGATGTACAATTATACCCGCAACATAGAGCTGTTGTACGAAACCCCCTCCACCATGCCTCAGGAATTTTCCCCCGATTCCGGGGCGGCCCGGGCGCTGCTCAATGAAGCCATTCGGGCAGGCCGCCATCAGCTTACCGAGATCGAGGCAAAGCAACTCCTCGAATACTACGAGATGCCGGTGACCCATTCCCAAATGGCAAGGACGGCGGAAGAAGCCGTTCAGCTGGCCCGGAATACCGGCTTCCCCGTAGTGATGAAGGTCGTATCTCCTGATGTGGGCCTGAAAACAGATATCGGTGGGGTGGAGGTCGGCCTGAATAGCCCTGCCGATGTCGAAGCTGCTTTCGAACGGATCGTGGAAAGTGTCAAAAAGGCCTGCCCGAAGTCTGAGATATTCGGGATTTCGGTAGAGGAAATGGTCAACAAGCGATATGAGTTGCTCATCGGGGCCAACAAAGACCCCATCTTCGGCCCGGTGATCGTCTTCGCACTGGGCGGCGTGGCGGTGGAGATCTTCAAAGATTCTAACATTGGGCTTCCCCCGCTCAATATGGCCCTGGCCAAACGCATTATCGAAGAGACTAAGGTATACGAACTGCTTAAGGGGTACCGGAACATTCCCGGCGCTGACATTCGTTCCATTCAGTTCATCCTTTACAAATTCGCTTATCTGATTATGGACTGCCCTCAGATCAAAGAGATCGATATCAACCCTTTCGTGGTGGACGAAAAGGGCGGCATCGTACTCGACGCTTATGTCATCCTGGACCAGAGCTATCGGGAAACGCACTACCGGCCCTACAGCCATCTGGTCATTTCCCCTTATCCCAAGCAGTATGTCTGCCCGTTCACCATGAAAAACGGGCAACGGGTACAACTGCGGCCCATCCGGCCTGAGGATGAACCTCTGGAAGCAGAAATGATCGCCGGTTTTTCCCGGCAGACCCAGTATTTCCGGTTTTTTGGCTATTTGCCACATGTTTCCAAAGAGCTGTTGCGGCGTTCTACTCAGATCGATTATGACCGGGAGATCGCCATTATTGCCGAAATAAAAGAGGGTGGAAAAAAGATGATGGCCGGCGAGGCCCGCCTGCTTGCCGATGCAGATAATGAAGCGGCAGAATTTGCTATTGCCGTTGCCGACCGTTGGCAGGGGCAGGGGTTGGGCAGTAAGCTGACGGATTACATCATCGAGATCGCCCGCGAACGGGCTATTCGGAAAATATACGCCAATGTGCTGAAAGCCAATTCCGTTATGGTGGAGATGTTTCGCCGCCGGGGTTTTGTGCTCACCTCTGTAGACCACTCCACCTATTTTGCGGAATTTGAGGTAGCCAGAGTTTCTGCCGGGCAGTTTTGACGGCCGATTTGTGTACCTTTACTCCTATGGATGGTGAAACCAAAATACCAGGATACATCCTGCCGGTGATTGTTTTTGCCCAGTTTGCGGGTACTTCCCTATGGTTTGCCGGCAATGCCGTTGTCCGCGACCTCCAGGAAGCCTTTGGATTGGGGGTGGAAACACTGGGGGATGTGACGGCGGCGGTGCAGCTGGGGTTTATTGCCGGCACCTTCTTTTTCGCCTTGTTATCTGTTGCCGACCGGTTTTCGCCCTCCCGGGTATTTTTATTCTCTGCCGTCATGGGCGCTTTTTTTAACCTTTGCGTCAGCCTGTTTACTACTGGCCTGGCCTCCCTGCTGCTTTTTCGTTTTCTCACGGGGTTCTTCCTGGCGGGCATTTATCCGGTGGGGATGAAGATCTCTGCCGACTGGTACGCCAAAGGGCTGGGCAAGGCGCTTGGGTTTCTGGTGGGGGCGCTGGTATTGGGCACCGCTTTCCCACACCTGCTCAGAGAGTATAGCCAGGGGCTGCCCTGGAGGGTGGTGCTTTGGGCGACTTCCGCCGTGGCCCTTGTGGGTGGGCTGCTGCTGTTCCTCCTGGTGGGGGACGGCCCCAACCGGCGCCCCGGCGCTCAGTTTGACTGGAACGCTATCCCCAAAATATTTCGCTTCCGGCCTTTCCGGCTGGCGGCTTTCGGCTATTTCGGTCATATGTGGGAATTGTACGCCTTCTGGGCTTTCGTGCCGGTATTGCTGGCCACTTACAATGCCATGCACGGTACGGAGATCGGCCTTTCGCTGTGGTCTTTCGCCATTATAGGTATAGGAAGCCTCGGCTGTATTGTCGGAGGGTATTATTCCCTGCGCCTGGGCAGCGCCCGGGTGGCGTTTGGCATGTTGTTCACTTCCGGCCTGTTGTGCCTGTTCTCGCCCCTGCTCTTTATGCTCCCGCCATTTCTCTTTCTGGCATTACTCCTGCTCTGGGGGTTCGCCGTGGTGGGAGATTCACCTCAGTTTTCTACCGTCGTTGCCCAAACGGCGCCTCCCCAATATATCGGCACCGGCCTGACCATCGTCAATTCCATCGGGTTCGCCATTACCATCGGCAGCATTCAGTTGCTGAATAATGTGCGGGACGTTATGGGGAATGAGTACATTTTTCTGCTGCTCCTGCCCGGGCCGTTGTTCGGCCTGTACGCGCTCTGGCAATTGGTGGCGAAGGCGGTGGAGATGCGGCCAGAAGGGTCCTAAGGGCATTTTAAAATACTGTGTTTGTGATTGTCGAACCCCTGGGGGTGTGTTGCATAGTTGTACTGCTTAGAAATACATATGGGGTTGTCCGCAACTCTACAATTTGCAGTCTTATGGGTGCTAGGGACAAGGGTGGGGATATAAAATAAGTTTATTTCAATGTTGTCCTATAATTATCGACTCGGTTATTACCTCCATGATGGCTTTCTTCTCTTCCTGTTTATTCCGGAGAATCTGGCTCTTCGTCATTCTTGGTGGTGTCGCCGGAAACTGAGAGTATTACTTACAGCCATCCTCTCAATTGGCACCTGATTCTGGAAGTATTCGATCATCGAAGAAAAGGCTCTCCTCAAGTTACCACCAAAACTGACGAAGAGCCTGCTATGCATATGCTGACCAGTTTCAAAACCTAAGGGAAAAATTAAACTGCTAAAACAAACAAAAAAGTACCTAAATTACTAAAATACTCAAATTTTATTGTTACATTGAAATTGGATTTAGATTTCAAGATTGTTACTGGGCTTATGTATAGTAACCGACTTAGCTTGAGATAGTTAACATTTCTCCATTAAGATTATACAATCTTTTCTAAAAAACGTGAAGTTTGAGGGATTCTATCTCAACAGGTTTGGAAGATAGACGGATGGCTTTTGATCAAAAAAGCTATAAGTCATCAAACCACCTAATAAGTGAACAAAAGCGTTTACTGGACTACGATGCCGAGTGTAGTAGTCAATGTCGTATACCGTCATCAAGATATCGTTGACCGATTCAATGACAGCTCCTTTGAGCAGCCAATATTCCTCAGATAGATCCATCAACTGGTTTTTCATGTTCTTACGAATCTTGGTTACAATTTTTAGGCACCGCATGTAGAATTGTTCAAATAGCTTAGTCAAGTAGCTTTTATCGGCAAAGCAATGGCCTGTAAATCCTATAGCAGGTAATTCAGCACAGTGGTATTATTGTCTGAGACATTGGCACTGGAGGCCATAAAATTAACCATGTCGCCTAAGTTGTTGATAACCAGGTGCAATTTAAAGCCATAGGCCACTATTCTAGCGCTGAACAAAGTCGGAAATCGGAATGACTTTGGACGTTCCGCAACATCTTGGTTATCAATAGTGTCCAACCTTAGACGGGTAGCCAAGCCATAAAACCATCCGGTGGATGTTTTGCCTCTACGTACTATGTCTTTGAAAACCTGTTTAGAATGTATGCGTCGGTTATGGCAAACCGGTAATTTCTTTGAATCGGCAAAGTAAATCCCAGTTCGCTAGGCCATCATACAGCGAATTCTACACAAGATATATAGATGATTAAAGCAGCGGGGGATCAGGCTCAAAAAGTGTTTATAGGACACTACTTTGGGAAAATAGGAAGATAATCCCCCCAGGACTAAACGTTCATAGTAGTATTCAAAACACTTAAACCCAGAGTAATGGTAAAAGACGATAATGGCCAAAATTTCGCTAACGGAAGACCAGATTGATTGGGCGCCTTCGATATCTGGCCACTTTGTTCAACCCATAGGTCCAACAGTTTGCAATAATCATCTACGAAAATAAATATTTCAATGAGCTTATTTTCATATATAACCTCAAAATTAACCGATTGATGGATTTACCATTCAATGAAGAGCTCCAACGTAGGGTTCACCAGGGAGTAGCAGATAATTCCAACGATCCTGACGTACAGGACATTAATGGAAACTTGGTTGGTGAAAAAATCTTAGAAGCCCTCAATAGTTTAGAAGTTGGCGAGAAAATAGCTTCCTCACCATTAATAAAAGTGATTGAAAAGGATGAAGAAACAGTAACCCTACTGATTCGTGGAAGAATGAAGCTAGCAAAAGGGAATTTTCAACCTTTTATGCGAATCGAAGCCAGTTTCCCTTTAGATGTCTTAGGACTACCAGAAGTTAGAACATTCATTGCTGACTTAAAGATAAAGGACCCTGAAAGCACTCCAGTTACAGAAATGAAAATGGGATTGGGGTATGACGGTTTAGTGTTTTCTGGTCTAGGAGGTGCTCGCCTGCTTCCAGTAGGTTTTGGTTTTGAGATATTTCTAGGTGGTGTATCTGACCGCGGTATTATGCTCGGTATTGACGTCTTTCTACCAGCCCCTATCCCTCTTGGACCCACTGGATTTGGATTGAATGGTTTAGGTGGTGATTATGCTCATAACTTCAAACCTCGGCTTGATTTCATTAGTGCGGAAGAAGAGCCTATACTCTCTGTGGAAGAAGACCCGGAATCTACTGAAGTCCCAGCGGCAGTTCGTTATGTCCAATGGGCTAGATCTGAAGACCTTGACCGGTGGGTAGCAGCCGATTTAAATGAAACTACGGTTGGTATAGGCCTGCGAGCTTACTTTTGTGATGTGCCCTCTACTGGTACAATCATTTTGCTCGACCCTTTGGGATTTAGTGTGCTGACACCTGGGCCAGTAATTATATTAGGGGGACGAGGAATTTTACTTCGGCAAGATAGCATGACCTTTGATTCCTATGCAGTAATAGATATTGAAAATGGAAGCTTCTCTTTAGGCGGTGCCGTTACTCTTGAATTTCCTGAAGATCCTAAAATAGTAGACGTCAAAGGTTTTTTCAATAGCTTCATTTCTTTCAAAGAGCCCAAAACATGGTTTATTAATGTCGGCACACCGGCAAAACCCAACCAGTCTAAGTTTTTGGAAGTCTTTGAAGCCAAGAGCTTTTTTGAAATCAACCACTACCGAATTCAGTTCGGAGTTGAAATGGCCTGGACTTATAAGATTCCAGGACTACCAAAAAGGATTAATATTTTTGCTAAACTTGGAGGAGGCATTAAAGCACTGGTTGGCTGGATTCCTAAGCAGTTGGCAGGTGAGCTTACTTTATTTGGGGAGGCTGGTGTACAAATTTTGAAATTCAAATTGTCTGCTTCACTTTCCGGAAAAATCAGAGGACATCTCCCGAAGCCCAAGATTTTAAAGGCAGAACTAGAGTTTAAAATCAATACTCCTCCACTTATCCCAGATCCTAAATTCAAAATCGAGGTTCCGAAAGAAGAAGAAAATGACCCACCAGATTTGACTGCTCCGTTGCTTACGATCGAAGATATATCTGCCTCTGCACATGTAGGAGCATTACACAAGGCTACTAAACAGCAGTGGGACATTACAGTACCAGATGACAATCCGCTCAACTTGCCATGGCCAGATATACAAATAGTTGTACCTTTTTCTCGTCGAGTAATCAATGATACAGACATTCCGATTGATGGTCCCACCGACGGAGAGCAAAGTGGGGGATATCAAGTGAGGCATCGATTGGTCAGTCTTGTGTTGATTAATCAAAATGATGGTACAAATATTGAAAACCTATCTGCACATTGGGTAAGACTTAAAGGAGCAGATACTGCTCAGCTTCACATTCTTTCACGCGATCCTTTCCCAAGAATATATTGGGATGAAGAGACGGTTAATGATCCTTCAGTGGGGGAGATCAATGGAAATGTCTTCCAAAACTTTGGTATAGGAAATGAAGCAAACATGTCCTCAACATGGAGGTTTGGTAAAGTGTTGATTGTTCCGTTAGAAGATACTCAGCTAAGTAATGCTTTTGATCAGTACCTTCCTACTAGGACAATAGAATCTGAGAGAATTGCAGTAAATTTCAATAATTATTTGGAAGATGAAATTGCTGTAACCAAGATCAGACTATTTTTTGTTGAATTAAGATACGGTGTAGATACACAAGGACAGATAATTGTAGAAATTCCAGGTCAGCCTTTTATCAATGCATTTCCGATGGCTTTTTGGCCATTAGATAATCATTCCTATCTAGTTGAATACCAAATATCATTGGCAGTAGATACTGCCATTACAGGATTTGAAATAGGAAGATTTCCATCATCGGATTATCCATACCCGTTCCATCTTTATGCGCTTGCCTTCCATATTGAGCGCCCCCCCTACGAACATTGTTCCGCTGAAGTCCTCCTAAGTCCAGGAACCTACGAGTTGAGTTTGGCTGGAAGAACTTCAGCAGTAGCTGTTGATGAAGAATTTGATTTGGCTGAGCCAGAAGAGGTATTGGATTGGGAAGATAGTTGGATTTTTCAAGTGATGGCACCTTCAAATGTAAGGCCTTACTTGTCACACACTACTGTTGGCGATAATCGAATTTTTGGGATTATACCTGACTGGGATCCAACTTTAAGAGGAATAGGCTTTCCTGTTTATCGACAATATTTGCCGGTTGTACGATTTAATGTCTCCTATATGTCGCGACTCTTTGAATCTCTGGTTTTCCAGGTAACATTTGAAGGAGTAGATGAACCGATTTATAGTTTTAGCGATACTCCATCTGCCAATTCGGACGGGGAAAGTAGTGTTATAGCTCCTGGTCGAGCCTACCGAGAAGTAAGTGGATGTCCAGATGAATTTGATGAGGAAATTAGTGGAAACGTAAGCACAGATGAATTTGGCACAGCCCAAGTAGAGATCTTACACGAATTAGAAGATGGGAGCTCAACGGTTGTCGATGAATGGAGTTGCTATATTTCTCAATTTAATAATTTTGTAGAACATCTGACACTGAATTCTTCGAGGATGCGCATCTTCTACAAGGAAGGAGAGCCAGGTGAACATGTAATTCCAAATTGCTTTAATCCTGGAGGAAGTTATACCCAAAGTTTGAGCATAGGTGGAAATCATATGGACTCTGACATTTCCAGTTTCTCCAAATTAAGACTAGGGACGTTTAACCCGAGCCCTATTTTAGATGATGATTACCCAGTTTTAGGTGCTCTAATTTATCCTGATGAATTGAATTTTCCTCCGTTAAGCTGGCGGTTGCCTAACAAATTATCTAAACATTTAGAGAATGATAAAATTCCTGCCTCTGTTACTTTTGCTCGGTTTGTGATAGATACAGGAGCACAGCCCAGTACTAACCCGATTCATCCTTTCTTCGGCTATAATAATACAGTAAGCGAAACCACTGTGGAAGGTATTGCAGATACACAAGAACGTCTCTATGCCCTGTGGCTACGAACTCCAGAACCATTAAATTGGTATAGAGTCAGTGCATCACTAAGCATTCGGCATTTGGAAGGAGTAGGACCTTGTGCTAAGAAATATGCCTTTAGAAGACGCTTGGAATTAGAGGTAGAAATTCTTCCAGGTCCAGATGCCAGCTCTGCACTAATTATTGGAAGCTTTGCGAATACTAGAATTCGTTTGCCAAGAGGAGAATATGAGCTCACATTGGCCTTCGATCCAGATATTGAAGGACTACCAAAGCTCAGGCCATCCATAGCCATCCCTAATCCCGAAGTGATTACCTTAAAATTTTTACAGCTAGCTGGTAGAAATTGGCCAACTCCGGGAGAAGACATTGTTATTCCATCGGATATCATTGGCATCTCAGGAGGAGTTTTTGATGACAGACTTAGTGGATCAATTACAAAGTTTTTTCAGTTAAAGAATCTTGGTTTTAAAGCTAACACATCAGAGAGTGCTCCTAGTATAAAATTGCAGCGCAAGGCCAAAAAAATCATAAGACCAAATATCAATAATCAGGATAACATAAGTCCTCAATAATACCTCAAAAAATAAAATTATGGATGATAGACCTTATTTAACAGGATTAGGTTGGGTAAATGACGCACCTCGTGGAAATCGTTTACGGTGGTACATTGAGCCGAATGAAAATATTGTAGGCGTTTACCGAGGACTCCCTACAGAGGTACGAGTATTGCGATCTGTCTGGAATGAAGATATCTATCCAGATACACAAACACTCAAAAGACCTAGCGGAAGCTTTCCAATAAATTGGTGGAACCCGGATTTAGGAGATATTCGAACATCCGATGGTATTCCTTCCCAATTTGAGCTACCGGTAAGTGCTCAAGCTGTCCGTTTTTTTTATCAAGGTCCAGCTACTTTAATACAAGCGTATGACTCTACTGGTAGTTTATTCTACCAAAGAAGAATAACAGAGAATGAGTTCGTACTGTTGGAGCACTTCGATATTCGAGAGATCAGACTCTATAGCGGCCCAGCCTTCTTAAACAGTTTCCAATACTTAGATTTATTTGCAGGCCATGACGAAGATGTAGATTATGAGCAAATTGCGGCTATACCCATACAAAGGACGACTACCTTTCCTTATGAAGAAGCTTATCAGAGATATACTGGTTCTCCAAATATGGATGAAGAAGAGTGGGATTCCTTTCAAGAAGAAATTGTTCAGGTTGCTTTAGATTCATCTCCCGCCAGCGATTTGGAAGATCCCGGCACGGCTTCACCTTGGACACAGTTTCAATCTGTTTTAGCACTTAGATGGGAGTTCTCACAGCTTTATGGTTTTGGATTTCTCGATGGTCCAGAAACGCCACCAGGCAGTACTTTCGATCATATCATCCGAGATCGAATATTGACAGAAAGACCTACTCGGCCCCATATTTATAAAATCTCAGTAGCTTACTCGGACCCCGATATTGTGCGATTTAGTAACCCTGTTGTTATTTTACCATTGGATGCATTGCCAGTTGAAATACCAATCTATCAATACTTAAAATCTACAGTCAAATTATATGGGGAAGACACTTACAATCAGAGATACCAATTATCCTTTACAGTGTTTGATTATAGAGTAATTGGTTTTGAAGTAGAAGAGACATTTCTATCCAGCCCAATTCTGGATAATCCTACACTTGAAGAATCCTATTTTTTACGTTCCTGGCGACCGACAGATCAGCACGAACAATCTACTTTTGAAAGATCTGTAGATGTTGACTTTTATGATATAGGTATGCGACTAAGAGCCAGGAGTATCGATGGTTGGGATCGTTTTAGCCCCTTCAATATATTGACTGATATCGAGTTTCCTATTTTTAGACACAATCCTGAACCTCCCCCTCCTTTAACTGCCTGGCGAAATGGCGACGAGGTAACAATTGTGGCAAACAATGAAGAGCAGTCTTTTCGTACATGGGAATTTGATCATGCCGTCTTGAATACGCCGAATAGCCAGCTTTTAGTACTAAGAAAAGACGCTCAGCCAGCGATAGTGAAGTACAATACTTTCTATCTTCCTGAACCTTATATTAATGAGGACCTATTTGCGGCCGAACGATTTTCACTCAGGATTCCAGCCACTATATCAAGTCCCCACCGCTTCGTTGGCGGTTACTTAATTGCAGGTAACCTTCGTACCACTATAGACAGAATAGAAAACAATGCCTTTATTTTTGCAGCAATAGCAGATGGAGCTCAGCAAAGCGCTTTCTTCAATGCAGGAGACGAAGTTATTTTGCAACAATCTCCCGATTCACCAGCACTTTTTATTGAAGTAGCTGCTTTCCCGATCAATGATTTACCAGAATTACTCATATTCGAAGATGTACTACCAACTCCTTCTGAAAATAGTACGGTGGATGATTATGCGCTGCGGATTCACATGGGTATCCTAGAGGGTGGACTTAGTAACCTTGTTTCTGTTCTGAGAATGCCTGATAACCCAGAAATTCCACCCCAGTTTCAAGTAGATTTTTTAGGTGTAGATTTTTATGATCGTACATTGGTTAGAGTAACTCTAGCTGAACCCAGGCCTGAAGGAGAATACACATTGTATTGGTCTCCTGGCGCCCAAAGCCTAGAATCCTTTCAAGAGACGGCTATCAAGGGAGATTATGGAGCTCAAGAAGCGCATAATGGAATTTATATTTATGAAATTTTCTCATTACCGGTGCCAAAAAGAATCAATATGATAGTAACTTTCGGCTTGTTGTCAGAAAATAAAGGTGGATTCAAATCAGGGTTTCGATTATTACCAACTCCCTACGAAATTGCACCATACGCCCCTTAAATGTAAATTTCCGATAGAGTGACCACCGGCACACGTTGATCCTAGCAGCACTCCTCATGATGCAGAAGAGGGTCTACCCCATAGCCGTCAGGCTAAGACGGAAATAATTGTTAATGGGCTATGTCTTTTTGTCCCATTTGGCAATTTCTTCTTTTCTTTCTTCGCCCTGTGGACTGTTTTTTCAAATAAGTTCTTAAGCAATATAAATTATCCAGGAACCGTCAGACTGTGCCAAAAGTCATTCACACCTTCTTGCGCACACCACGCCTGGGCTGAGCCTGTTCCCTTTTGACTTTGCCAAAAGGGGCGACCTGGCGCTTGTTGGTTCGCAACGCCGTAGTAAGTTCACCTCGAAGCCTCTGAGTGAAAATGCGGATATGATGGGCAGCCGGTTGCAATCAATAGTCTACCTTAAGTGTACTGAGGTTGAATTAAGCAGAGGAGTACGGTTTTCTGAACAGCCTCCGGGCTTGATGACAGTAAACTGCAAAACCAATAACCGGCCCCTTCGGACCTACCTTCCGAAATACCAGGCCACCAAACTCACCGTAGTACAAAGCACCACGCCCCACAACATATCCACCACCACCAATGTCCAGGAGAAATTGTTGATGACCGCCCGGTTGACCAGGTCGTAGGTGGCGTAGGTGACCAGGCCGAAGAAGGCGCCGCGGAGCAGGACATCGCGGGCGCCGCCTTCCAGCGAGGGCTGCACGACGAAGACGATGATGCCGGCCAGGAAGAGCAGGTAAAAAAGGATAGCCGCCGCCCAGTCTGTCTGTTCCCGCATCAGCGGGCCGAGTTGCCGGCGGTAAAAATTGCGGCCAAGCCAGCCAAGCCAGAGCATATCCAGGGGGAAGAAAGCCAGCAGGGCGATGAGGTACAGTTTGATGAATCCCATAAACTTATAAAGGGTTGATGATCAGATGCTGAACGGAAAAGGGATGCCGCGGGTTTTGGGAATGGCCATTTTTTGTCAATTAAAATCACCGGCGGTTGCGGGAAGAAAAGCAGAATCCAGTATTTTTGGGCCGTTTTATTAACCTGCCTTTCAATGGACAAACAAAATGTACGCTTCACCCTGATCACCGGCGCAAGCAGTGGTATAGGGAAAGCAATGGCTTTCGAGTGTGCAGCAATGGGCCGCAACCTGCTGCTGGTTGCCCTGGACGAACCCGCCCTGCCGGCTACCGTTGAGGATATCCGGGGCCGGTATGGGGTTACGATCGGCCACCTGGGGATAGACCTCTCCCGGGAAGACAGCCCCGAAAAGGTGTTCCGGTGGGTGCAGGAAATGGGGTACCGGGTGGACACTCTGATAAATAACGCCGGGTTTGGCAGAGGAGGGCTTTTTGAAAACGTCAACCTGCAGGAATATTATTCCATGATCCAGCTCAACAACCAGGCTATGATCGGCCTTTGCTATTATTTCCTGCCAGAGCTGAGGAAGCACTCCAGGGCATACATCCTCAATATGAGCAGCATGGAAGCCACCCTGCCTTTGCCCTACAAGGCGGTCTATACCGGCACCAAGAATTTTGTCTATTCCTTCTCGCTGGCCCTCCGGGAGGAACTGCGGAGAACCAACGTCAGCGTGAGCGTGATCTGCCCGGGGCCGGTACTGACCAACCCCGACGGGCTCGAACGCATTAAAGCCCACGGCGGGCGGGCGAAGCTGCTGCTGGCCATGCCGGAAGATGTGGCGCGCATAGCCATCCGGGGCATGCTGAAGGGGAAGCAGGTCATCGTTCCCGGCTTCGTTCCACTCGCCATCATCCGGATCATGAAGTTTATGCCTACGCCGGTGAAAATGCGGATACTGGAACGGGTGTTTCGGGTGTATAAGTAAGCCGGAAATCGGAAGTGGGACACGAGCGAAGCGGCTGACGAAGTAAATCGGAAGAGCCTGTCGGGGCTTTTCAACGGAAACTTGAAGTCATCGTCCGGGCGCTCCGGGATGGCTCCCAAATGCGCGAACACCGAATAGCGAATACCGAACGGCCGCGGGGCCCGTAGGCCGAACCTTAGTTAGCAACTTTTAATGATCGGAAGGCGAAAAGTAATCCTCAATACCACACATCTCTTTACTCACCTCCCACAGGCGGGCGGCGGCGGCTTCGTCGTAAGAGGCGCGGGAGGATCTTTTGGGCTTACAATCGTCGAAATACAGGCCGCTCATGCCTTTTGCTTCTTCAGAGGCGGCCAGGTAGATCTGGGTCCGGGCGCCTTCAGCCGGTTCCACGCCACTGCTGCGCCGGAGTTTCCAGGCCAGCTTGTGGAGCCAGGTCGTATGCTTGACGCCAATATCGGTTTTGACCAGGCCCGGCTGTACGCAATTGACGCTGAGGTGCTCATCCGGTTTGCGCCGGTGCAGCTCGTACGTAAACAGAATGTTGGCCAGTTTCGACTGCGCATAGGAGCGCAGCCCGTGGTAGTTCTTTTCCAGGTAAAGGTCATTGAAGTACATACCCTTTACCTGGAAGTGAGAGTCCGAACCCACATTCACCACCCGGGCGTCTTCCGACCTCCGGAGGTTGGGGTACAAGAGGTGAGTCAGTAAAAAGTAGGCCAGGTGATTAACGGCAAAGACGGCCTCTATGCCGTCTTCGGTGAAGGTGCGTTTGGAGAACCAGGTGCCGGCATTATTGACCAGGACATCCACCCGCGGATACCTGGCGCTGATCTTCCCGGCCACCTCCCGGATCTGTTGCTGAGCGCTGACGTCTACGGCCAGAAATTCCAGCCGGGCATCCGGCTGGCCGGCCCGGATGTCTTCCATGGCAGCTTTTCCTTTTTCCGGATTGCGGCCCAGGAGCACAACGGTGGCGCCTCTGCCCGACAGTTCCCGGGCCGTCTCAAGGCCCAGGCCTGAAGTGGCGCCGGTGACAATACAGGTCTTTTCGTTCATTTTCAGAGATTTTGCAAGGTGGCAGTGAGTTTTTCGAAAAAACCATTACCCTGCTTCGGCCGTGCTGATGCTAATGGGAACTGAGAGGTTTTCCCACTTTAGGACCACCCTGTTGCCTTCAACGGCGAACTCCAGCATTTCCACCGGTTCTCCTTCCGTTTTTTCCGGTTCAACTTCCACTTTCAGCGCATTCTTGGAAGCGTCGTATTCGTAGGCGCCCCACTGGTTGGGAACGGTATTGAAGATCACGGACCATTTGCCTTCGCCGGGGATGGTGAAAAGAGCATACTTGCCCGCGGCGAGGTTCTTCCCTTCCACCTTTGCGGTTTTGGAAAAGGAAATGGTGGTGGCTTCATTGGCCCCCGTGCGCCAGACTTCCCCGTAGGGCACGAGCCCTCCCCATATTTTTCTGCCTTTCACAGAAGGGCTGCTGTAGTTGATTTCCACATTGATGCCCTCTATTTCGCCGGTTACCGTCCGCGGAGGGCTGACGCGCTGCGGCTTGGAATCACCCTCGCTTTCCGTTTCTTCTGAAGTGGTTACTTCGGTTTGTTCCTCCGAGCCCGAGGCCTGGTCGCCGGGTTGAGTGTTGTTGCAGGCGGTGAAGAAAAAAAGTCCGAGAAGTAGCCCTATGAGTCGGTATTTCATATCAGGTATTTTTTTCTGGAGATAAAAGCCTTTATAAGCACAATATACCATAACTACAACTGGAAATTCAAATTGGTTGCTGGGATTTATCACCCCTTCCGCACTTATGCTGTATTTTGCTGTTTCAAAAAATAGAATGCAAAATATGTATCGCAATGAAATATTTTACCGCTTTGTTCACCCTTTTGATCATCCTGGGCTGCAGCCCTAAAACCCCTCAGGAAATGCCGTCTCCCGCTCCCCGGCAGGACATTCCTGAAGTCCGGTTGGCCAAAGAAGAAGCTTCTCGCCTGAGCCAGTTGGCCCTGGAGTGCATTGGCCGGGAATACCCCAACAAGCTCGGGCAGGTGCTGGGTGATTCTTCATACCTGGGGCAGCCCAGTGAATTGCATCCTGCATTTTACGGTTGTTTTGACTGGCATTCGGCCGTGCATGGCCACTGGTCGCTGGTGCGTATTTTGAAAACTTTTCCGGACATTCCACGGGCAGAGGAGATCCGCAATAAGATCAGCCGGAACCTCACCCCGGAGCACATCGAAAAGGAGGTGGCTTTCTTTGACGATGAACACAATAAGAATTACGAACGCACCTATGGGTGGGCCTGGGTGCTTAAACTGGCGGAAGAACTTAATGGCTGGGACGACCCTCAGGGCAGGCAGTGGCGGGAAGCCCTCCGCCCTCTGGAGAACCTGGTCGTTCAGAAATTCATTGAATTCCTTCCCAAACTAACCTATCCCATCCGGGTGGGAGAACACACCAATACGGCTTTTGCGCTCACCTTCGCCTGGGATTACGCCGTTGCCGTGGAAAAATGGGAGTTGAAGCAGCTCGTGGAATTTCGCGCCCGCGATTTTTACTATAAAGACAAAGGGTGCCCGGTGTCCTGGGAACCCAGCGGTTTCGATTTCCTGTCGCCCTGCCTGGAGGAAGCCGACATTATGAGCCGCATTCTGAGCCGGGAAGAATTCCAGAACTGGTTCACCGGCTTCCTTCCCAACTGGAAGGTGCTCCAACCCGCCGAGGTGAGCGACCGCACCGATGGCAAGCTCGTCCATCTGGACGGCCTGAATTTCAGCCGCGCCTGGGTGCTGTACTCCATCGCTCCGAAACTTCCCGGTCAAAAAGAGGAACTTACTTACCTGGCAGCGCAGCACATGGCCAAAAGCCTGCCCCAGATCACCAGCGGCGACTACGCCGGAGAGCACTGGCTGGCAACCTTCGCCCTTTATGCGCTGAGTTCAAAGGAAAAACTGGAAAAATCCTAGTGAAAGCGGAACGAATTAATGGGCTAATTTAAGCTACTGTGAACCAGGACGTTAAGGGCCTGCGAAATCTCCCGTTAATTCGGTCTAGTCGCACTAGCGCGGCTTTGCCTGATGGTGTCGTTTTGAAGTTTCTTCCTACATTTGTAGCGCAAAAACCACCATCATGAGCGAATACCCTGAAGTGAAGGTCAACATCAATCAGTCTGTAGCCATTCTGATTGACGGGAACAACATAGAAAAGAGCCTGCATCACCTTATGGACGATAAGAATGTCCTTATCGACTTTGATAAGCTGATCCCCAAGCTGCTGGACGGCAGGGGGCTGAGCCGCCTGATGTACTTTCGGGAGGGCGTCAGCATCTCTCCGAAACTGGCCGAACGCCTTTTGCACAATTTCCACGGCTCGGTCGTCCCCTGCCACAAATCCGCCGACATCCCCCTAACCATCAAGGCCACTCAGATCGCCACCAAGGTGGATACTATCATTATCTTGTCCGGGGATTCGGATTATGTGGAACTCGTTCGGCACCTGAAAGGGGAGGGGGTCCGCGTGGAAATTGCCGCCATTGAACAGACTACCGCCAAGATACTCATCCAGGAAGCAGACCTGTTTACCGCCATCGTTAAGGAGGATTGCTATGTGCTGAAGGCTTACCGGGGGAAGAAAATGAGGAAGTGAGGGATGGGGGTATATTGCTATATTGCTATATTGCCATAAGTGTGGGCGCCACCAGGCAATATAACAATACAGCAATATAACCTTTCCGCAATGTCTTATTAAGCCGCCGCCTTATAGATCCGGCTGATCAGGTTGTCTATCACATAAGCCTTGGTCCGGGAGTAGAAGGTATCCAGGTTTTCCAGGTAGCGGTGGTAGAAAAAGTTCAGGACCAGCCCGGTGAGCAGCGCCACCAGGGTAGTGTCGAACGCCACATTGAGGTTGCGCGTGATCTCGGGCATGCCTTCCATGGTCCTGGCCAGGTGGGCCATGCCGATAGAAGAAGACAATCCGATCAGGGTGCCGATGAAGCCCAGGGAGATCACGGCGCCCAGCAGGTAGCGCACCGTTTCCAGTTGCCCTTCCAGTTCGCCCTTGCTTGTTTCCACCTGGGCGTTGAACACCTGCAGGGTTTCGCTGACCGACTGATCGTTGCGGTACTGGGTGCAGGCCTTCTTGATGAAATCGGCCACCAACAGGTTTTTCTTGCCGCTCATTTCCAGCTTGATCGTATCCAGTTTGATCTTGGCCACCTCCTCAGGGGATAGAACCAATTGGTCGCGGACGGGCAGCAGGCCCAGCCCGAAGCCTTCGTACTGCCCCTTGATAAACTTTTGCTTCTCGTACAATTCAAACAGGCTGTACGTGAATAAAGCATAGATGGCAGCCTGAATGTATCCCTTGCCGCTTCCGCCCAGGAGTTCCAGCAGGCGGTGTATGCCGGTGGAGGGGTCAAAAAGGTTGCTCAGAAGGATCAGCAGGAGCCAGGCTACGGCCGCCGCCAAAATGCTGATGATCAGTTGAAAGCTCTTGGAGTTAAACATATCTGTAAGGCTTGAGATGGTTCGAAAATAGGATTATTTACTGCTGAATTTGAAATTGCCGTTTTCCTGAAGCACGACGGTGCCCAGCAGCACGCGCGGCCCGCCCAGGGTGAGCGAAGTGGTGAACGAATCACCCTGTTCCTGCCCCTGTTCGTTTTTGGTGTAGATTAATCCGTTGATGATCACCTTCGACCGGTTCTTTTCACTGGCCTTGTATTCTGCGTAGAGCTTGTATTCTCCGGGAATGGCCTTGTCAAACTGGCGGACGGCTTCCTGGTTGGTCCGCAGGTCGTTGCCGAACAGGCGGTTGCGGGACTTGCCGCTGTCCCATTGGCCGATGTTGTTGTCCCGTTTCCTTCCGCCGTAAACGCAGTCTCCTCCTTTGCATACGAAAAGGTCTACATTATCTTCCGCGCTGCGCCAGCTGATCTCAAAGGAAACATTGCAGGGCACAGACGGAGCGTCTCCCTTGTAGGTACGGGGCTCCGGCGCAGGCTCCGGGCGCTGAACGGGAGGTTTTGGGGTTTTGACTTCTTCTTCATTGTTTTTCTTTTGCGGCTCTTCTTTTTTTGGTTCCGGCCGGGAGGTGCGTTCCGGCGGCGTCTTTATCTGCTCCGGCACCTGCTGCCGGGGAGGAGGAGTATAAGCCTGCGGCTTTGGCTCTTCCGGCATGTCTTTGTAATCCACCAGTACGGCAAAGAGGGTATCTCCGACCCTTTTGTGGCGGAGGCTGTCATGCAGGGCGCCGAAGACCTTCATGTCAGAAGTGTCTATATACACTGCCGCCTGTTGTACCTTGGCGGCAGGCGCCCCTCCCTTGGGGGTGATGATGAACAGGAAGATCACCGCTCCGAGGGCACTGGTCAATAAGTCCAGAAAGGACAGGTTGAACAATTCTGCTTTTCTTCTAGACATGGTTATTTCTTTTATCCTGCCCGGAGGCTTCTCCAGGCGGGGGAATTCGATTCAATTTTTCTCGCAGTTGCCTTTGCGGGGAGGGGGAAGTGGCATTCCACGCATTTGTGCGCATCGGCCGGGGTTTCGCTGCCACAGTTTAGGCACTGTATCATACCATCTTCCGGCTCGAGCGGGTCGCCGGTTCTTCCTTCATCATCCTGATGGCTGAAGTTGCCTTTCATATTGCAGTGCTGGCAGCGTTCAGCGCCATCGGGGTTGACGGTGAAACAATTATTACAGATCAGCATATTGGTGTGGGTTTTTGGAGCCGCAAAACCTGCCTGCCGCGCCATCTCGGCCGCCAGGCAGGTTTTGCAGCAAAGTTTTAATAGCGGTCGGCGAAATTGAAGTGGTATTCGTAGCCCACCGAGAATACGGTGGAGCGGGCCAACTGGTCGCCCTTGTTGATGCTGAAGAACTCGTTGGCGTCTTTATAACGCGGGTTGAAAATATCGGCGACGCCGCTGTCCCAGGTCACGTTGAAGGTAACTTTGCTGTTGTCATTAATGGCGACGACCAGCCCGGGAGACACCTGGAAGCCCACCTGCATGGGGCGGTAGTCTTCATTGAGGCCATTGCCAAAGGCAACCTTATAATTGTTCAGGACTGTCTCATCCTTGCCAAAGTATTCGGTCGTCTCATCCAGGTTGCCGCTCAGGCCGAAATTGAAGGACGGGCCGATGGCGATGGAGAAGGCAAAGCGCGGAGCGACGTATTGGCGATAGCCCACCAGCACCGGCACGGAAATGTAGTGCAGTTTCTCCTTACCGGTAAAAAAGCCGGTGCCGATCTCGTCGTCGAAGTTGTCGGTCTGGTATTCGCCTCCTTTCTGGATGTACTGTATGCCGCTGCTGATGGTGAAGTTCTGGATCTCGAAACCGAGGGAGACTCCTCCGTTTAAGCCAAATACCGGGTTGGAGTTGGGGTACAGTTCCGCCAGGTCTTCCGTGAACTTGAACTTGGAAAAGTTGCCGCCTCCATTGGCGCCGATAAAGAAGGAGTTGCGTTGTGCGTTTAGGGTGAATAGGCTGGCTACAGCCATTACCAGGGTGATGATGATCGTTTTCATAGTTTGTAGATTGTTTTGGTTTCGGGAACAAAGAAAAGGGAGGGAATTGTTAAGGTGTGTTATGGCTTCGTTACTTTATTCTTAAGCGGACGGGTTTAACTAAGCATTAAAACTTCTTAATGCCGTTAACAATC
>JAGFJE010000373.1 GCA_024103175.1 Phaeodactylibacter sp.
GCCTCACCCCGTATTTTCGTTTCTTATGCACATGAAGGTACAGAGCACCGGCTGGCGGTTAAGGAACTGGCGGAGTGGCTTCGTGCTAAAGGAGTTGTGGTAATCACCGACCATCCCTTTGAAAACCGCGCTCTGGGCAACCCGGATGAGGCGCGAAAACTCTACGAGCAGGCCATTGAATTGTACCAAAAAGAACAAGCAGGGCTCGGCCTGGCCAATGTCTGGCAATCGGTGGGTGACCTGGAACGCGAAAATGGTGAATTCAAAAAAGCCCTTGATATTTACCTGAAGGCCATCGGACTAGGCCCCGAAGAACTACAGCAACAAAAAAAGTAAACTCCTGCCTACAACACCACCGTCCCCAATTCCTCCGCCAGTTCATTGCGCAAAGCCTTGAGTTTCTGGTCCAGTTTAAGGTAGAGCATGTAGTCGTCCGACTTTTGCTCGAAAAGGGCCTTTATCTTCTCCGCATTCTGCCGGATCATTTTGTTCAGCTTTCGGAGTTTGAACCGCTTGAGCGCCTGGGTGCTGTCGCGGGTGAAGTTCTCATCCGGCATTTTCTGGGTGGTGAGGAAGATATCCCAGCGCTTTTCCCAGTTCTCACTGTATTCGTAGGGGGTGCTGAGCAGGTTGATGGCCAGCTGGCGTATGTCTTCGTCGATGTGATTGAGGAAGTAGTCGGTGTTGACCGGTTCACCGGACAGTAACCTGTTGTGGCACTCCCGCACGACCTGGCCGTAGAGCTCATGGTCGAAGTTGTCCATCACGTCTTCGATGTTGCTCAGGATGTACTGGGCCACGGTGATATTCTCTTCTTTATCGAACACCTCCCCTCCCCCGGCGACCAGTATACGGACAATATCTTTCTCCTGAAACTCATCGCCGGTGGCCGCCTGTTTTTCCGGGGCCCTGGGCGTAGAAGTAGTGAAGATCTCATCCGGTTGCGGCGCCTCCGCCTTAAGCTGGGCGCGTTGTTCTTCCTGTTGGCCTTTTCTGAATTTTTGCGCCACCACCTTATTGGCCTCATTGACCAGGAGCTGCTCATCGGCCTCCATGATGCGGGCGCACTCCCGCACGTAGAGCGACCGTTTCAGCGGGTCCGGTATCCGGGCGATGCTTTCCACGATCTCCTTGATCAACTTAGCTTTTTTGATGGGGTCGCCGGCGGCCTCATCCTGCAGCAGGCCCGCCTGGAACATGATGAAATCCTTGGCTTCCTGAGTGATGTATTCCCGGAAGGCCTCTGTGCCCACCTTCTGGAGGTAGGAATCCGGGTCTTCCCCTTCCGGCAGGAGGACGATCTTGACGTTCAGGCCTTCTTCCAGCACCATGCCCAGCCCGCGCAGGGCGGCCTTGATGCCGGCCAGGTCGCCGTCGTAGAGGATCTTGATGTTCTCGGTATAGCGCTTGACCAGGCGAATCTGTTCGACGGTCAGGGAGGTTCCGGAAGAAGCCACCACATTCTCGATACCCGCCTGATGGAGGGAGAGCACATCCGTATACCCTTCCACCATAATGCATTCGTCCTCTTTGCGGATGGCGCGCTTGGCAAAGAAGGCGCCGTACAGCACCTTGCTCTTGTTGTAAACATCCGTCTCCGGTGTGTTGATGTATTTGGGCGCCTTGATGTCCTTGACGAGAATGCGCCCACCGAAGCCAATGACCTTGCCCGACAGGTTGTGGATGGCAAACATCACGCGGTTGCGGAAGAAATCGCGCCCGTACTGGCTGGTCAGCCCCAGCTTTTTCAGCAATTCCGGGTTGTAGCCTTTGTTGACGGCGTTGAGCGTGAAGGCATCCTTTTTGTCGGGGGCAAAGCCGAGCCCAAACTTGCGGATCACTTCTTCGCGGAAGCCCCGCTCCCGGAAATAGCTAAGGCCCACGCTCTTGCCGACATCCGTATTGAAGAGCTGGTCCTGGTAGTACTGCCTGGCGTATTCATTGACCAGGAAGAGGCTTTCCTGGTACTGTTGCTCTTCCCTGACTTCCTGGGACACTTCCGTTTCTTCCAGCTTTATGCCGTACTTTTTGGCCAGATAACGGATCGCCTCCGGGAAGTCCATCTGCTCCAGCTCCATGATGAAATTCACGGCATCCCCCCCTTTGCCGCAGCCGAAACACTTGTAAAAGCCCTTGGAAGGCGACACGGTAAAGGAAGGCGTCTTCTCCGCATGAAAAGGGCACAACCCGATCATGTTCACCCCTCTCCGCTTGAGGTTGACAAAATCCTGGACCACCTCCTCGATGCGGGCCGTTTCAATGACTTCCTCGACACTTTTAGGTTTGATCATGGCGATGGAGTGAGTGGGGGAATTAGTGAATGAATGAGTGAATGAATGAATGAATGAATGAGTTCTAAGGTAAGGATTTTATCCGGAATGCTTCAGTGTTGCCACAAGCCAAATTCAGGGGTTGTTAAAAATGGAGCCTTAAGGGGATAAGCAGCTGGTTTTTAGTGCGATATAAAGGCTGTCTTAACCAAATTGAAATATTATAACAAAACAATAACATTTTTGAGTATAACTTCTCAAGGGAGTTGAGCGTCTATAATAAGGAAGTCAAGATCGAGCGAATTTTCGCCAAAGCCCAAAAACTAATACAAAAGAGCTAATGGGTGTTCTCATAGTGTGTGGGCTGCCCCGCCGCCCTTACGGGATGTGCGGGGCAGTTTTTTTTATGGAATGATGGAATGATGGAATGGTGGAATAATGGAATGAATATGCGGATACCATACACATTGCGTTAATTATTTATTCTTCGAGCGCCGCTTCCAGTTCCTCCGTCATTTCAAGGTTGTGAAAGACATTCTGTACATCATCGTCTTCCTCCAGGTTTTCGATCAGGTTCAGGGCAGATTTGGCATCTGAGAGGCTGAGCGTAGTTGTAGTTGTAGGAAAACGTTCGAGGTTGGCGCTTTTGGGCTCGATGTTCAACGCTTCGAGTTTCTTTTGCATATTGCCGAAATCGGTAAAATCTACCGTAATGGTGATCTCCCCGCTTTCTTCATCCACTTCCAGGTCTTCGGCGCCACCGTCGATCAGTTCCAGTTCCAGTTCCTCCAGGTTGTGATCCCCTTTTTCGATAATGAAAATGCCTTTGCGTTCGAAGAGGAAGTCAACGGAGCCGGAAGTAGCCAGGTTTCCTCCCCCTTTGCTGAAAATTGACCGCACGCTGGACACGGTGCGTTTGAGGTTATCGGTCGTGCATTCTACGAAAACGGCGACCCCGCCGGGGGCGTAGCCCTCATAAGTCGGTTGATGGAGGTCCCCGCTTCCCGACTCCAGCGCCTTTTTGATGGCTCTTTCAACATTTTCCTTGGGCATGTTGACCCCTTTGGCGTTGGCGACCGCTAACCGAAGGCGGGGGTTAAAGTCCGGGTCGCCACTCCCCCCTTCTTTGACGGCTACGGTAATTTCCTTGATGATCCGGCTAAACATTTTGGAGCGCTTGGCATCTGCGGCCCCTTTTTTTCGCTTGATCTTTGACCATTTATTATGTCCTGCCATACTAAAAAAGTCGTTTTGTCATCCTTCAGTCATCCGGCAGTTTCCCATGCTGAGATCAACGGCTGGGCTGCCGGCCCAATAATCTTTCGGGAAAATACAAAATTTCACTCAGACCTGGGGCTTTCTTCCACGGGTACTTCCGGTTTTTCCACGATGAAAAACTTGGCCGATTTTGGCGTATACTGCAAGGTCTCTACAAAATTCGGTTTTTGGGTGATCACGACGGGGACGCTGTTGTTCGGTGAATTGGGGGACACCCCCTCGAGGTCTACTTCAGCGATAAAATCCCGAAAGGACACAGAATCGTAGCGGCTGAGCCCGAGCTTACAGCTTACGGTGATCTTTTCAGGAAAGATGCGCAAGCTGTCGGGCGCATTTTTTATCACCAGAGGGACGTACATGGTTTTTTCGGTAAAGGGTTCCACCTGTATTCTGGCTTCTACCTGTTTTATGGAAAGCGAGAGTTCGGGCGCGGGCCGCTTCAGCTGCATAACCTGGGTAACGGTAGACTTAAGGCCGGGGAAATACACCGAATCGGTAGGCCATTGTTCTATGGCGTAAACCAGGGAGGCGGGCCCTGTAATTTCTACCGAATCAGGGCTGACTTCAACCGGGGCTTTCAGGTGGTGCTCCGGAGCGAAGCTCAGGCTGTCCCGCACGAGGACCGGCACCAGCTTCGAGGCTTTGGCCTCCAGCTCGAGGTTGAGGCTCTCCGGGTTGATCTCCAGGACGTTAATGTCATCGGAATGGAGATTCTGCAGGATATCCGAACGCAACTGTGCCCGGTTGAGGTGGAGGTTACTGATCCCGGACATGTCATAGGCGAGTTGTACGGTGCGGCTGGCAAAGGATTCGAATACCAGGTCCCAGCCCGTGCCTTCGAGCTGCACGGTCATATTCTCGGGAGCTACGGAGGAAAGGGCTTTATCAGAAGGGATCTCAAATTGAAAATAGACCGGCTTCTCTGTGCGATAGGTTTGTGAGAGCTTGATCAACAGCCAAAAGACAAAGGCTATCCCGATACAGGCAAGGAGGGTAGCCCTGTCTTCTTTGATCTTGACTGTAAATGCTTTTCTATTTATCCTTATCATCTGGTGTGGAGAAGGAGTCTGTCATTTCTTTGGAAACCGCAGACCGCAATACCCGAATATACGTTTTATTGGCCACTTCCAAAGTAATGACGTCGTCTTCTATTTTATTGATCCGCCCGATTATGCCGCTGGCGGTGACTACCTCATCTCCCTTCTGGAGGCCTTCCATAAAAGAACGTTGTTCCTTTTGCCGTTTCTGCTGGGGGCGAATGAGAAACAGCCAGAAGATCAGGATCATGGCGCCGATGAAAATGAGGTTGTACATGCCTGCATTTCCGGCCTGTAGTAAAAGCATATCGAATGATGTCATTTTGAATGGATTTTCGTTTGCTTGCCTATTATTTAAGCGGGTAAATTTAAATAATTATTCCGATGAAGGCCCCTGTTGCTCCGCGGATGGCCGGACAAAACCCTCCAGGAAGACTTTTGAGGTTGCCGGGTACGTGTTGGCCACTATCGTTACCGGCTTGGTTTGCTTGTTCTTTTTGCCCTGGGTATTGAACTTCACTTTGATCTCACCGCTTACGCCGGGCGGGATCGGCTCCTTAGGCCATTCCGGGACGGTACAACCACAGGTGGAACGGGCGCCGCTGATCAGCAGGGGCGCTTTGCCCGTATTGGTGAACCGGAAAACATGATCTACTATCGCTCCTTCATCCACTTCTCCAAAGTCATAATTTTCCTCTTCAAAGGTGATTTTGGCTACATTTACCGTATCTATCGGTTCATTAGCCGAGACTGGGCTGCGAATGATGTCGGAAGTACGGATCGGGCCATCACTTTTGATCTCCGGCAGAGATTTTTCACCCTGCCCTCCGGGTTGTTTGTCATTGCTACACGAAACGGCCAGAAAAATCGTAGCCAGCAAAATGAATCGGTTCATGATCATTAATTTTGTAAGCGCTTGCCTGGAAGCTGAAAAGAATGGCCTCTGAACAAGCCATGCAAATGTAATAAAAGTTTTGGCGGCCAGGCATTGCTGCTGCTCTTATAGTAACTTGCGAGGATACAAATTGTTTTACAGCTGAATATGCGAGTATTTTTAATCGGTTTTATGGGGAGCGGAAAATCATACACCGGCCGGCGGCTGGCCAACGGAGCGGCCGTACCTTTCTTTGACCTCGACGAATGGATCGAAAGCAGGGAAGGCAGAAGCATCCGGTCCATCTTCGAAGAGGAAGGAGAACCTTATTTCCGGGAACGGGAGCGCGATGCGCTCCGTGAAATGGCCAGGTTCCGGGACGCCGTAATTTCCTGCGGCGGCGGCACGCCCTGTTTCCACGACAACATGAGCTGGATGAACCGGCAAGGCGTCACCATCTACCTCCGCGCCCCGGCGGAAGTCCTGGCCCGCCGCCTGGCCCGGGAGCAGGAGAAACGCCCCCTCCTCAAAGGGCTGAACCAGGAAAGCCTCCTGTGGTTCATACGGTCGAAACTGGAAGAAAGAGAACCTTTCTACCTGAAATCCAGTGTCATCTATGAACAAAAGACAGGTGATGAGGCGGCCGCCAAAGACCTCCTGCGGCATTTTCAGGACCTCATCGGCCACTGACTGGACTTTGGACGACCGACGTCGAAGGCGGAAATCGGAAGGCGGAAGGCGGAAAAGAAGGCGTTGAGCGCCCATTCTGGCTCAAATTCCGACTTCCGACTTCCCACTTCCGACTTAAAATGGCTGCACGTCCAAAGTCTAGTAAAGGCGGCCTTATAGCCCGGTCGCCCTGGCGGGCCTGGCCCTTTGCGCTGTTCCTCGTCGGGATCATCGCCCTGCTCTGGCCGGGCATCCCCGGGCCGATGCGGGCGCCGGTTACGGTTTACGCCTGCGCCATCGTCGGCATGGCCACCGCCGCTTTCAACCTGCGGCCGCTTCTGGAGCGGCAGATATTCCTGGGGCTCATGGCCGGCATCC
>JAGFJE010000401.1 GCA_024103175.1 Phaeodactylibacter sp.
GGAAAATCCACCACCATCACCCCCTCCCGCGCCAGGTCGCTGCCGAGGGTTCCGTCCAGCCGGAAGAAAAAGGCATGTTCTTCACGCTCTTCCCTCACTTTTTCCAGCTCGAACAGGTATTCCCCCAGTTGGAGGCCTACCTTCGGGGCGATGCGGGTTTCATATTCTTCGAAACCGGCGGCGCCCCCCACTTTGATCGTATCTCGGTATACTTTTTTGAGCTTCAGTTTCTCAAAAACAGGGGCGGCCAGAGAGGTGTTGGCCGAGCCCGAATCCAGCCCGAAAGCCAGCGGGATGCCTTCCGCACTCTGCAGTTCCACAATGGGGTAGCCCATCCAGAAGAAGTTGCGAGGTGTCGGGGGGGCTTCCTCCCGTATGCGGTAGAAGCCTCCGCCGAAGTCGAGTTCCAGGCGCATCTGCATCAGGGCGGGCCAGCCGATGATGCCGTCGATGTGGAGCTGCCGGCCGTCATCGAGAGTGAACCGCAGGTTGGTGGTATCCATCACCAGTATGGGGTGGTTGTAGAAGCGGTAGGGGCCCATGGACAGGCTGTCTGCATAGGCGAAGCCGGTGCGGACTTTGCCGGAGGTGCTGGTGCCCACATCGGCCTGCCCTTCGAGGAAAGTGGCGCCTGTCGCTTCCGCCACGGGGGCGGAAATAATGCTGAGGGACGCTCCCGTATCCAGCCAGAACCAGTATTTCTTTCCGTTTACCTCCACTTCGGCCATAGGGCAGCCGGTGATGCTGAGCTGCAGCGGATATTTTTCTTCCTTTTCGCTGATCTGCGCAAAGCGTTCGCCGGGTATGCGGGCAAAGGCCTGCACCATGGCGTCGGCAGTATCCAGTTCTGCCAGTTCCTGCCATTTTCTTTGCAGGAAGAGCAGGTGGTGGTGAATCCTGCGGTACAACCCCCGTAGTTTTTCGTGTGGCGTCTTTATTTCCAGCGCCCGAAAGGCTGCCGCCGCTTCGGGATACCGGCCCTGCCTTAGCTGGTTGAAAGCCGTCAGGGCTTGTTCCCACTCCGCTTCGGAAGCCAGCCGGCGGGCGTCGGCCCAGTCCATTGCCTGTACGGCAGGCCAGAATTTTTTATATACAGGTGGAGCGGCCTTTTGAGCAGGGGCGGCCCGCTGCTGAACGGTGAAACTTACACCATTATGCTGGCCGGATTGGGCCGAGGCCGGGGTGAAGGCAAGGATAACCAGCAGCACAGACAGTACCGGCGGAAGGCAAAGAGCGTTCATAGCTTTTTGATTGAAAGTAAAGTATTTCTCCAGAAAGGAGGTGCATTAAATTGCCCAATTTCAATATCTTGCCCTAAATAATTGTCTTTTCCATCAGGAAATGCTTTTATCCTGTTCACCCTGTGAAGTACAGCGAACTACTTCACAGGGTAAATCCTGAAATTCCCGTTATCCTGGTCAATAAACACGCACTGCCATGATTACCGAAACACCAGCTTTAAAAAGAAAACCGGCCCTCAGTTTCTGGGAGATCTGGAATATGAGCTTCGGCTTTCTGGGTATTCAGTTCGGTTTCGGCCTCCAGAACGCCAATACCAGCCGCATCTTCGAGACCCTGGGCGCCGATGTAGAGCAGATCCCCATCCTCTGGATCGCCGCTCCCCTGACGGGGCTGATCGTGCAGCCCATCATCGGGTATTTCAGCGACCGCACCTGGCACCCCCGGCTGGGCCGCCGCCGCCCCTACTTCCTGGTGGGCGCCATCATGGCCTCTATTGCCCTGTGCCTGATGCCCAATTCGCCCACCCTGTGGGTGGCGGCCGGCATGCTCTGGATCATGGACGCTTCCATCAACGTCAGCATGGAGCCCTTCCGGGCCTTTGTGGGCGATAACCTGCCCTCCGAACAGCGCACCACCGGTTTCGCCATGCAGAGTTTCTTCATCGGCACGGGAGCGGTGGTGGCTTCCGCCCTGCCCTGGATGCTGGCCAACTGGCTCGGCATCAGCAATGTAGCTCCTCCGGGCGAGATCTCCGACTCGGTGAAGTGGTCTTTTTACCTGGGGGGGATCGTGTTTTTTGTCACCGTGTTGTGGACGGTGATCCGCTCCAAAGAGTATCCTCCGGAAGAGCTGCACCAGTTTGAAGACAATGTCACCGATCACGTTGAAGCGGAAGCGCTGAGCCCGGAAGAGTACCAAAGGGAAGGCAAACGCCTCCTTCGGGTGGGCGCCCTGACGGCCCTGCTGGGCGCCGTATTCATTGCTCTGTTATTCCGGGCGGATTTGAATAAAGAGCTGTACATTCTGGTTTTTGCCATCTTCTTTGTGGGCATGCTGTGGGTGCTCGCCGGGGCCATGAAGCAGAGCGGCCGATATCAGAACGGCTTTGTCGCCATCATGAGCGACCTGCTCCGCATGCCGAAGGCCATGCAGCAGCTTGCCGTCGTGCAGTTCTTTTCCTGGTTTGCCTTATTTTCGATGTGGATCTACACCACAGCCGGCGTCACCAAGCACATTTACGGCACCACCGACCCTACCTCCGCCCTCTACAACGAAGGGGCCGACTGGGTGGGCTTCTGCTTTGCCGTGTACAACGGCGTAGCGGCCCTGGTGGCCTTCACCCTGCCGGTGCTGGCCAAATATACGAGCCGCCGCGTCACCCACCTGATCTGCCTGGTGCTGGGCGGGCTCGGGCTCATATCCGTATATTTTATAAACGACCCCATGCTGCTGCTCCTCTCCATGGTGGGGGTCGGCATCGCCTGGGCGAGCATCCTGTCCATGCCGTATGCCATGCTGGCGGGGGCTCTGCCTTCCAACAAAATGGGGTACTTCATGGGGGTGTTCAACTTCTTCATCGTCATCCCGCAGATCGTGGCGGCTACTATTCTTGGTTTTATCGTGGGGTTCTTCTTTGAAGGCGAGGCCATCTATGCCCTGGTGGTAGGGGGCGTGGGGATGATCGCGGCGGGGTTGTTCTGCCTCTTTGTGGAAGATAAAGGATAGTAGATGACGGCTATTGCACCAAGCGTACGATCATTTTATTTTTGTACTTATAAAGATCACTATGGATTCCAAACTGACTTTGAAGCTGGATAAAAATGTTGTAGAACAGGCAAAGCTCTACGCCAGAGAACAAAACATGAGCCTGTCAAAGTTAATGGAGACCTACCTGGCCGCGCTGACAATCGAAAAAAAAATAGGAGACAGAGATCAGCCCCTTGGTTAAAGGTTTGCCAACTACTTAAAGTCCAAAATATCCACCCTCTCCGCACAAAATTCAAAATCCACATCCACATTGGAGGCGACGATGAGCAGGCGGCCGGCGCTGTAGTCGTTGATGAGTTGTCGGTACCAGGCCACCCCTTCCTTGTCGAGGTTGGTGGTGGGCTCGTCGAGCAGCAGCAGGGGGGTATCGGAGCAGATGGCCAGGGCGAGTTTGAGGCGTTGTTTCATACCGGAGGAAAAGTCGCGGATGGCTTTGTTGCGGGCTTTTTTGAAGCGGAGCAGGCCCAGCACTTCGTTGGCGCCCATGCCGTTGCGCAGGGGTTTGAAACGGAGGTGGAACTGCAGGGCTTCCCAGAGGGAGAGTTCTTCAATGAGTTCGATATAGGGGGCGGCATAGGAGAGGTGGCGGTAAACGGTAGCGTTGTCCAGTTTTTTTTGTTGGTGGAAGAAGCTGGCCTTGCCTTTAGAGGGCGTCAGGTGGCCGGAGAGGATCTTGAGCAGGGTGGATTTGCCCGATCCGTTGGGCCCGGTGATGGCGTATTGTTTACCGGCCTCGAAGTGGAGGCTGACGCCGCGGAGTATCCACTCCATCCGGTACCTTTTGCCGACGTTGTCCAGTTCAATCTTCATCTACATTACTGCCGTTGATCTGCTGGAACCCTCTCATGATGCCGGGGTCGGCGCTACGTATGAAGGAAATGATATTTTCCCGTTCCGGTGTAGGTTCCAGGGAATCTTCGATAATTTCCAGGGCGTGGGAGGTATTGTATCCCTTTACGAAAAGAATGCGGTAAATCTCCTGAATGAGGTTGATCTGTTCGGCGGAGAAGTTGCGCCGGCGCAGGCCGATGCTGTTTACTCCCGCGTAGGAAAGCGGTTCCCGGGCGGCTTTGACGTAGGGGGGCACGTGTTTTCGCACCAGGGACCCGCCGGCGATGAAGCTGTGTTTGCCGATCTTGATGAACTGCTGGACGGCGACCAGCCCTTCGAGTATGGCCCAGTCTTCAATCTCTACATGCCCGGCCAGGTTGACGTTGTTGGCCAGGATGACGTGGTCGCCGATGATGCAGTCATGAGCGACATGGACGTAGGCCATCAGCAGGCAGTGGCTGCCCACTTTGGTCGTTTCGGCATAAGCCGTTCCCCGGTTGACGGTGACATATTCCCGAACGGTGGTATAATCGCCGATCACGGCCGTGGTGGGCTCTCCCTTGAATTTGAGGTCCTGCGGAATGCCTGCGATGACAGCCCCCGGGAAGATCCGGCAGCCTTTACCGACGCGCGCCCCTTCAAAGACCGTAACGTTGGGCCCCAGCCAGGTGTCATCTCCGATTTCTACATCCTTATCGATGTAGCAGAAGGGCCCGATCGTGACGTTCTCGCCGATCTTGGCATCAGGATGGATGACACTGTTCAAGTTGCTATTGTAGTAATTCATTGTTATGAGCGCTTGACGATTTGAGCAGTTAACTCGGCTTCAGATACGATCCTGTTGCCCACATAGGCAGTGCCTAGCATCTGGCAGATGCCACGGCGGATAGGAGCTACGAGCTCCAGTTTGAAGAGGACCGTGTCGCCGGGAACGACTTTGTGTTTAAATTTGGCGTTCTCGATCTTCAGGAAGTAAGTGTCCCAGTTGCCGGGGTCTTCCACGGTGGAAAGCACCAGCATGCCGCCGGTTTGCGCCATGGCTTCGATCTGCAGCACACCGGGCATGACCGGGTTGTCGGGGAAGTGCCCCTGAAAAAAGTGTTCGTTAAAACTCACATTCTTGACCCCTACCACATAGGTGTCGGTAAGCTCGATGATCTTATCCACCAGCAGGAAAGGGTAGCGGTGAGGCAGCCATTTCGAGATCTGTACCACGTCAAATAGCGGCTCCTGATCCGGGTCGTAGTGGGGTTTGCCCCGCAGCTTGCGTTGTTCCTGGTAGCGTTTTTTGAGGAGTTTGGTAAATTCCACATTGGCCTGGTGGCCGGGCTTGGTGGCCATGATCTTGCCCCGGATGGGGTAGCCGAGCAAAGCGATATCGCCCAGGACGTCGAGCAGTTTATGGCGGGCCGGTTCGTTTTTGAAGTGGAGTTTTATGGTGTTGAGGATGCCCTCCTGGTCTACCGTAACGCTTGGTTTTCCCAGTTTTTCGGCGATTCGGTCCAGTTCTTCCTGGCTGATCTTGCGGTCGACGATGACGATGGCGTTATCGAGGTCTCCACCCTTTATGAGGTTTTGTTCGAAGAGGAATTCCAGTTCGTGCAGGAAGACAAAAGTACGGCAGGGGGCGATCTCCTTTTCATAGTTGGTCGTACCGTTGTAGTGCGCGTATTGCTGCCCCAGCACATTGGAGTTGAAATCGATCATGGCGATGATCTCGAAACCGTCGTGGGGCAGGGCGAGCAGTTCTGCGCCCGTTTTATCGTCCTTGTAGTGGATGGGTTCTTCGATGACGAACACCTCCCGGTCGGCATCCTGCTCTTCCAGCCCCGCCTTTTTGAGCGCTTCCACAAAGGGGGCGGCGCTGCCGTCGAGTATGGGCACTTCCGGGCCGTTCAGTTCCATAAGAACATTGTCAATACCCAGGCCAGCCAGGGCGGAAAGTGCGTGTTCAACGGTGTTCACCTCGGCGGCGCCCGAGCGGATGGTGGTGCCTCTTTGGGTAGAAACCACCCGGTTGACATCCGCATTCAGCACGGGCCCTCCTTCCAGGTCGAGGCGTTGGAACTTATAGCCATGGTCTACAGGCGCAGGTTTGAAAGTGAGAATCACTTCCTTTCCGGTATGCAGCCCAATGCCTTTTACCGTAGCTGGGTGTTTAATCGTATGTTGTTTCATCATAAAATCGTCGGCTGAAAATTTTTGCAAAGATACAGTTTTTAACTACTTGAGTCCTTATCTGGTGCATCTTGCTGTTGGTTCACCTGGCGTTCGAGCTGGTTGATCTTCCGGTAGAGTTCCGGAAGCTGCTTGAAAACGGCGTAGGAGCGGAGGTAATTATTATAGTCAATAGCCGGAGAACCAAAAAAGGCGTGATTAGGCTGGTCAATAGGTGCGGCAACACCGCTTTGGGCCTGGATCTGGGTGCCATCGGCTACTTCGATATGCCCTACGAACCCCACCTGGCCGCCGATGCGGCAGGAACGGCCGATCTTGGTGCTGCCGGCGATGCCGGACTGGGCGGCGATGACGGTGTTCTCTCCGATCTCGACGTTGTGGCCGATCTGGATCAGGTTGTCCAGCTTGACTCCTTTACCAATACGCGTGGCGCCCATGGTCGCCCGGTCGATGGCCGTATTGGCGCCGATCTCCACATTGTCTTCAATGACCACTCTGCCGACATGAGCGATCTTGCGGTAGGCGCCGTCTTCCTGAGGGGCGAATCCGAAGCCATCGCTTCCGATGACGACGTTGGCGTGGATGATGCAGTTGTTGCCTATCTCGCAGTTGTCGAGTATCCGCACACCGGGGTAGATGGTGACGTTCTCCCCTATTTTTACGCTCTTGCCGATGAAAGCCTGTGCTTTGATCCGGCATCCCTTCCCGATCATGGCCCCGGCCTGTATCACTGCAAAAGGGCCGACGGCCACATCTTCACCCAGAGAGGCGCTTTCGTGAATGAAAGCCTGTTTGGAAATGACGGCCGGCTCATGGTTGTTATTGCCGAACCGCTCCAGCAACCGGGCCACCGCTCCGTAAACATCGTCAACCCGGATCAAGGTCGCCGCCACTGGCTTACGCGCCTGGAAACCGGGGCCAACCAGCAGGATGGAGGCCGTTGTCGAATAAGCGTATTCTTCGTACTTCGGGTTGCCGAGAAAAGAAATCGTGCCCGCTCCCCCCTCCTCGATCCTGCTGGGGCGGCCTACCTTTACCTCCGGGTCTCCTTCCACTGTCCCGTTGAGGAATTGCGCTAATTCTCTGGCTGATAGTTGCATGGGGCAAAGGTAGAAAAAAGTTTGGTACTGTTAAGATTATCGTTTTCGATTTTGCAGGGGCAACAGTCGGCCCTCCGGGTTAGAATTGTGCTGGTTAACTCCTATATTTGGGGCAAAAATCAGCATTTTGAGTACGACAATACGGATCGGCACCCGCGGCAGCAAGCTGGCCATGTGGCAGGCCGAATACACCCAACAACAGCTTCGCGCCGCCGGTTTTGAAACCGAGCTGGCCATCATCAAGACGCAGGGCGACCGCATTCAGCACCTCAGCTTCGATAAGATGGAAGGCAAGGGCTTCTTCACCAAAGAGATCGAGGAGGCCCTGCTTCGCGGCGACATCGACCTGGCGGTCCACTCCATGAAAGACCTGCCCACCCGCTCACCGGAAGGGCTGTCCATCAGCGCTGTTTCCTATCGGGAAAACCCGGCCGACTGGCTGGTCCTCCGCCGGGAAACCGTCGAAGAGGGGGCGCTTTTCCGGTTGCGGCAGGGAGCTGTAGTGGGCACTTCCTCCGCCCGCCGCAAAGCCCAGATCCTGGGGTTCCGGCCCGATGTGGAGATCAAAGATATCCGCGGCAACGTACCCACCCGCCTGCGCAAGCTGAGCGAAGGGCAGTTCGACGCCATTCTGCTGGCCGCCGCCGGCGTCAGCCGCCTGGAAATGGATATGTCCGCCTTTCATATCGTGAAATTCAGCCCCAAAGAGTTCATCCCCGCCCCGGCTCAGGGCGTCCTGGCCTGGCAGGCCTGTACCGACGACAAGGCCACCCGGCGCGCCCTCCGGCACATCCACCAGCCCGAGGTCTCGGCCATCACCAATATCGAACGCCGGGTTCTCAACCTGCTGGACGGCGGCTGCCAGATGCCGCTGGGTGTGTATTGCGAAAAGGACCCGGAAGGCAATTACCACGTATGGGCCGCCAAGGCCGACGCCTGGAACGCGCCGGTAAAAAAGGTGCGCCTCTCCCAGAGCACCAGCCATATGCTGCCGGAACGGGTGGTGGAGGCGTTAAAGGAATGAGGGAATTTTACCCGGCTGAGCCTGTGGTGAAGAGGGGGATGGAATGATGGCCCGCCTTCCCCAAAGCTACGGCGGGTAAAAATGATGGAGTGATGGAATGAACCAATAAACCCATGCAACCCACAGTATTCATCAGCCGGGAACTGAAAAAAGACAGCCCCTTCCGACTCCGCCTCGAAGCGATTGGAGCGGAAGTGCGGGGGCAGTCCCTCATCGAATTCACTCCAGTGGATTTTGGAACGGCCCCGCCCTGCGACTGGGTATTCTTTTACAGCAAAAAGGCGGTTCGCTTTTTCTTCGAAGGCCTGGATGGGGCGGCGCCGGATACCCTCAAGTGGGCCGCCCTGGGCCGGGGTACCGCAGCGGCCCTTTCCGCACGGGGCATTACCCCGGACTTTATCGGTACCGGAGAACCGGAAGGGGTGGCGGCCGCCTTCGCCGAAGAAGCGGCCAGCCGGCGGGTGCTTTTTCCCCAGGCCCGGCACTCCCGCCAATCCATACAGCAATTGCTCGAAGGTAAAATACAGGCCGCCAGCCTGGTGGTGTACGATAACCGCCCCCTTGAGTCCTTTAATATCCCATTCTGCCAGGTGCTCACCTTTACCAGCCCGCTCAACGCCGAGGCCTATTTCGGAAAGTATGCTTTACAGGAGGGGCAGGCGGTAGTGGCCATCGGCAGTACGACGGCGGCAGCCCTGCACCGCCTGGGCGTAAAAGAGGTGGCGGTAGCCGATGCTCCATCGGAAGAGGGCCTGGCGGCGGCAGTGGCCGCCCTGCTCAACGGCGGATAAATCAAAAATCCAAAATCAAAAATCAAAAATCAAAAATTTTAACCAGCTCGTATGAGACGGTCAAAAATCCCCCCCCTCTCCTCCTGTACCATTTTCTCTCATTCGCGTTATAGTAGAAAAAAGAACACGACATGAAACCGGACCTGATAGTATTTACCTTCCTTCTCGCCCTATACACCTTCTCCTGCCAGAACCGGGAAACCAGCCCGCCGCAGGAGCAGTTGCCGGCCGAATACCAGGATTTTGTGGCATTCTACGAGCGCTTCCATCAGGACAGCGCCTATCAGGTGGAGCACATCATCTTTCCGCTGGAGGGCCTGCCCCGCGAGGCCGACAGCGCTACTATCGCCTCCGCCGCCTTCCGCTGGCAAAAGGAGGATTGGCGCGTCCAACGGCCTTTCAATCTGCAGAGCAACAATTTCGAACAGCAGCTGATCCCCATCAGCGAAGGCCTCATCATCGAGAAGATCATCCACAAAGGCAGCGGCCTGGCAATGCAGCGCCGCTTCGCCCGCCTCGGAGACGAGTGGTACCTGATCTATTACGCAGACCTGAACCGGATGAAGGAGAAGGGGAGTATTGATATTGAGGGTGGTTTTTAATAGGCAGCTTCTTCCATCAAATACCCCTTCACATAATCCTCGATCCCCTCCTCCAGGGAATAAAACGCTTTGCTGTACCCGGCCTCCCGGAGCTTGCTCATATTGGCTTCGGTGAAGTATTGGTAGGTATCGCGGATGTCTTCCGGCGTATCAATGAAGCTGATGTTGGGCTCCCGGCCCATAGCGCGGAAGGTATTGGCCGCCAGGTCGAGGAAGGAGCGGGCTGTGCCTGTACCCAGGTTATACAAGCCGTTGGCGGGGCGGTTTTGGAAGAGCCAATACATTACCTCGATGACGTCCTTGACGTAGATGAAGTCGCGGCTCTGCTGGCCGTCTTCGAAGTCTTCCCGGTGGGAGCGGAAGAGCTTCATGCCGCCGGTGGCCTTTATCTGGCGGGCGGTATGGAAGATGACGGAAGCCATCCTGCCCTTGTGGTATTCGTTGGGGCCGTAGACGTTGAAGAACTTCAGGCCGTACCAGTAGGGCGGTTGGGCAGCCTGTTGCAGCGCCCACTGGTCGAAGCGGTTCTTTGACTCGCCGTAGGGGTTGAGAGGGTGGAGCCGGCCTACGATGTCGTGGCGGTCGTCGTAGCCCTGCTCTCCCAGGCCGTAGGTGGCGGCGCTGGAGGCGTAGATGAGGGGGATGTTGTGTTGCGCACACAATTCCCAGAGCGCTTTGCTGTAGTCGAGGTTGAGTTCCTGAAAGATATCCCAGTCCTTTTCGGTGGTGTCGGTGCGGGCGCCCATGTGGAAGATGGCGTCGACGAAGTAGTATTTCTCCCAGAGCCAGCCCGGGAAATCGTTGCGATGCACTTTTTCCGAATACTTTTTGCCTTTCAGGTTGCGGTTCTTTTCCTCATGGCTGAACTCATCGACGATCAGGATATCGGCATGCCCTTCATCGTTGAGCTTTCTAACCATACAACTGCCGATGAAGCCGGCGGCTCCGGTGACTACGATCATTTTTTGGGGCAAAGATAAGGTTTTGGCAGACTTCCTGTGGCGGCGGCCAGACAAGTTTCAGTGTATGTTTGGAGGAAACCGGGAAACCTTTTCTACATTTGCTTTTCCCATCGCCATAAAAATTCATTTCTGATGACCTATAAAAGCACGGCGAGCCTATTTACCATCCGGCTTCTTTTTGCCGGACTCACTTTCTGGGCCGCTTTTCCCATTTACGCTCAGCAGATCTGCACCGGCAACCTGGGCGAAAACATCTTCACCGAAGGCGATTTCGGCTCGGGCGCCTCCAACCTCATTCCCTCCGACCCGGGCATTGCCCCCGGGTATTCCTACACCTTGTCGCCGCCTCCCCGGGATGGGTTTTATACGATCACCAACAATACCGGCGCCTGGGGCGGCCTTTATCCTACCTGGCTGCGCACAAGAGACAACAGCGGTGATCCGCAGGGCTATATGATGGTGGTCAACGCCAGCTATTCGGTAGGGGCCTTTTATGAACAAACCGTGGACGGCCTTTGCGAAAATACCCTTTACGAGTTCTCCGCCGATATTATTAACCTGATCCAGGCTTCCGTTTCCGATCACATCCGGCCCAATGTTTCCTTCCTGATCAACGACGAGGTGCGCTACAGCACGGGAGACATACCCCAGAACGAGCAATGGAACACTTACGGCTTTACCTTCACTACCGAACCGGGGGAAACGTCGGTCAAGCTGACCCTCCGCAACAACGCGCCCGGCGGCATCGGCAACGACCTGGCGCTCGACAACATCTCCTTCCGGGCGTGCGGCCCGGCGGCCCTCATCCTGCCGGTGGAAGTGGCCAACATTTGCGAAGACGGCAACCCCATCTCCCTGAACGCCACCATTCAGGGGGATCAGTACCCCACTCCCGCCCTGCAGTGGCAGCAAAGCTTCGACGAGGGCGCCACCTGGCAAGACATCCCCGGCGCTACCGGCGCCACCATACAGCATACCCAGCTTTCCGGCGGCTATTATTACTACCGCTACCTGCTGGCCAATTCAACCGCCAACCTGGCCAACTCCAAGTGCCGGGTCATTTCCAATGTGAAGGTGGTTTACGTTCAGCCCAAATTCCATTCGGCGGCGGATACCATCTGCGAGGGGGGGCGTTACCTGTTCGGCGACAGGCCCCTTACCGAAGCGGGCGTTTACGTGGACACCCTCATCTCGTCTATCGGCTGTGACAGCATCGTCACCCTCGCCCTCGAAGTGGCGCCCGACAGGGGCATAACGGCAGAGGTGAACGCCGATGACCCCAGTTGCGCCGGCTATCAGGACGGTTCTATTGTCGTGTCTGACATCGAAAACTTCTACCCTCCGGTCTCCATCAGCCTGAATGAAGAAGTGGTTATGGCCCAAGAGGCTTCTTTCTCCAACCTAATGGGGGGGGCGTATCGCCTGGCCATCTTCGACCGCCTGGGCTGCCGGGTGGAGTACGACATCAGCCTGGACGACCCCGACTCTCTGAGGCTCAACCTGGGGCCGGACAGGTCCATCGCCCTGGGCGACGAACTCATCCTGCCCGTCACCACCAACTACCCCCTGGCCAGTGCCGAATGGACGCCTCCGGATCTGGTAATCTGCGATGACGATTGCCTGAAACCCCTCCTGCAACCCCTCAAAACGACAACCTTTACCCTTACGGGAATTACAGCGGCCGGCTGCACGGCCACGGATTCCATTCGCGTCGAAGTGAGAGAGGTGCGTTCCGTCTACATTCCCAATGCCTTTTCCCCCAACGACGACGGCCGCAACGACCGCTTCACCCTCTTCGCCGATGTGCCCAACGTGCAGGAAGTGGTGGATATGAAGGTCTTCAACCGCTGGGGGGCAGTGGTGTTTGAGCAAAGCAATTTCCTGCCCAATAGCCTGTCGCAGGGATGGGACGGCGCCTTCAAAGGCAAACAGGCGCCCGACGGAGCTTACACCTATGTATTCCGGGTGCGCTTTCTGGATGAGGTGGAACTGGAGTATACGGGGGTGGTCCATCTGGTGCGATAGGGGAGGACAGCCTGGTTACAGGATTTAATTTTGGCGGGTAGTTTTACGTACTTTCGGGCGTTTTGGCAAGGGAAAGGCCGAAGAGATATTCTGGAGCCAAAAGGGAGATTTGTCCTTTTTCCTTACATTTATCGGCAGCATTCTTTAAACCTAAGCCAACTTGCCGTATGAAATATTTCACCATCCTTTTCCTGCTTATGCTCCTTTTTGCCTGCCAACCCGAAAAACAGGAACCCATTTACGAGTCCGGGGCTTTTGCCCTCTATCCGGACAGGGT
>JAGFJE010000422.1 GCA_024103175.1 Phaeodactylibacter sp.
AACAGCCCCAGGCTCAATACGCCGAAAACCTCAGCACTTTTGGCCGGACCAGCCTTTCAAAATCGTCGTACGACATCCTGATCAACTCCGTGTGGGAGCCGGCATTGAAGGCGATCTCCTCGTCTTCCGTAAGGCTCTCGGCAACATAGACATCCATGTCATAGAGGTTTCCGAAGGGAGGCATAGCGCCAACATCGCAATTGGGGAAGTAACCTTTGAATTCTTCCTCATTTGCCAATTCGACCTTGTCGGTGCCGGTAGTCTCTTTCAGCAGGCGGAAGTCTACCTGATAGGAAGCAGGCAGCACCGCCATGGACATCTTGCCGTCCACTTTGACCATTACCGTTTTGGCCAGCTCCTGGCCGGGGATGTGGGCGGAGGCGGCGACCTGCTGGGCCGTAAAGGCCTCCGAGTGGCTGATGGTTACATACTTGACCTTGTTCTTGTCCAAGAACTCCTTTAATCTTTGTACTGGCATGATGATAGCTTTTATGGTTAGGAAAATGGATTTTCACAGCAACAATACTCAGGCAAGGGCTCTATGCCCCTGCTGAGAGCGGTTAATTAGTGGCCAATCAGGTGGTATTTACATGGGCTGAATTAATGATTGGCTGAAGGGTTGAATGTCAGCCCCGGCGACGGCTACTACCCCTTCAATACTTCCAAAACCTTCTCCGCTGTAAACGGCATGTGCCGCAGCGGCTTGCCCGTCAGTTTCAGAAAAGCATTGGCAATAGCGCCGCCCATCAAAGGAATGCTGGCCTCGCCGATGCCCTGCGGGGCCTCCTGCGAAGGAATAAGCCGAATTTCTATGCTCTCCGGGGCGTCGGCCATCCGCAGGATGGGGTAGTCATGGAAGTTGGACTGCCGGACCTTGCCGTTCCGGAAGGTGATGCTCTCATAGAGTACATTGCTGATGCCCATCACGATGCCGCCTTCCATTTGCGCGATCGCATTGTCGGGCTGTACGACGACACCGGCGTCGAGGGCCGCCCATACGTGGTGTACGCGGATCTGGCCGCTGTCCCGGCCGAGGGAGATCTCCACTACGGCCGCCGCAAGGGATCCGCTGCGTTCGCAGAAGGCCATGCCGCGGGCGCGGCCTTCCTTTTCGGGCGAACCCCAGTTGGCGAGCCTGGCGGCTTCGTCCAGCACCTTCAGTTCTCGCGGATGATCCTTCATCAACCGGCGGCGCAACTCGTAGGGGCCGATGCCCTGATCGAGGGCGACCTCATCGAGGAAGGCCTCGATGGCGTACTTATTGGGGGCGTGGGCTACTGAGCGCCAGTGTTTGGTGCGCACGCCATGATCGACGCTGCGCACCTCGATCAGTTGGTTGGGAATGGTGTAGTAGTTGATCCTGGCGCCGGAATCCAGGAGGCCGCCGCCGGTGCCGGCGATGCAGTGCCCCCAGGCGGTAATATTGCCTTTTTCGTCGGTGGCGGCCTGCATGCGCTGCAGGAAGATGGGCCGGAAAGCCCCGTATTGCACGTCATCTTCGCGGGTCCAGATCAGCTTGACCGGCCGCCGAACCTGGTTTGAAAGGATCGTTGCTTCTTCCACATAGTCGGCCATGGAGCGCCGGCCGAAGCCGCCGCCCAGGTAACAGGGATGTAATTTCACTGCATCGAAATCGATGTTCAGCACTTCAGCGATGGCCCGGCGGGCGGTATCGGGCGCCTGAGACCCTACCCAGGCTTCGGCGCTTTTCCCGTCCGCGGCAACGGAAACCACCGCGTTCAGGGGCTCCATCTGAGCATGGTAGGCAAAGTCGGTTTTGTATTCGATGTCATAGGTTTTATGGGCCGACTTCAGCGCCTGGCGCGTATCGCCCGTCCTTTCCACGATCTCGCCTTCTGCAGCATCGTCATGAGCCGTCTTACTGTACAGGGCATATGCCTTTACACTATCGTACCCTTCCGCCTGGGCGCCTTTGCTCCAGCTGACCTGTAATTTCTCCTTGGCCTTCAGTGCCTGTTCGAAGGTTTCGGCAATGGCCCCGATACCATGATCCAGCCGGACGATATCGATCACCCCCTCCATTTCCCGGATGTCCTCTTCGTTGAGCAGTTCGGGTTGGGAGCCATTCACCGGCGAGCGGGAGATCGCGCCGTATACCATGCCCGGCACTTCTATATCCATGCTGAAAAGGGCGCTGCCGTCGACTTTCGCAGGAATGTCAAAACGGGGGATCACCGAACCGATCAGGCGGAAATCCTCCGGTTTTTTCCATTGCGCTTCCGGTATTTCGGGAAGTTCTGCCGGGGCTTTGGCAAAAGCGGCGATCTCTCCAAAACTCATCTGCCGGCCGCCGGCCTTATGGACCACCTTACCCGGCCCGGTCGTCAGTTCTGTAATGGGCGCCCCCCATTTTTCCGCTGCATTGTGCAGGAGCACATAGCGCGCCTGAGCGCCGGCGTGCCGCAGGGCGTGGTAGTAGCCCCGCACCGTCCGGCTGCCGACCGTGATCATGGGCCCGCCTAGTTTGCCGCCCCATTGCAGGCCGTAGGTGGAGGGTTCGATGGGGGAAAATTCGATGTGCACATTGGCCCAGTCGGCGTCCATCTCTTCGGCGATGATGACGGCCAGAGCAGTCATAGAGCCCTGGCCCATTTCGGCAGCCGGGTTGTAGATGACGATCCGGCCGTCCTCCTGCAGGCGCACCCAGGCGGTGATCTGTTTATCTTCACCGGGTACGTTCCGGCTTTCTTCAGCGAAAATTTTGGGAGCGAAAGCGCCGGCGGCCACGACAAAGGTAATCCCTCCGGCGGCCGTCAGGAACTGGCGGCGCGAAATTGTCGGCTTATATCTTTCCTGTTGTCCTTCCATAGCTACCTGGATTGTGATGCTCGTTCAATGGCTTTGATGATGCGCAGATAGGTGCCGCACCGGCAGAGGACGCCGTTCATATACGAAACGATCTCTTCCCGCTTGGGCTGCGGGTTGTTTCGCAGCAGGGCGGCTGCCTGCATGATCTGCCCCGGCTGGCAGTAACCGCATTGAGGAACCTGTTCGTCGATCCAGGCTTGTTGCAACGGATGCAGTTCTTCTTCTGCCAGCCCTTCAATGGTCGTGACCGCCCGGCCTGCTGCCATGGAAATTGGGGTCATGCACGCCCTTACCGGCATGCCGTCGAGGTGGACGGTACAGGCGCCGCAGAGGGAAGCGCCGCAGCTGTACTTGGTTCCAGTCATTTTAAGCGCATCGCGGAGGGTCCAGAGCAAGGTGGCGTCGGCCGCCGTTTCCACCTGTACCTCCTTGCCGTTGAGGGTAAAGCTCGTTTTCATATTGCCTGCTGAGTTTCGCTTTAAAAGCTGTTGATACAGCTTCTTAAATATACGAAATTAAAATGGAGGAAACCAGCCCCCTGGTTAATCCTTTGGCGGTGGCGTGATCATGATGTGCGCCCGGTGCGTGCCGGGGTCCATGATCCACGGCCCACCGGGCACGATGGGCCGGGTAGGCAGGCCGGTAGACTCGGCCGTTGCCCAGGGAATATAAACCACGTAACGATAATAAGCACCGGTAACCTGTCCGGTTTCCGGGTCGTATTTACCGCCGGGGCCCTCCAGAAGATGAAGGGTAGTAGGCTGATCCGGCATTTTCAGTTTGCCGGCCTTGGCTTCGGCTTCGCGGATATCGAATATTTCCCCGCTGCCCTTTCCTTCGGCTTTCAACTCGCGGCCACGGGCCATAAATGGTTCCAGGCCCTGATGATAGCAGACAGCCTGGAACCCCTCCCGGTTAGGGTCGTCCGCCAGGCAAATGAGTTGATTCGTTCCTTCCCGGAGGAGAACCAGGTTTCCCTTGTTGGTATAGCCGTACACCGTGGCTCCTTCCCGGACTTCCTCGGGCGCCGCCATTACCGCCGCGCCGATCTGGGCTTCCGGGTCAGGCGTATTTTCCTGAGCACAGCCGGGTAAACAAAACAGAAGCATAATGATGATAAATGAGAAAAAGGGCTTTTTCATGGCAGGAGCTTTTGATTCCCAAACAATATAAAAAAATCAGGGAGGATTTTATAGAACAGGAGAATGCAATGTAATGCCCCCTTGCGGAGCATGTTTGAGGCCAGCCATTTTTACTCACCTTATCGGCGCAGGGGCGCCTTTATGATAAATGTCATTTCCTCCCCGAGGTAATTGTACGATATTATGAGGTTGAGCCGTGGCATTTTCTCTCTTTCAATAGTGCAAAAACAAAGCTCATGACTGAAATGGCCACTCCCGAAAAGAGGCCCCCGAAAGCCTTCAGTACCCTGCCTTTCTCCCTGGCGGCGGCGGTTATTTTTACAACAGGCATGCTCTTTTCCTGTGAAAGCAGCCTCTTCCCTCACCGCCCCCTGCTGGTCAATAAATACGGCCCGCTGGTTAAAGACCCGGCCGGGCTATTTGAGCTGCCGGAAGGCTTCACCTACAAGGTTATCTCCAGGGCAGGAGAGGTGATGAGCGACGGCCTGCTCGTACCGGACAAACCGGATGGCATGGCGGCGTTCCCGGGCAGCCGGGGCCGGGTCATCCTGATCCGGAACCACGAGCTGATGCCTACCCATGCCGGCCCTTTTGGGCCAGGCGGCGCCCTGGCCGACAATGTTCCCGAAAACAAGATCTACGATAAGGGAAGTGGAACATTAATATGCCCGGGCGGAACCACCACGCTGGTCATCAATGAAGAAACGCTGGAGGTAGAACGTTCCTTCCTCAGCCTCGCCGGCACCCTCAACAACTGTTCGGGCGGGCCCACCCCCTGGGGTTCCTGGGTAAGCAGCGAGGAAATGGTCGTCGATGCCGGCAACAGCATTTACCGGAAGGATCACGGTTATAACTTTGAAGTACCGGCCTCGGAAGAGATCGGGTTGGCCGACCCGGTTCCTTTAAAAGCCATGGGGCGCTTCCGCCACGAAGCCGTGGGCGTTGACCCCCGCACCAGCATCGTCTACCAGACCGAAGACCTGGAAGATGG
>JAGFJE010000426.1 GCA_024103175.1 Phaeodactylibacter sp.
GAAGTCGGAAGTCGGAAAGCGGAAATCGGAAGGCGGAAAGCCAAAAATTCCGACTTCGCACTTCCCACTTCCGACTTCCAAACACTGTGAGGTGATGAAACAGGCAGCCATGCCCTCTTGTCTCGGGGGTGGGGAGTTCGGGATAAACGTAACGTAATGCCTTCGGGCTAGGGTTGACCACTAAACCTTGCGTTATTGCTAACCGCCCCGTGCAGGTTCGAATCCTGCTCTCACAGCCAATCGGAAGTCGGAAGTGGGAAGTCGGAAAGCGGAAAGCGGAAGGCCAAAAGCCAAAATTCCGACTTCCCACTTCCGACTTCCCACTTCCGACTTCCCTTCACTTCTCCTCCAACGACTCCAGTACGAATTGCCAGAGTTTTTCATAGGGGATGATCTCCAGTTCAGCGCTCTGGTTGTGGATGATGCCTACCGACTGCAGTTTTTCCAGGTACTTTCCCGCCTTTCGGACAACGGCCACTTTATGAAAATTGGCGGCCGGCAGTTGGGTCAGCATTTTGATAAAGCAGTTGCTGCGGAAGGTTTCGTCCCGGCGAAGATACCGGTGGGTATAGGTGCGCAGAGATTCCACCCGGTCGATGATGGTGTTGTAATCCTGCTTTTGAAGCAGGAACAGCACCTGCAGAATAAGGATGGAAATGTTGTTCCCCCGTTTGTCTTTGGCATAAGTAGGGACCTCGTTGAGGAATTTGGAGGCCCGGAACTTACGGATGGGGTCATTTTCCCTGGCTTTGATGATGCCCACCGACAAAAAATAGTACAGGTAGGCCTCATTGATGTGCCATACCTCCTGAACACCGGAATACTGTTTGGAGAAGCTCTTCTGCCCGACCACTTCCTTGTAAATGCCATAGGCCTCCTGGTATTCTCCGGTATGCAGGTGAATTATAAAGAGAGATTCCATGACCCTGAACCAGTTAAACAGGCCTTTATCGACCCATTTCAGGCATTGCCGGGCGGCTTCTTTTCCTTCCTCGAGGCGGCCCAGCAGTATATAACTGGGTATCATCCGGTAGACGAAGTTGAAAAGGGCCTGGCGGGAAGCCAGGTGTTGCCTCTTCTTGAAATAGGCCACCGCCCGGCGGCAGGCGGCAATCGTATTTTCATGGTCATTGGCCATCTCATACCTCAGGGCAATAACCGTGAAAGCATACAGGTTGAGGCGGTAGGAATGATATTTTCCGATGACCCCCTCCATTTCACGGGCGTAGAGCTCGGCTTGCCCGCTGAACTCCGCCTTTGCCGCGCCGGATACTGTAAAGGTCTGGGCCAGAGCAGTATAATACTCTTCCGCTTTCAGTTCGGCGAGGTACACCTGCGAATAATGATCCACCTTGTTGTTGTAGAAGGTAAACATTTGGCGGTTCCCCAGAATGGTCCCGTAATGGAAACGGAGGTCTTTGGAGAGGCTCAGCAATATTTCCGTAAACTCAAAAAGTTCGGCCTGTTTGAAGGTGCTTTCCGCCAGTTGCATGGCTACCTGGCGGGCGCCCCGGGCAAGCAGGACCTTTACCGCCGCCACATTCTTATAACAATTGTAGTAAGCGCTGGCCACATCGGAAAAGTCTTGGCCGGTGGCATCGATCAGAAACAGGGTGTTGATCAGGCGCTTCTTTAACTCCCGCTTCAGGCGGTTAAAATAGGCCTTCTTGTTCTTACCCTTATACAACTTTGAAACCAGCTCTTCTTCCGAAAAGGTTTCATCTGCCGCCAGGTAGCGGTACAACTGATGAATCTTGGAGCCTTTCTTCCCCCCGGAATGGACCAGTTCGACGGCCTTGACTTTATTGGGGGAAATTATTTTTATCAACTGAATGAGCTCTTCCATAAGAAAATTGGTTCTATTAAGAACACTCTCCTGACTGATAATCAGGCCGTAAAAGAAAAAACGAGCTCAAAAATACAAAAATCTGGCCTGTTTTTTTTGGCGAAAAAAGTTATACGGGAGCCGTTCCGAATCTCATAGTTTTAAACAAAAATTAAAATTGTTTAAAACTATGGCTGCAATAATTGCTTTTATGATCGCGCTGGGAGTAATCACTTCCTCTGACCAGGCAACCCCCGAACTCATTGATCAATACGAGATCCAATACCAGGAAAGCCTGATCAGCAGTACTGACATGGAGATCATGTAAATTCTGAACGACGCAAGTATCTGACCACCAGTTATATACACAAAAAAAAGGCATACTTTTAGCCAAAACTGGCCTGTTCAAAACTTGTTCAACTGTAATTTTTTTACAGGATGACAGGGCTTATCTTTGTACTGCCACGTTTATGGTTAGAACGCTGTAGAACTTTTGAAGCGCTCCAAAGGCAAGGGGTTGCCTGTTTTTATATGCACAGGCTTCCTTTTGCCTGCTTCTCTTTTCCTTCGAGGAAAAGAGCCCCCCTTTTTGGAGCGCTTTTTTCTTTTTTTATGGATCTTACCCGCCTTTTGCCTGAAGCTTCGGTTGCTGATGTCGAGCCGAAACGGCTGGCGCCCGGCAGCATGCACAAAAAGGACAAGGGATACTTCGATGGCTGGTTCAGCAACAATGAGGCATCCCCCGGCTTGCGGGCCGCCATACTAAAACCAGGGCTATCGTAAAGGTAATGCTTTTTTGCTGAGGAGAATAAAAAAAGTAAGCAGCCCCTCCTTGAGTGTGTGAACAATATGAACTAGTGAGCGTAAAGTAGAGGCTGCTTACAAAATATTACGCCTATATCATCAAACTGACAGGATAACGTACAGGCTTGGCTTGCCGCTGCTTTGCCACTCAACTTTTTTCGTAGCTGCCCACAATTTTTCTCAGTTCCCGGAGGTATTGCTGCTTCCTGGGAGCCCGCCGCTTCTTGTTGGTTCGGGTGAAAAAGGTATGCTTTTCCAGAAAGTTGACCTGAAGGCGGTTCCAGGCTTCCTCGGTTTTGAGAATGTTGTAAGCTTTCAGTTCTTCAAAAAGAGTGGAACCGATGTCGTAGAAGTCCTCGCGGCCCAGATAATCCAGGTCGGCGTCACATATGATTTCTTCCAGGTAATTTTGAGGAGACTGGGGGATCTTGGTGGCCATGATCATGCCACAGATACGCTCGATCTCCCGGGGAGTGTACCCATAGTCCGGCAGGTGCTTCCGGGCGATCTGGCAGCCCAGCTTTTCGTGCTCCTGGTTGTTGATCGTAAATCCGGAATCGTGAAAAAGGGCAGCCGTTTTCAGGAGAAGTTCTTCATAAGGAGAGACTTTTTCCAGATAACACAACTCTTCGATGGTGTAAAGCACATCCAGGGTATGGTGAATACCATGATAGGCGAGCCGGCCGGAGAGTTCGCGTTCCAGCTTGTCCAGGACGAAAGCTTTGGCTGCATGAAAATTCATGGTGCTGTATTTTTAGCCATATCGGCAGAAGCCGCCTGCCATTGTTAACGAGGGCCTAGATTGCTTTCGTATTTCTTACGAATCTTTTTTGAAAATGTTGACATTCAGAAAGAAATACAGGCAGAAAAGCAGGAATATGCTTTTCTGCCTCCTACCCCGGCTTACTGCTCATCCAGCAATATTACCCCCGAGGCCAGAAATTTCATTTCCTCTTTAGGCGCTGTAATGGCTTCGATCTCTTCCTTTGATTTGCCGGCATCTTCTGCATAATGACGCAGTTCGTCCACCGGAGTCACTTCCCGGAAGGCCCACCCCTCCATGACTACCTTGCGGCCGGCAATGTCTTTGGGGACGAAGAAGCCGTAGTCCTTAAACCGTACCATGACCGGTTCTCCCTCACTCCCTTCAGAAGCGACCAGCATCCAGCACCCTTTCGCCTGGCAGACTTCCTGTACCGTGCCCTCGACCTTGAGCATTACCGAATCCTTTCCTTCCATCTGTTCCGCCATCTGGCCATAGGCGATGCTTCCCTCCGGAGAAAAGGCCTCCCCGAAGGTTTTTCCTTTTACCTCCGTCTCCTGTACCGTTTTTTCGGCCTCTGTTTTGCCCCCTTGGCGGGCAGTACTGTTACAAGCTGCCAGCAGAGCGGCTGCGAGCACAACGAATAGTGTTTTTCTGAACATATTTTTACAATTTTCTTATGAATTAATTCGATGTTAATACCTTCTCGGCAAAAATAAGATAAAAGCGGCTAAAAACCAGCTATTGGCAGCACCGTGCCCTTTCCCCTCACCTTTCTTTAACTATAGTTCTAAATTTTTCTTAAAGCCGGAAACCAAAACAATATTAGCCGGCAAAAAAGGATTAATATCATATCTTCCATGCAGAATAATTTAAATCGCCAAAAACCGCGCCTATCAGGAACAACTGCTACCCACCGAATTTTGCTTTTTACAGCAGCACAAAAACAACGACCATTATGAGAGGGGTACTGATCCTGCTGGCCATCGCAGGCTTTTCCGCCTGGGCCAACGCACAGATTGAATGTTTAAAGGGAAACTGCATTAACGGGGAAGGCGCCTGTATTTATCCCAGCGGCGCCCGCTATGAAGGGCTCTTCCGCGACGGCAAGCCGCATGGAAAAGGTACACTTTACTTTTCCAATGGGGACGAATACACCGGCGATTGGAAAAAGGGATACCGCGACGGCATCGGCATCATGGGCTTCCATAACCAGGATAAATATACCGGCGACTTCGAGGGCAACCTGTTCAACGGCAGAGGCATCATGGCCTACGCCAACGGCAACCGCTATGAAGGGCAGTGGGAAGCCGGGCACCAGGAAGGCTATGGCGTCTTCTCCTTCGCCAATGGAGACCGCTACGAGGGTATGTTCAAACAGGGCCAGTGCCACGGCAAAGGCGCCATGTATTATTCCGATGGGTCCTTCTACGAAGGAGAGTGGGCCCGCAACAAAAGGCACGGCAACGGGAAAATGGTGTTCGAAGACGGAGAAACCATCACCGGAGAATGGGTGGAAGGACAGTATATGACGGATTGGAGCAAGTACGCCTTCACCGGAGATACCGCCAACCTGCGCAACTGCAACGTCCTTTACTGCTCCGATGGCGTAGGCAAATACACCTACAGCGACGGCTCCCTGTACGTCGGCGAGTTCTTCAACGGCGCCCCCCAGGGCAATGGCACGGTATATTACGCCAGCGGCAGCCGGTATGAAGGCGGCTGGAAGCAGCATACCCCTCACGGCAATGGCGTGATGTACTACGCCAACGGCCGGGTAGTAGGCGCCATCTGGGATTTTGGCAAACCCGTCAAAAAACTCTACGTCCAGGGAGAAGCCGAAGGCCTGGCCCCCATTCCGGTCGACCGCGACCAGGAAGTCAAGATCTGGGCGGTGGTCGTCGGCGCGGCCACCTATTCCCACATGCCCCCGCTGCGCTATACCGACGATGACGCTTACCAGGTCTACGCTTTCCTGAAAAGCCCGGAAGGGGGCGCATTGCCCGACCGCCAGCTCCGCCTGCTGATCGATGAGCAGGCTACCCGAAGGAATATCCTCAACGCCATGCGCACCACTTTCCTGCGTGCGGATGAGAACGATGTGATCCTCTTTTACTTTTCCGGCCATGGCCTGCAGGGCTCTTTCCTGCCCGTCGATTTCGACGGCTACAACAACCAGCTGAAACACGAGGAAATCAAAAGCCTGCTGGAGGAAAGCAAGGCCAAACACAAGCTGGTGCTTGCCGACGCCTGCCACTCGGGCAGCCTGCTATCTACAAAAACGCCGCTGCAAATCGCCCTGAAACAATACTACCAGGCTTTCGAAGACTCCTTCGGCGGGATGGCCCTGCTCATGAGTTCCAAGGGTGAAGAATATTCTCTGGAAGACGGCGGCCTGCGCTCGGGCATCTTCAGCCACTTCCTCGTCAGAGGGCTCAAGGGGGAGGCCAACCAGGACGGCAACGCCATCGTCACCATCCAGGAATTGTTCGACTACGTCCACCAAAATGTACGCATGTATACCGGCAACATCCAGACGCCAACCCTCACCGGCGCCTTCGACCGGAGAATGCCCGTGGCCTTCGTCAGAGGAGAGTAGGGGATGGTTTCACGGTTTCATGGTTTGGCAGGCGGCAGATTGCCAGCCATGAACCCGCGAAACCATGACAAGAGCGCCATTTATTTGAGGGCCCGGAGAAGAATAACTTCATTGTACTCCCGCTTTTTTTGTCACGCACATATAATACCATTCTCCCCGCAACATTCTTCCCGTAATATTCGTAAATATACCAGGTAACTCCATATAGAAATTTATTCAATACTTGCTGACTAAGCCCCGTTGTTTTGTATGGCTACCCCCACGGATAGCCGAAGGAAGGATACCCTTATCCTTTTGCATTTTATTTCACGATGTCCATACAAAATCCAATGATCTCATGAGGAACATCAGCCTGATCTTCACTTTTTTCTGCCTTACCGGGGCTGCGGCGCTCCATGCCCAATGCCTGGAAGGCGACTGTGCCAATGGCCGGGGCACTTACCGTTTTGCCAGTGGGGCGCGCTATGTCGGGCAATTCAAGGATGGAAAAAGTGACGGGATCGGCGTCTGCTACTGGCCCGATGGCAGCCGTTACGAAGGGGAATGGCGCCAGGGCCTGCCCCACGGCAAGGGCGCCAAGTCGCTCAGCCTGGGTAAGTTGCAAACGGGCTGGTTTCGGGAAGGCCGCTATGCCGGAAAGGAAGCGCCTCCGGAATTCACGAGCCGAAGTGGGCGGGAACGGGTGAACGACGACAAGCTGGAAGGTTGCATTTCCGGCGATTGCTTCAACGGCCACGGGGTCTATATTTTCCCCAGCAAGGCCGTATATACCGGCGAGTTTCAGGAAGGCGAGATCCACGGCCAGGGAATATGCCATTATTCCGACGGCAGCAAATACGAGGGCGAATGGCGGCGGCGCCAGCCTGATGGAAAAGGCGCCATGACCTACCCGGACGGCAGCAAAAGGGCCGGCCTGTGGCGCCGCGGGCAGCCCGTCGACGAATACGGCCGCATCCTCGACGCCTACCTGGCGCGCCAGGAAGCCGAGGCCCAAACCAATGACATTCAATCCGGCTGCATTTCCGGCGAGTGCAACAACGGCCGCGGCACTTTCGCCTACATCGACGGCAGCCGCTACGAAGGGCACTTCCGCAACGGCAGGCCCGAGGGCTACGGCGCCTTCTACTACCCCAATGGCGACCAGTACAGCGGCGATTTCCACCGCGGCGTCCCTCATGGACAAGGCCGGCTGCGGCAGGCCAACGGCCAGGTCGCTGAAGGCCAATGGATGGACGGCGAATACCTGGGAGCCGGCGCCCGCCCCGAAAAGGGCTGCATCTACGGAAACTGCCAGGATGGGCACGGCACCTATATCTTCAAGGACGGCAACAAATACGTCGGCTTCTTCAGTAACGGGTTGCCCCATGGACGGGGTACGGTCTTTTACACCAATGGCGAACGCTATGAAGGAGAAATGGCCAAGGCTCAATTCAATGGCTATGGCACCCTGTTTATGAAAGACGGCACGGCCGTCTCCGGGCGGTGGCAGGACGGCGTCTATGCCGGAACGCAAAGCCAGCCCTCCTACCCTTCCCCAGCGCCCACTCCTTCCCCAACCCGAGAGCAGCGCGCGGCGTTGGATGTATGGGCGGTAGTGATCGGTATCTCCGCCTATAACCATATGCCCGTCCTGCGCTATACCGATGATGACGCCTACCAGATGTACGCCTTCCTGAAAAGCCCGGAAGGCGGCGCCCTCGATGACCAACACATCCGCATATTGATCGATGAAGAGGCGACGCTACACAACATAAAAACCACCATGGCCTCTCTCTTCGACCGCGCCGGCCCCAATGACCTCATCATGCTCTATTTTTCCGGCCACGGCCTGCGCGGCTCCTTCCTGCCTTTCGACTTCGATGGCTACCGCAACAAGCTCTACCACGAAGAGCTCAACGCCATCATGAAACGAAGCCCGGCCAAATACAAACTGTGCATCGCCGACGCCTGCCACTCCGGCAGCCTCCTCGCCATGCGGGGCGGCGCCCAGCCGGAACTGCTTGCCAATTACTACAACAGCCTGGCCCGCGCCAACCCGGGAACCGCCCTCATCATGTCTTCCAAGTCTGATGAAACCTCTCTCGAATCCAGTGGCCTGCGGCAGGGCGTTTTCAGCCACTTCCTCATCCGTGGCCTGAAAGGCGAGGCCGACAAGAACGGCGACAAGCGCATTACCGTCCAGGAACTCTACGATTTCGTCGGCCTCAATGTCCGAACCTATACCGCCAACCGGCAATCCCCCCTGATCCAGGGCGATTACGACCCGGAAATGACGGTGGGGGTGAGAAGGTAGGATGGGGGAAATG
>JAGFJE010000756.1 GCA_024103175.1 Phaeodactylibacter sp.
TATGTGGAGATGACGGTGGAGAACATCGAATCGGGCGACCCCATGAAGGTGTACAAGGAAAAGGGCGCCTTCGGCATGTCGCTGGGGATCACCCTGAACAATCTCTTCGTGGCCTTCCTGACCTTTGTGATGGGCGTGTTCTTTACCGTAGGCACGGTGGCCATCCTCATCCGCAACGGCATCATGCTGGGCGCGTTCCAGTACTTCTTCATCGAGCGGGGCCTGTTCTGGGACTCTTTCCTGACCATCTGGATACACGGCACGCTGGAGATATCGGCCATCATTATTGCCGGGGCGGCGGGCATCACCATGGGCAAGGGGCTGGTCTTTCCGGGCACCTATACCCGCATGCAGTCTTTCCAGCGCTCCGCCCGGCGCGGCATCAAGATCATGATCGGCATAGCGCCCGTCATCGTGATGGCGGGCTTCATCGAAGGCTATCTGACCCGCCACACCGACGCCTCCCCTTTTGTCCGGGGCGGGTTCATTCTGGCCTGCCTGGCCTTTGTGCTGCTGTACTTCGCCTGGTATCCGCGCAGGAAGGCCGTAAAAGGCTTCAAGGAGCCCATTCGGGATACGCATATCAACGCCGATTCAGGGCAGTGGATCAACTTTTCCCAGATCAAGTCTTCAGGGGAGATCTTTTCCGAGGTCTTTGTCTTTTTTCGGAAAAACTCCGGGCGTATTGTCCTTACCTCCCTGGCCACTGCCCTTCTGTATTCGGCGGCGGTTTTCCTTACCGGCACGGCGCTGCCGGCCGAGCAGTTTGTCTTCGTAGACCGGGCTTTCGGCACAGCCACGGCGCTGAGCCAGTTTTTTATTAATGAAACGGCCCCCCTGCTGCCGCTGATCAATACGGTTTGTTTTTCCATCGTTGGATACGTCATTTTTCGGAAACTCATCCTGGAAGAACGAGGGAAGATGAGGGATAATATGTTTACCGGCTTTCTGAAGATGCTGCTCCCCATGGGGGCGCTTCAGTTGCTGATACTGACCAACGACTGGTATACCCTGTTTCTGGCGCTGGGCCTGCTGCCGGCGCCGGTACTGTGGGCGTATGCCAGCCTGCGGGAGGGCATTGGCCCCGTTTCGGCCCTGGGCAGAGGGCTGGCCCTTATCAGCCAGTCCTACAGCAAGTCATTCGGCCTGTTCCTCATTCTGATGCTGGTGGGGTTGCTGGCCTTTTCGCTGGCCGACAGCACCCTGGCCTGGTTCTATTTCGACCTGGTGGCCTGGGTCGTCCTGTTGGAAGAATCGGCCATGCAGCAGTTTAGTGCGGTATTTCTGGCCTTTATTACCGTTTTTATCCTGTATCTTGTTTCCGCCATAATCCTTATCGGCGGTGGGTTGTTGTATTATTCCCTGCTGGAGATCAAGGAAGCGCCGGCCCTGATGGAACGCATACAGCAGATCGGGCAGCAGCGTAGTATTAAAGGGCTGGAGCAGGAGTAGCCCTTCGGCAAGCTCAGGGTGAAATGGTTATACCTTCTCTCTGAGCCGGTTAATATCGTTGAATGGTTGAATGCCGCCTGAATAACCCGGCAGCGCCGTCGGCCTGCCTGGCAGTAATGGCCGACAGGTTTGTCGAAGATGCTGAGAGGTGGCGAACTGAGCTACACGCAAACAATGAAAACCTGGTTTTTTAATATTGTTCTTCTTTTTTTCACCCTCTCTGCCGCCGCACCGGTGCAGGGCCAGGACCCCTACGGCGAATACCTGGAAGAGCGGCTGGAGGGCCGGCAGTTCGAAAAAGAAGAGTGGGAAAAGGCCAAGGAAGGGCTCGATTTTTCGGAAGCGGCAGTGAAGAAGGAGCCCCCCGAAAAGGTGGAGAGGCAGCCAGAAGGTGCAGGAGGGCAGTACGAGCGCCCTCCACAGGAAAGAAACAGTGTGCAGGTCAACCCGGAGCTGGCTGCCGGCATTCTGAAATTCCTGGCCATAGTTGTCCTGGCCGTTGTCCTGGCGTTGATACTGAGGGGCGTGCTGGGCCTGGAGAGCAGTCCGCGCAACAAAAAAATAGAGCCGGAAGGCGAAGAAAGCGTGATCAGCCTGGAAAAGATAGAAGAGAATATCCACGAGTCGAACCTGGATGCCTACCTTCGCCGGGCGCTGGAGCAGGAGGAATACGCATTGGCCCTGCGCCTCTACTACCTGTCTATTTTAAAGGAATTATCCATCCGTAAGAAGATCCGGTGGAGGAGGGAAAAGACCAACCGGCAGTATATTCTGGAAATGAAGGCTTCTCCGTTATCGGAGGCGTTCGAAGAGGTGACCCGCATCTTTGAGCGGGCCTGGTACGGGAACCGCAGCCTGGGCAGGAGTGCGTATCAGGCGCTGGAGCCGAAATTCCGGGCCCTGGCCGGCCGGGTTAAGGGAGGGTGACAAGTATGCTGAATAGAAAATACATATTGGCGCTTATTCTGGCCGTATTACTGGCCACCGTCACCCTCATGTTCTTGTTCAGGGACCCGCCCCGGAAGTTCGACTGGCGGGAAACCTACGATGAGGCCAGCCGGCAGCCCTATGGCGCCTATGTGATCTTCGAATTGCTGCAGGGGCTCTTTCCCGGCCATCCGTTAGAGGTGCTGAGGGACAGCCTCCACGGTGTATTGCCCGAAGAAGACGAATCGGCCAACTACATTTTTTTAGGGCAAGCCCTTTACATGGACTCCTCGGACGTCAATGCCCTGTTGCGTTTCGTGGAATCCGGCAACCTGGCCTTCATCTCCAGCAAGACGATCCCCTACGACCTGATGTTCCACCTCTATTATGAAGAGTGTGACGACATCTACTGGGAGGATTACAACATTCTTTACGATACGGCCGTGGCGCTCAATTTCGAGCATGCCGAGCTACGGCCCGAAGAACCTTACCGGTACGAGTATGTTGCCCGGCAAAAGGCACAACCGTATTCCTGGAGCTACATCGAGTCTTTTTACTTCTGCGGGCAGGAAGAAGGGCTGGTCCCGATCGGCATGATGAATGACAGCCTGGCCAATTTTGCGCGGGTGCGGTACGGCGATGGTTTTTTCTACCTGCATACCACGCCCCTGGCCTTTTCGAACATACAACTCCTGGAAGAATGGGGGCTGGAATACGCCAACCGCGCCTTTTCCCACCTTCGGGCGGGCCCCATTTACTGGGACCGCTACAGCCGGGCCCCGGAATGGATGGGCCGCCGGATGAACAACCGGGGCAATGCGCTGTCCAACCGGCAGCTCTCCGACGAAAGCCCCCTGCAGTACATCCTCAGCCAGCCGCCCCTGGCCTGGGCCTGGTATACCCTCCTGGGGCTGGGCCTGTTGTTCCTGGCCTTCCGCGCCAAGCGCAAACAACGCATCATCCCTGTCCTGGAGCCCAATACCAATACCTCCCTGGCGTTTCTATCTACCATCGGCCGGTTGTATTTCATTCAGAACAACCACAAAAAGCTGGCCCTCCTGCAGATGAAATTGTTCCGGGCCTTCCTCTGGGAGCATTACGCCATACAATCGCGCGACCTGGATGAAGGCTTGGTGGAGCGCCTGGCCCATAAATCGGAAATTTCTAAAGAAACCATCAGGAAGATCCTACTTTTGTATAAGAATATCCGAAACTCGTCTTTCGTATCAGAGAACACCCTTATCGATTTCCATCGGTTACTGGACGGGTTTTATAAGAATTGCAAGTAAGGAATATAAACAATTGTTATGTCTATTGACGAGATCAATGAAAATGAGGAGACAGGGCCCGAAGCAGGGCAGGAAGAAGAGCAGAGCGTTCCGCCCCCCCCTGATGAGCAGGAATCCCGCGAGGGCGAAGAACCGGAAGAATGGCGCCGCAACCGGCTGAACCTGGCCAAGGTGAACATTGCCGCCAACCGCATCCGGGAAGAACTGGGCAAGGTCATCATCGGGCAGGAAGAACTGATGGACCTGCTGCTGGCCGGCCTGCTGTGCGGCGGCCACGTCCTGCTGGAAGGCGTGCCCGGTATCGCCAAAACCCTGACCGCCAAGTTAATGGCGCGGACGCTGGACGTCGGCTTCTCCCGCATTCAGTTCACTCCCGACCTCATGCCCAGCGATGTGCTGGGCACGACGGTCTTCAACATGAAGACTTCGGAGTTTTCTTTCAACGCCGGCCCCATCTTTTCCAATATCATCCTGATCGATGAGATCAACCGGGCGCCGGCCAAGACGCAGGCGGCCCTCTTCGAGGTGATGGAAGAATACCAGGTGACCGTCGACGGGGAGACCTACCCCATGAGCTTCCCGTTCTTCGTCATCGCCACCCAGAACCCCATCGAACAGGAGGGCACCTATAAGCTGCCGGAAGCCCAGCTCGACCGCTTTCTCATCAAGATCAACCTGCGCTACCCCAGCCTGGATGAAGAGAAGGCCATCCTGCGCCGCTTCCGGAGTGATTTCAAAATGGCGCAGCGCACGGAGGTGAAGGCCGTCTTTACCGCCGAGGAGATCCAGGAATGCCAGGCCCTGATCGAGCAGGTCCTCATCCGGGAGGAATTGCTGGACTACATCGCTCATATCGTCCACGATACGCGTAATAACGGCGACCTCTTCCTGGGAGCTTCGCCCCGGGCTTCCCTGGCCATCATGAAAATGGCAAAGGCCGTGGCGGCTATGAACGGCCGCGACTTCGTCACCCCGGATGATGTTCAGTACGTCGCCTACCCCGTGCTCAACCACCGCATCATCCTGACTCCGGAACGGGAAATGGAGGGCTATACGACAGAGGATGTGATCCGGAGTATCATTCAGAAGATCGAAGTGCCGAGGTAAATCGGGATTCGTGAACCGTGAACCGATATTCGGTATTCGCCGGCGGCCGGCTTACGAATCACGAATTTTACCCGGCTCGAGAGAAACGGGCACGAATCAACGAATCACGAATTTACCCGGCTCAAAAGAGACGGGCACGAATCAACCAAATTGAAAAACCTCTACCTCACCAACCGTTTTTTCTGGCTGTTCGGGGCGCTTTCGGTGCTCTTTATGATCAGCTTTTGGGCGCCGCTGCTCTTTCCGGTGGCCCAGGGGATATTCGTGTTGGCCCTGGCGCTCGTCGTGCTCGACCTGGTACTGCTCTTCAACCGGAGGGTAGCCTTACACGGGGTGCGCCAGTTGCCCCGGATCTTCAACCTGGCAGATGCCAATACGGTAAAGGTGGAAGTGGAAAACCGTTCGCGCCTGCCCTTGTCCATTACCATTATTGACGAATTGCCGTACCAGTTCCAGATCCGGGACTTTAAAAAGCGCCTTTACCTGAACCCCGGAGAGCAGCATCGCATCAGCTACGAACTGCGGCCGGTGGAGCGGGGAGAATATATTTTCGGAGACATCAATGCCTTTCTGGCGTCCATCATCGGGCTGGTAGAACGCCGCTACATTATCCCTCAGGAGATGAGCGTGCCGGTTTACCCTTCCATCCTTCAGATGAAGCAGTTCGAACTGCGCGCCTTCGACCGCACCACCCACCACAAGGGCATCAAGAAGATACGCCGCATCGGCCACAGCTACGAGTTTGAGCAGATCAAGAATTACGTGCGCGGCGACGATTACCGCAGCATCAACTGGAAGGCCAGCAGCCGCCGCAACAGCCTCATGGTCAACCAGTATGAGGACGAGCGCGCCCAGCAGGTGTACTGTGTCATCGACAAGAGCCGTGCCATGCGCATGCCCTTCGAAGGGCTCAGCCTGATGGATTACGCCATCAACACCAGCCTGGTCATCTCCAACATCGCTCTGCAGAAGTACGACCGCGCCGGCCTGATCACCTTTTCCGACAAGATCGGCGCCACCATCAAGGCCGACAGCAAGCCCACCCAGCTCAATAAGATCCTCCTGGCCCTCTACAAAGAGGAGGAACGCCCCCTGGAGGCCAACTACGAGCTGCTTTACTATGCAGCCCGCAAGCTCATCAACGGCCGCAGCCTCATTATGCTGTACACCAATTTTGAGAGTTCCTACGCCCTGGAGCGCGTGCTGCCAATCCTGCGCCGCATCAATACCTTTCACCTCCTGGTGGTGGTCTTCTTCGAAAATACCGAGATCCGCGATTTCGTGGAAGAACGGGTGGAAACCCTGGAGGATATCTACCACCAGGCCATCGCCCGCAAATTTCTCACCGAAAAGTCGCAGATGGTGCAGAAGCTGCAGCAGTATGGCATACAGGCCATCCTGACCCGCCCGGAAGACCTGTCGATCAATACGGTGAATAAGTACCTGGAGCTCAAGTCGAGGGGGTTGATCTGAGGATGGCTGGATGGGATGGCTATATGACTATATGGCTAAATTGTTATATTGTTAT
>JAGFJE010000529.1 GCA_024103175.1 Phaeodactylibacter sp.
CGCTGTTGTTTGTCATTGAAGAGCCAGCGCTTGTGTTCCAGCCCATGTACCAGTTCCTGCTCAAAGGCGGCGGCCTTGAACTGCCCGAGATCGCGGATCAGCCGGCGGTAGATGGCCAGCGCGTTTATTTCGATGGCGGAAAGCCCCTGCTTTTTCAGTTTCCGCAGCTTCTCCCTGCCCGAGCCATGCGATACGGTGATTTCCACCAGCAACCGCTTTGATCCGGCTTCGAGGATGATATCCGGCACGATCCTCCCCAGGTGTTGTTCCAGGCGCACCCGCCCGAAGCGCAGCAGTTGGGCCTCGAAGATGGCCCTCGTCTGCCGGTACAGGTAAACGGGCGGCACGGCTACCTGTTTTACCCGTTCAAAGACTTCTTTGGCCTTGAGGTGCAGGCCGGTCTCCAGCGCATCGGGGCAGGCGCTGCCCCGGTAGTGGGCGAAATGATGAGCTTGTTTGGCGCCCTTTTTTGCCATCAGGCGGGCGCCGCAGGCCGGGCAGAGGCAATCGCAGGCCAGCCCGCGGGGCACTTCTTCTATGCTGAGCAACCGGTGGCCGCGCAGGCCGAAAGGAATGCGGGCGGAGGGGTTGGGGGCGGGGTGGTTGGGTATTTTGGGCTTCGGGTGGTGATTCATAAAGGCCAGGAGTATATTCTGATATTATCCTAAGGGGCCGGAGAAAAATAAGTTCCTCGTTTCAGGCGAGCTATTTTTTCGCTAGACAAGGCGCAAGGAGGAAGCATAGCGGCGCTACGTGACCGATCTTGCAACGCAGTATGGCGGAAAAAGAGCCGCATCAAATGGGGAAGTTATTCTTCTCCGGGCCCTAAACTAATGAAGAGTCGTGGAAACCGAAGCCTTGCTATAGGAGTGAGCAAAGCCGAGCACGATATCCTTTTCCGGAATACCTTATTTTCATATTTCTCATTTCAAACCAAAAACAATTTTCAATGCGTTATCAATCTCTTTAACTTTTTCGCTCTCCAGTTCACCTATGATTTTTGACTAACCGTTTTCGGTAATCAATTGGGCGAGTTTGGAGGCAATCTGCAACTGACTTTTTAGACAAGCCATTCGTTGAAGACGGCTCAATCGTAACATTTGACATTATTCGGCCCTTTTTTTCATTCCACTCCGTTACAGGAACTACCTGAATAACAGGAACCTTTTGGTTATATACGTCATTTGTCACAATAACACAGGGCCTTATTTTCCCTGTTTCCGAACCCTTTGTAGGGTTCAAATCTACTGTGATTGTCATACCTTTTTTCAACCTCATCTTCCTATTTCCAATCTTGTGTCGAAGCTTCTGTCCATTCTCTCGTTTCTTCGTCAGATTCATATACCTCTGCGTACAAATCTGCTGACAATTCGAGCTCTTTTGCTAACTCTAATTCACGCTTTAATAATTCTAAGGCCCGGCTAATCATCTCATCGGAGTTATGGAATCCATATTCAGCATAATTCGCAATGAATTTCGCCTGGTTTTCTTCAATTCGGATCTTTCTTTCTATACTCATTGTTTTGTGAATGTTTTTATGATATTATCCTCCTGATACCATCTCATTATCAATTTTACTTTTGCGGTATACAGTTACCACTAAGTTAGGCTGTATGATTATATTCACAAACACCCTCACCAAAAAGTTCTTCTTCCGCTTTAACTAACTAATGGGCAGCGGTTGAAACCGAAGCCCTGCTATAGGGGCGAGCAAAGCCGAGAACAATATCCTTTTCCGGAATACCTTTATTGACAAAAACCCTGGCAATACCCACATCAGTTTTATCCTCATGAATCCAGACTTTTTCCTCCCGGACCTCGATGTGAAAAGCAACATTGTGTATATATTCCTTCCTATGCCAGCCCATTACAAAAAGTACAAATTGATTACCGTCTTTACCTATAATCAGTTGATTGTAAATGTCCGGCATATCCGAAGCCTTGTTATCAGACTGATGGGTAAGTTCTTCCGATATTATCTTTTTATAACGTGCTATTTTATCCATCTCTCGATAATTTCGTCTTCTAAATTAACGATGATAATTTTGATTTCATACTGATCTAACCTCTTATACAAAAACTGCAATTTTTTCTTCTCCTTTTTCAGCTGCAAACAAACGTTCTGCTCCAATATCCATTTTGATCACCGTGCCGCCTGTAGGAATGCGAAGAGGGTCATCAGTAATAATCCAACCTTCCTTTTCCAATGCAGCCCTTACCGCAAAATGGATCTGATCTCTCTCAGCCATACCAAAGTGGATGATAAGTTAAAAAATTTCAGGGAGCAACGAAACCCTTATTAATCAAGAGAATCGAAAATTGTCAGGTTTGACTATACATACGGAGCGCAATAATGCAAAACTATAAAAAATTTGTTTCAAACAAAAAATTTCCAAACCTTTCCTTAAATTATCCCCGCAAAAGCCTATTGTGCTGTTATAACAACCGCGAATACCATGACGACACCCGACGGCCTCCTGCCCGGCCCCGACGGCCGCCTCCGCTGCTGGTGGCACGGCAACAAAGCCGACTACATGCACTACCACGACCACGAGTGGGGCTACCCCGTCGGCGATGATCTCCGGCTGTTCGAAAAGATCTGCCTGGAAGGGTTCCAGTCGGGCCTGAGCTGGCTGACCATACTGCGCAAACGGGAGAATTTCCGGGAGGCGTTCCGGGGGTTCGACTTTGAAAAGGTAGCGCAATTCGGAGAGCAGGAAGTGGAACAATTGTTACAAAACGCCGGTATCGTCCGCCACCGGCGTAAGATCGAATCGACGATCAACAACGCCCGCCGCGCCGTTGAACTGGCGGAAGAGTTCGGCTCCCTGTCCGCCTTTTTCTGGCAACACGAACCGCCGGCCTCCGAACGGCCGGAAAAGATGGACTACGCCAGCCTTGTGCAGATGAGCAAGACGCCGGCTTCGACAAAGCTGAGTAAAGACTTAAAGAAACGCGGCTGGAGCTTCGTAGGGCCGACGACCGCCTATGCCTTTATGCAGGCCATGGGCCTGGTGAATGACCACCTCGAGGGGTGTGCTTTCCGGGAGGCGGTTCAACAGAAAAGAAAAGAATTCATTCGGCCGATTTAGCCATTTACACATTTACACTTTAACACATTTACACATGAATATCCCCCCCACCCGCCGCCAGTTTATCCAAACGCTCTCCCTGGGCGCCGGCGCCCTCATCCTGCCCAACATCCTGTGCCGCCCGAAGAAGGACAGGCTGGGCGTCGCCCTGGTAGGCCTGGGCTACTACAGCACCGACCCGCTGGCCCCCGCCCTGCAGCAAACCCGCCGCTGCCACCTGGCGGGCATCGTGACGGGCTCTCCCTGGAAGATCCCCGTCTGGCAGGAGAAGTACGGCATTCCCGACGGGAACGTATACAACTATCAGAACTTTGACGACATCGCCAACAACCCCGACATCGACATCGTCTACGTCGTGCTGCCTACCTCCATGCATTCGGAGTATTGCGTGCGGGCGGCCAATGCCGGCAAGCACGTCTTCTGCGAAAAGCCCATGGCGCGAACGGTGGAAGAGTGCGAAGCCGCCATCCGGGCCTGCCGCGACAACAAGGTTTCCCTGGCCATCGGCTACCGCATGCAGCACGAACCCAATACGCGGGAACTGATCCGCATCGGGCGGGAAAAGGTATTTGGCAAAGCCACCCTGGTGGAGGCATCCGCCGGCTACTACGACAGCCGTTCCGATCACTGGAAACAGAAGAAAGAGATGGGAGGCGGGGCCATGTACGACATGGGCGTATACCCGCTGAACGCCGCCCGCTACTGCACCGGCGAGGAGCCCGTTGCCGTAACGCGGGCTACCCATTCCACCAACCGGCCGGAGATCTATACGGAAGTAGATGAAACGACCCATTTCGAACTGGAATTCCCCAGCGGCGCCCGGGCCGAGTGCGCCACCAGCCTGGGCATGGGCATGAACGATTTGCACGTCACTTATACTGATGGCTGGGCCCGCCTCTCCCCCTTCCAGTCCTACAGCGGCATCCGCGGCGAGGCCAGCGACGGGCGCCGCTTCGACGCCCGCATTCCCAACCAACAGGCCAGGCAGATGGACGATGACGCCCTGGCCATTATTGAGGGCCGGCCTATGCTTGTGCCGGGAGAAGAGGGGTTGAAAGATATCCGTGTAGTGGAAGCAGTATACGAGGCAGCCCGGACAAAAGAAAGGGTGGAGATCCGGTAATGGTGCAGCCGGATTTCCGCAGCTGCAATGAACATCGGGGCTTCCCATCCGTTCCAACGAAAATCGGCAGGCAATGACAGTGTCCTGCAGGTTCGGCGAATTTCTGTGCCGATAGCCCGGATCCCACCGGCCTCTATCCAAACACCTGGCTTGGCTTGACGGCCTGCCAGGTGCGCCCTGTGGGGATTGGGCTAAAAAATTTCCTAACCAAAAGCTTAGTCCATGAAAAAGCCTCTTTTTCTCCTCGCGTTATGTTTCCTGTTGGCTGCCTGCGGAGGCCAAAGTGGTGATGAAACCGCGGGATCCTCTACTCCCCCGCAGAGTATGATCGAAGAACCTGAACCGAGCATTGCCGAAGGCAAAGGCATCGGCGAAGTAGAAAACGTCGAGCTGACCGAACCCTTGGATGAGGACATGATAGAGATGGGAGAGGCCATCTATCAGATGAAATGCGCCGCCTGCCACAAACTTACCGATCAGCGCGTCGTCGGCCCCGGCTGGGCCGGCATCACGAATAAGCGAAAGCCGGAGTGGATCATGAACATGGTCACCAATGTGGACGTCATGCTTGCGGAAGACCCCGAAGCGCAAAAGTTGCTGGAAGAATGCCTGACCCGCATGCCCAACCAGAACGTTTCCATCGGCGATGCCCGCGCCATACTGGAATTCATGCGTAAGAATGATGTGGAGAAGGCCGGCGAGAGGGACCAGGCGGTGGAGGAAAGTTGATTGGTTGATTGTGTTGATTGGTTGATTGTGTTGACTGGTTGACTGGTTGATTGGTTGATTGGTTGATTGTGTTGACTGGTTGATTGTGTTGACTGGTTGATTGGTTGATTGTGTTGATTGGGGCGGCTACCATGCCAGCTTTGTTTTCAGCCGCCGCCGCCGCCACGCTTCGAAAAACTTTAACAAACAAAAAAACGAAACCATCATGATACGCTTACTCCCTACGATCATCCTTCTCGCAGCAGGGGCCCTGGGCCTGTTCACCGCCTGCGATTCCGCCAACACAGAAAACGTCGTCAACGGCGATGTGGCCGGCGAAGTCTATGTACCGCCCGGAGAGTACGACGAATTCTACGCCTTCCTCTCCGGTGGTTACAGCGGGCAGGTCACCGTTTACGGGCTTCCCTCGGGGCGGCTCTTCCGGGAGATCCCCGTATTTTCCCAATACCCGGAAAACGGATACGGCTATAGTGAGGAGACCAAACCGTTGTTTGAAACCTCATTCGGCTTTGTCCCCTGGGATGACACCCACCACATTGAACTGTCTCAGACGGACGGCGACTTCGACGGGCGCTGGCTCTTCGTCAACGGCAACAACACGCCCCGCATCGCCCGGGTAGACCTGAAAACGTTCGAGACGGTGGAGATCCTGGAGATCCCCTTTGTGGCCGGCCTGCACTGTGCGCCGTTTATCACCCAGAACTCGGAATACCTCGTTTCGGGTACGCGCTTCAGCGTGCCCATCCCGCAGGAAGATGTGCCCATAGATTCCTATTCGGAAAATTTCGACGGCGCCATAAACTATGTTTCCGTCGACCCGGAAAGCGGAGAGATGGAACTGGCCTTCCAGATCCTAGTCCCGGGGTTCAACTACGACCTTGCCCGCAACGGCAAGGGAAAATCCCACGGCTGGAGTTTTCTGACCACCTACAACTCCGAACAGGCGCACAGCCTGCTGGAGATCAACGCCTCTCAGCGGGATAAAGACCTGATGGCGGTGGTCAACTGGAAGAGGGCGGAGGAATACCTCGAACAGGGTGCTTTTGAAACCCGCAACGTCAGCTATTACCATAACCTGGTCGACGAAGGCAGCGGCATCGCCACCTCCAATGAAGAAACCAGCGTGCGGATGATCAACCCCGCGGACGCCCCCGGCGTGGTCTATTTCCTGCCGGTACCCAAGTCCCCGCACGGTTGCGATATCGACCCCACCGGGGAATTCATCGTTGGGAACGGCAAACTATCCGCCGACCTGTCCGTCTATTCGTTCGATAAAATACAGCAAGCCATAGAGAACGAAAACTATGAGGGCGACTTCGAAGGCATTCCGATCATCAGCTATGAAGCCGCCATCGAGGGAGTGGTCAAAGAACCCGGCCTGGGGCCATTGCACACCGAATTTGACGGCAGAGGCAATGCCTACACCACCTTCTTCATTTCCTCGGAAGTCGTCAAGTGGAATGTGGAAAGCAAGGAAGTGCTGGACCGCCAGCCGACGTTCTACTCTCCCGGCCACCTGGTCATCCCGGGCGGAGAAACGATGAACCCCAAGGGCAAATACCTGGTCGCCATGAACAAGATCACCAAAGACCGGTACCTGCCGACCGGCCCCGAGCTGGTGCACTCCGCCCAGCTGTTCGATATCTCCGGTGAAAAGATGCGCCTGCTGCTGGACTTCCCCACCAAGGGAGAACCCCACTACGCACAGGCCATTTCCGCCGACAAGATCATGCCCAACGTCAAAAAATTCTACGCCCTGGAAGAGAATGAACACCCCTACGCCGCAAAGGGCGAAGGGCGGGCCAAGGTCGAACGCGAAGGCGAGGAGATCCACGTGTACATGACCGCCATCCGCAGCCACCTGGCGCCCGACAATATCGAGGGCATCAAGGTGGGCGACGAGGTGTATTTCCACCTCACCAACCTCGAGCAGGACTGGGACGTGCCCCACGGGTTCGCCATCCTTGGCAACACCAACGCCGAGCTGCTCGTCATGCCCGGCCAGACCCGAACCCTGAAGTGGGAGCCCCAGCGGGTAGGCGTCTTTCCGTTCTACTGTACGGACTTCTGCTCCGCCCTGCACCAGGAAATGTCCGGATACGTCCGGGTTTCTCCCAAAGGCTCCAATGTGCCCCTCAAGTGGGGGCTCAATGAAAACCTCAGCGAGAAAGATATGCTGAGCCAGGCGGAGGAAGAGAATGGCAGCTCGATGTAAAGGGCCGCAAAAGAGATTACCCAAAAGGCAATTCATCATCCGGGATTATCGGGCCCCGGGTGGTGAATTTGCTTTGTGCAGCGCTGAAGCCAGGGCACGCAGGGAATGCGCACCCTGGCTTAATCACTGCCTCAACCCAATGCAATGAAAAAAAACTCCTCACTGCGCATCCCATTTCACTACATTGGAAAGATGCTAACCGCAGCTCTGCTCGTCTTCCTGCAACCAGTATTCACCTTTGCCATCTCCCATGTCGTTTGCCCTTCCTGCCCGCTTTCCAGCATCAAAGAGGCGGTGGAAACGGCGGAGGAAGGCGATACGGTCATCATCGAGGAAGGCGTGTATGAAGAACACGGCATTGCTATAAACAAGCGGCTGCACCTTACCGGCAGGGGCAGGGCCGTGGTCGATGGCAGGGATCAGGGAGAGATCCTCTCTGTTTTTGCCTCCGGCAGCACCGTCCGGGGCCTAACCTTCCGTAATGTGGGCGTCAGCTATATCGAAGACCCGGCGGCCATCCGGCTGGTGCGTTGTGAGGGCTGCCTGGTGGCCGACAATACGCTGGAAGACACCTTCTTCGGCATCTACCTTCAGCAGTCGGAAGACTGCATGGTCCGCAACAACCGCATCACCGGGCGGGCGAAGGAGGAGGCTTCCTCCGGCAACGCTATTCATATATGGAAGGGAGAACGCATCCGGGTGGAAGGCAACTACGCCAGCGGCCACCGGGACGGCATCTACTTCGAATTTGTAGACGACAGCGAGATCAGGGGAAACGTGAGTGAAGGCAACCTCCGTTACGGCCTTCATTTTATGTTTTCCAACCGGGATGTATACGAAAACAATGTCTTTCGCGACAACGGCGCGGGCGTGGCTGTCATGTTTTCCCGGCAGATCAGCATGCTGCGCAACACTTTCGAATACAACTGGGGCGGCGCCTCCTACGGTATCCTGCTCAAAGAGATCAGCGACGGAGAGATGGCCTACAACACTTTCCGGGAAAACACCAAAGGCATCTACGCCGAAGGCGCCAACCGCCTGCACATTCACCACAACGAATTCCTGCGAAACGGCTGGGCGCTGGACGTCAAGGGCAACTGCCTGGACAACCGCTTCGAGTACAATAATTTTATTGCCAACACTTTCGAGCTGACGACCAACAGCAAGTACAACCTCAATACCTATTCGAACAACTACTGGAGCAAATACCGGGGGGCAGACCTCAACCGCGACGGCATAGGGGATGTGCCTTACCGCCCGGCCAGCCTGCACGCCCTCATTATCGGCAAGGTGCCGGCGGCCAGCGTACTGCTCCACAGCTTCTTCATGGAAGCCCTCGACTATGCCGAGCGCCTGCTGCCCAGCCTCATCCCCGAACAACTGGTTGACGAAAAACCGCTCATGAAACCCGTACGCAATGATACGCATTGAAAACCTGAGCAAATCCTTCGGCAGGAATACCGCCCTGAGCGATATCACGCTACAACTGTCGCCGGGGCAGTGCGTGGCCCTGATCGGCCCCAACGGCTCGGGAAAGACTACCCTGCTCAAATGCATCCTCGGCCTGGTAAGGCCCAGCGCCGGAAAGGTGTGGGTCAATGGCATTACGGCGGCCGGCAACTGGGCCTACCGGGAACACATCGGCTACATGCCGCAGGTCGGCCGGTATCCCGATCAGATGAAAGTGGAGCAGGTGCTGGAACTCATCCGCCAGATCCGGGGCAGGGAGGCCGCCCGCCATACCGATGCCGAACTCATCGGCGCTTTCGGCCTGGAAGAAGTAATGGCCCAGCGCATGTATACCCTCTCCGGCGGCACCCGGCAGAAGGTCAGCGCCACCCTCGCTTTCCTCTTCGGCCCGCCCATCCTGATCCTGGACGAGCCGACGGCCGGCCTCGACCCGGTGGCCAACGAAGTACTCAAGGACAAGATCCGCCGGCAGTGCGAACGGGGAAAGCTGATCATCATCACCTCGCACATCCTCAGCGACCTGGATGACGTGGCCACCGACGTCCTCTTCCTCCAGGAAGGAAGGATGCAATTCTTCAAAACCCTGGCCAGCCTGAAAGCAGAGACCCGGGAAGACCGGCTCTCCCGGGCCATTGCCCGGATCATGCAAAAGGAAAAACCATGAAAAAGATCATCAGCTTTGTGGTGGGAGACATTATCCGCAACCGGATCGTGCTGGCCTATACGGCCGTATTGCTCCTCTTTTCCCTGGGCCTGTTCAGCCTGGAGCCCCACCCCGAAAAAGCATTGCTCAGCCTGATGAACATCGTCCTGGTGTTCGTCCCGCTGGCCAGCATCGTCTTTTCCACCATTCACTACTACAACTCCGCCGAATTCATGGAGCTGGTGCTGGCACAGCCGGTGGCCCGCAGCCGGGTGCTGCTGGTCGAATTCGCCGGCATTGCCCTGGCCCTGGCGCTCGCCTTCCTGATCGGCGTGGGCCTGCCGGTGTTGTGGTACGAAGCCAGCGCTAGAGGCGTATTGCTTGTGCTGGGCGGGGTGATGGCCACCGTGGTCTTTGTGGCCCTGGCCTTTCTGGGCGCCGTTTCCTTCCGCGACAAAGCGCAGGGCATCGGCGCCGCCCTCATCCTGTGGTTCTTTTTTGCGCTGGTGTTCGACGCGCTGCTGCTGCTCGTCCTGTACAATTTCAGCGAATACCCGCTGGAGCGGGCCGTCCTCATCCTGACCATGCTCAACCCGATCGACATCGCCCGCATGATGATCATCACCCGGATGGATACGGCGGCCCTGATGGGGCATTCCGGAGCGGTGTTCCGCGAATTCCTGGCCGGCGGCTGGGGGTGGATCGCGGCCTGGATGGCCCTGCTGGCGTGGGGCGGGCTTCCGCTGGCCGGGGCGGTGCGGATATTCAGCAGGAAAGATCTGTGAAAATTCTTCCCGCAAAACCCCTACCTTTGCACACTAATAAAATCAATTGGCGGGCCTATCCCGCACTCAAAAAAACTCAACATGAAAAAAGCACTTTTTTATCTGTTGCTGGTGTTCTTCAGCGCCACAACCCTTTCCGCCCAGAAAACCTTCCAAGGCACCATTGAGTACAAATACGAAATGAAAGGCGAAGGCGCCGAGATGATGGCCGCCTTTATGCCGGAAAAGATGGTCGTCAAATACGGCGAGAAAAGCATGCTGACCCTTATGGAAGGCGGCATGATGGGCACAATGATGGGCAAGATCGTCGTCAACGGCGAAACCGGAGAGAATTTCGTGGTAAAAGACGATGAGCAGGCCGTTTATATGATCAAAACGGAAGACATCGAGGAAGAAGCAGCCGGCAAGGAAAAGCCGAAAATAGAAAAACTGGCCGAGCAAAAGGAGATCCTGGGATACTCCGCTCAGCGTTACAAGATCACCACCATGCAGGAAGGCACGGAAATGGTACAGTACGTCTGGATAACGGAAGAGTTGAAAGCTCCTGAAGTGGACAGCCCGGCAGGCAACCAGATGGGAGGCATGGTATCTACGGAATACATCCCCGGCTTCCCCCTGGAAATGGAAGTTGCCATCCCGGAGACAGGTATGACGCTCCTGCTGGCCGCCACCAACATCGACAAAACCAAGGTGGACGCCAGCGAATTTGCCCGCCCGGAGGACTATGAGATGAAGGACTTCGAAGAGATGATGCAAATGGGGAAGGAGTAGTTTTTTTGAGTGG
>JAGFJE010000760.1 GCA_024103175.1 Phaeodactylibacter sp.
GTGACATCTTTCGCCTATTCACCGAACCTTCCGCTTGTAGCATGACTGTCCAACGGCGAAAGGTGTCACTTGGAAAGGCCTGGCACTGGAACGAGATGACACCCTTTTTGCCCTCAATCTGTAGAAATAAGCTTAATCGCCAGGAACAGGGGCAAAAAGGATGTCACCTCGGCGCTAAACACATACCTAAAATCTGAAAAATCTTAAATTATCTTCGAAAATACAAACCGCTTGTTCACCCACAGCAGCACGATCGGAGGCGCTGCCAGCAGGCAGCTCGCCAGGGCCGCAAAGAAAATATTCGCTTCGTTGACGTACTGGAATACCTTCAGCGTCAGGGTCTGCACCTTTCCCACACCGATCAGGGTAGTCAGCCCGTATTCAAACCAGGAGATCAGGAAAATCTGAAAAAAGCAGGCCAGCAGGGCCCCCTTCGCCACCGGCAGGAGCACCCGGGTATACGCCTGCCAGGTATTGCCGCCCAGCGTGGCGATCAACTGTTCCAGAGACAACATGCGCTCCGTCCAGAAGCTGGCGAAAAAGATCAGGCCGTAGGGAAAAGTAATGAAGAGTTGAGCAAGGGCCACTCCCTCAAATCTGCCCGAAAGGCCGGCGCGAATGAAAAAATACTGCAGGCATGCCGCCAGGATCACCGGCGCAAAGACATAGGGCAAATAGGCCACTGCCAGCCAGCGGCTGCGATGCCGGTGATAAGCTACCTGCTTGCTCACCCAGAAACTACCAAAGGTGGCCACTGTGGCAATACTGAATGATAAGGCCAGGGATAACAAAAGGCTCTTCCCCAGCCCCCCCTGCGCTCCTCCAATAGCCAGCCAGTTACTCAGTGACCACTCCTGCGGGGCCAGCGCCGGATAAGGCCAGCGCCGCCCCACCGAGAGCATCAACAGGAACGCAAAGGGAAAGAGGATAACCAGGATGATGGCGAGGCCCGAAACCTTTTGTCTGTGTTTTTTAAAATTCATATTCAAATTTGAAATAGCCCTTCAGGCCGCGGGTTCCGTTTTCCGTTTGAAAATCCGGGATGACTCATGTTTCCCGCTTCTTTGATCCCAGCAACCACAAAACCAGCGCCACCACGATCATTGAATAAGCCACACTTATGGTGTAAGCCTGAGGAATATCTCCCAGGTTGAACCGTTGCAGCTTTTGTATCGCCAGTACGGACACCATCTGCCGGGACTGGCTGCCCAGCAACAGCGGGATCTCGTAAGAGCCCATTACGAAAAGGAAATACAGCACCACGGTGGCAAAAGAACGCCGGAACAAGGCTGGCGCAGCCACCCGCCAGGCAGCCTGCCGATGGGTGGCGCCCAGGGTGCGGGCCTGTTGCATAAGCGCTTCCATCCCCTCGTGGCGGCACATCTGGGTATACAGGATGAGGAAAAACGGCAGGGCCATCAAAAAGTGGGCGGTGATGATGCCTACCCCGTACTGCCCATTGACCCAATCCGGAAACTGGCTGAGCCCTCCTACCAAACCCAGGTGAAAGGCCAGGCGCGATAAGAGCCCGGCTTTCGACATCAGCTGAAAAATAAAAAATGCCATCACGACCGCCGGGATAGCGAGGGGCAGATAGATGAAATAGGACAGGGCGCCCGCTTCAAAGATATGGGGCCGCCGCACCACCACAAAAAGGGCCAGGGCCACCGCCGAACTGATAGAAACCAATGCAACGTAAGCGCTGAACGCTATGGCTTCCCAAAAGCTTGCCGACCCGAGTACCGCCCGCCAGTGGGCGAGCGTAAACCCTTCACTCAGGATGCCCGTCAGGCCCAGGCTGTACAGCAATGCGTAGCCAATACCCAGCAATAATGGCACGGCAGTGAGGATAAAGAAAAGGCCTAAGCCCAGGTATTTACCGCCATTTTGCATAAATAAAGAACCTCCGGGAACCTTCCCGAAAGCATGAAGGAGTGACTGAGCAAAGGAATGAATAAACGGCATACGCATTTCCGCTACTGAATAATCTCATTCCTGAAATCCTCCGCCAGGCGGATCATGTACTCCGGCGCCAGTTCCATCAGCGCCCGCTCCTGCATCTCGGCGCGCGGAGGAGCATAACGGCGGGCGGACAGCGCGCGGAATTTTTCCCGCCATTCTTCCGGTAGTTTGTCGATCGCCAGTACGGCGCCGTCTCCCCATACCGCTGGGTCCTGTTTTTTATACTGCGCCTCGGGAGAAATCAGGAAGTTACTCACCACCATCGCCCCCGCCTTGTTGGGCGAATTTACGGAAATACCCATATAATGAGAATTCTGGATCGTTCCGGGCTCCCAGGCGTAAGCGCGGGCGCTTTCCGGGAAGAGCCCCTGGAGGATCTTATTGTCCACCTCGTTGTCGTTGTAACTCATGGTAAACCACAGCTCTCCGCTGGCGAACATCTGGTGCATGGGGGCCACTCCCTCAGGAAAGGTGCGCCCTTCTTTCCAAAGGTAGGGCTTCAACTGCCGGAGGTAATCCCACAACTGCGGGGCATAAGTATTGTATTTCTCCTCATCGAACGGGCCGTTCAGTACTTCCTGTCCGCCGGCAATATCGATCAGGCAGGCCTTGAGGAAAGCCAGCCCGGTAAACTGGTTGTCGATGGTGAAGCGGCCGGGATTCTCCTGCACAAACTGTAACAGCTCTTCCCGGTTCTGCGGCGGATCGGGCACTTTCAATGAATCGTAAATGAAAGCCATCTGCACATTGCCCCACGGGCATTCATAACCGTTTACCGGTTGCTGGAAATCAATGCCGATGAAAGGGTTTTCGAAATCGATGTATTGCGCATTGGGCAGCTTATCCGTCCAGGGGCCGTAAAGGGCGCCGAGCTGCCGGAGCTGATAGAACGTCTCCCCGTTGATCCACATCAGGTCGAGTTCGCTCTCCGCCTTGCCGGCCTGTAGCTCGGCCATCAGGTTCTGAACAATGATGCTGCCCTGCCCGCCGGCGATGGCCAGCTCGATCCCGTACCGCTCCTTCAATGCGGGGCGGACGTAGTTCTGCATGTAGGCATTGATCACGGGGTCGCCCGCCCACATCATCAGGTTGACGGTGGCGCCGCGGGCCCGCTCCTCGATCTGCTCCCAGCTGAGGGCGGCAATGTCTTCTGCCTGTTTATTTCCTTCCCCTCCGCCGCAGGACCACAACAGGCCCGCCAGCAGGAAGACAAATGATCGGGTTATTCTATTCTTCATACCAGTCGAATTGAGCTGCAAAATATTTCCTTATTTACAATTGCGTTTAGTTGACGTCCCTGACGGGGGGGGGTGAAAAAAAGGAATCTGGAATATTGTTTAAAGTCCGAGCGCAATGGAAAATTGCGCCCCGACAACGCAGCCACCTATAAAATAAAATTTGGAGCGTTATTTTGAAAAGGCCCTTTTTTCACAACCCCGATCTCAAGCAAGCGTCCTTGCCAGGCCGCCGGGTTGACAGGCTTGAAAGGTTTTACTTCAGGACCCTCCTCAGCAAAAACCTTTCAAGCCTGTCAACCTATAAACCTGTCAACCTAAAAAACATACCGCAGGCTGAACTGGATCTGCCGCGGCGCACTGGCATTCCTCCGCACCAGGACGCTGGGCGCAGACGCCGGCCCCGGCTGTATCTGGTTGCTCTGGGTGGCGTTGTTGCTGTAACCGCTCAGGTTCAGGGTATTGAAAACGTTGAACACATCGGCGCGCAGCTCCAGTTCCGATTTGCCGAACGGGACCTGATACTGCACACCCAGGTCAAAAGTATTGGACCAGGGCAGGCGGTCGCTGTTGCGGGGCTCGCCGGGGTAACGGTCGCTGTTGCCGACGTAAGCGTCGCCGAAGGACGTGCCGTCACCATTGAGGTCGGTGGTGGTGGCCGTGACATCCACCAGGATGGGGTTGCCTGCTTCGTCAAAGGCGGGAGTACCGTCCGGGGCGGTGAGCTGTTCCCGCAGCGGGGCGCCGTCGGCATCCAGCACGGTATAGGCCACGGGCAGCGGGGTGCGGTTGATGGGCTGCCCGCTCTGGATCAGGCCGGCCAGGGTAAAGGAAAGGTTCTTCACCGGGTAATAGGAAAAGATTCCGTTGATGATGTGCCGGCGGTCGTTGATGCTGGGGCCCCATTCGTCCTCGAAATTGTTGGCGTCCATGGCGCGGAAGTTGATGTCTTCGGTATTGTTCTCCAGGTAGGAAAGCGTATAGTTGATGCGCAGCGCATAGTCGTCTGCTCCCCGCTCTTTCTGAAAATTGAAGCTGGCGGCGTAGTACCGCGAGCGTCCTTCCGTCTCAGAAACAACCACACTGCGCGCCACACCGCCCAGTTCCTCCCCATTGATGAGGGCGTAACTCCCGTCGATGACCGGAATGGGGCGGCTGGCGTCGGCCTCCGCCGGCGTGCGCACCCGGATATTGTCGGCAGTAACCGGGAAAGGGGCGGCGGCGTTGAGGTTGCGCAGGCGAAACAGGTTATAGCTCTGGTTGTGCACCAGGTCTACGTAAAAGAGGCTCTCCTCGTCCAGCTGCAGTTGATACCCCAGGGCGAACTGATGCGTGTAGGGGTTGTCATAACCATTCGGGTTGAGGATGCGGCGCTCGTTGCTGAAAATACCCTCCCGTTGCTCTTTCAGCGCCTCCGGCCCAGGGCCCTGAAGGTAATCCGTATCGCTGGTGAACCCGCTGAGGTTGCCGTCGAAAGTAACCCTGTCAATATCCGTATCGGCCGGCAGGACGCCCAGGCTCACCAGTTCCTGCAGCTGTTTTTTATAATCCTCGGCCGTAGTGTTCTGCTGCAGGGCGTCGCTGTAAATGGTATAGGGGATCTTGTCGTAAAATATGCCATAGCCTCCCCGCAGGCTGCTGCGCTGGCCCAGTTGGTAATTGAAATTGAAACGGGGGGCGATGTTGTTAAGGTCTCCCTGCTCGGCCCCTCCCTTCGACAGGTTGTCGTAGTCGTAGCGCAGCCCCAGGGTGAGGTTGAGCCGGGGCGAGGCGCGAAATTCATCTTCCAGGTAGAACGAATAGATCGTCTGCCTGCCACCGAAGGAAGCGGGGCGGAGTTCGACGCTGTAGCCCAGGACTTCCGCATCGGCCGGGATATCGGCGACATCCAGCGCGGCGCCCCGGCCGAGGCTGCGCACCTGTTCCACCTGGCTTTCCGTCAGTTTCACCCGGTAATTTCCGTTGACGTTGCCTCCGCCGAACAGCTCGTGATCGGAAGAAATGATACCGGCGCCCGCCTTCAGGGTATGGCGGCCGGCATAATAGTTAAACTTTTGCTGAAACTGCAGGGTATTCTCCAACTCATCGAAAATGAACCCCGGATGCCCCAGTATGGCCAGGGTTTGCTCATCGGGGCCGAGCACGGTGGCCTGCGGGCCCTCCCCGTTCAGGGGGCGGCCGTAGTTCCAGCGGAAGCGGCTGTACTGCAGGTTGGACTGCACGCTGAAATTGCTGCCCACGTAATTGTTCTTAAGGGCCAGCAGCACGGAATTGCGGTCCTGCACACTGCCCGCCGAGGGGAAGGTGGCGCCTCCTTCCAGGCCGCCCCCCTGCCGCTCGATATTCACCAGCCCCAGGTTGGCGCGCAGGCTGGACCGGAAATTGGCGCTCCAGGTGTGGTCCAGCTTGCCGGAAAGATAGGTAAAATTGTTCTCTCCGCGGACCGTCTCCTCCCCGTCCAGCAGAGGAGAGTTCAGGAAATTGTCCTTCAGGTCGGTGGTATGCTCCACATTGAGATAGTAGAAGGTTTCGTCTTTCACTACCGCTCCGCCGAAACCGAAGCCCGCCTGGTAGCGTTGAAAGCCGTCCTTGACGCTGTTGCCCGATAGGTCGCGCTGGGCAAAATCCGACTGCCCGTCGATGGCCGGCCCGGGGCGGGTAATGAAGAAGGCCTCTCCGCCGAATTCATTACTGCCCGAACGGGTGGTGATGTTCACCACGCCATTGGCGGTCAGTCCGTACTCCGCCGAATAGTTGTTGGTCAGAACGGTAATGTTGCGGGTAAAGCCCACCGGAATGGCGAACTTCTGCCCCCCCAGGAAACGCTCGTTGTTGTCCATCCCGTCGATCATATAACTGGTAAATAAAGAGTTTGCGCCATTGATGGACACATTGGGCGCTTCCGGGTAAAAGCCGGTGGCCTGCGACACATTGGGCAGGCGGTACAGCACCCGGGTGATGTCCCGCCCCTCGATGGGGATGGCCTCGATCTCTTTTTGCTTCAGTTCAAAAGCGACCTCGGCATCGGTGCGGTTGATCCTCGTGGTATTGCCGGCGCCCAGTACTACCACTTCATCGAGCCTGACCTCCCGTTTTTCCAGCAGGTTGATCTGTACGGACGGGTTCTGGTTGGAGCGGATGCTGAACGTTTCCGTCCGGCTCGGCTCATACTGATCATTCCCTTCGAAGGCGAGTTCATAGCCGTCCACTTCAGGGACTCCCCGAAATACGGCCGTTCCCCGCTCATCGGTTGTTGCTGACTTTTCAATGCCCCGGCTCTCGTTGAGAAGCACTACTCTCGCTCCGGATACGGGCTGGTTGGAAAGGTAATTGATAACCGTGACATTGAGGTCTGCCTGGGCCAATCCCGCTGCCGCAGACAAAAGCATAATAGTGAGTGAATAAAGCCTCTTCATACGATGTTTTTTGATCTTTTGACAAATTTCAGGGCGTAGCCCACCCTGAGCTTCTTTCTTACAGGCATGCGAACCCGCCCCGCATACCAGTTGCGCGGCGCCCGACAACGCCAGGTTTGCTCCGGGGCGTTTTGGGAAACCCAATGGCTCCGGGCCATTCAAAAAAGATTCAGCACGAATGGATTAAGTACGTGGGCCCAATTAGTGAGACACAAAACGCCAGGTAAGCCCTCGATATTCAATCATTCGCCAATTCACTAATTCAGTCCATGTACTTAAAGGGGAATGGAGGTACGGTAAGTAAAAGTGTGCCTGAGAGCATGTTTGGAGGCCGGCGGCCCTCTTTTCAGGGAAACCTGATGTCGTCCGGCCGGTAGTACAAAAGGAGGGGCATAAGGAGGTTCGGCGGATGAAGCCAGGAGGTTTTCCAAAGCCTTCCTCAGGCGGCTGCGAAAAGGCAACAGGCCGAGGAGGCGCCGCAGGGTAACTGCATCATCTGCGTCTTCCTCTTCTCTGAGCAACCTGGGCTCGTGCGCCCATTGGCGGGCGTACCGGCACAGGGCGGTACAGAGCTGATCCGTCTGCCAGGGAAGCGCCAGAAAAAGATCCCGGCGGTAGGCCTGCCGGCTGAGGCCGAGCAGGTAGACGCCTCCGTCTCGGGCAGGCCCCAGGACGATCTCCGACTGCCCGAACTGGCGGGCGGCCTCCTTCAGGATGCCGGCATCCAGGGCCGGGCAATCATTGCCGATGGCAATGACCTTTCTGTACCCCTGGCCGAAGGCATATTCAAAAGCATTCGCCAGCCGTTCCCCGAAAGTATGGCCCGATTGCCGGCGCCCTTCCACGACGAGCAACGGCAGGCCGGACAACCGGGCTTGCCGCCGGGCGTGGTTGTTGAGTTGCCGGTAAACGGAACGGTTCGCCCGGCGCCCCCGAACCGCCAGGGGTTTGGCGAGCGCTTCCTGCGCTTCATCGCGCAGGAACAACAGCAGGGCGGTATTTTGAGATGGAGCCGTCATCGGGTGCTAATGTAGGCAAATATAGGGAAATAGCACCCGCTTCGCTGTCCTGGCATTGACAGTTGGTGGAAGATTACGGGCCACTTGAAAGTGGCGCCGTCCGAAAAAAGCCCCGGCTCTGGGAAGAGGCCGGGGCGTGACTGATGCCCTTTTAGCACTTTAATGCCCAACGGGCTCAGAATGGGGAATCAACTAAAACCTAAGTAATGTATGTAGTATGCCTTCTCTAATGTCATTCCTTTAAAAATCTCCATCTCCTCCCTCAAAGTCACCGCGGCCGTCGCGCTGGCGTTGCTTATTCTGGTTGAGGCGGTAGTTGAAGGTGAGGATAACCTGTCGGGCGCGCCACTGAAAATCGCCCCGGCTGTAGAAATCATCGTCTTCAAAGATGTAGCGCCAGCGGCGGGAGTTGAACAGGTCTCTGACGGAAAGCGTGACCGTGGCCTTACTGTCGAGCACGTCCTTGCTCAGGGCGAGGTCTACAAAATAGTAAGACTTATTGCGCCCCTGCGTGGTATTGCGCGGCGCCCGGTAATTGAAGCGCACCTGGGCGTCGACAGCCTTCCAGAGTTCCATCTTGGAAGTGATGCGGCCGTTCCAGGTCACTGCATCCGCCGTGAAGGAGGAATTGATGTTGTTGCCATTGATCAGAGAACGGTAGAAGTTGACGTTACCGTCCAGGTCCCACCATTTCGCCGGAGAAGCGGAGAAGGTTACGTCCAGCCCGTATGCATCTTCAGTGGCCAGGTTTTCGGGGCGGGTGAGGGTGGTGCCGTCCTCCTGCAGTGTCCGTATGCGTTCGATGATGCCTTCTGTGTATCGGTAGTACACCGAGGAGCTGAGCGACATGTTGTCCCAGTATTTCAGGTGGCCGATCTCGAAGGAGTGCGTGAATTCAGGGTCCAGGTTGGGGTTACCCGTGCGGAGGTTGCGGGGGTCGCTGAAGCTGAAGAAGGGGTTCAGGTCCCAGAAACGGGGCCGGTTGATCCGTCGGCTGTAGGAGACCTGTACCGAATTCTGCCCGGCAAATTCATACCCGAGGTGGCCGCTGGGGAAAATGTTCAGGTAGTCGCGGGGGTTCTCCTCTCCGGTTTCGATCAGGCGGGTATTGACGTCGGTATATTCCGCCCGGACGCCCAGTTGAGCGGAGAAACGGCCGAATTTATTGCCGATGATACCGTACGCGGCGTAGATATTCTCGTCGTAGACGAATTCATTGGTGAAGTTGGGCAGGATAGCCCAGTCGTTGCTGCCGAATTCTTCCACCTGGAAATCGGTATTGATCTCCCGGATAGAGGCCCGCAGGCCGGCTTCGAACTTACCCTCTTTTGCGAAGGGGTGGATATAGTCCGTTTGGGCGATGATCAGGCGTTCCCGCTCTTCATTGCGGGAGCGCTGCTGCAGGCCGGGGATGCCCGATTCGGTATATTCGGGGGTAAAGAATTCTTCTGTAATATTGGATTTTTCGATCTCATCATTATCCTGATAGCGCAAATCGGCCGTCCAAAGATGCCCCTCCCGCTCGTACTCCTTGCGGAAGGCCATCACGTATTCCAGGTTGTTCTCGATCTCCTTTTCGCGGTCCAGGCGGCGGGAGATGCCGGTGAGGCGGTCCAGGTTGAAGAGATAATCCCGGTACTCGATATCTGAGGTATTGTTCCCATCCTCGTTCTCATAGGTCAGCGAAGCGGTCAGGGTCGTTTTTTCATTAAAGAAGTATTCGGCGCCGACCCGGAGGGTGTTGTCCCACCCTCCCCGCTTGCGGTCGGAAAACTGCTGAAGGATATAGGTGGTGTCGGGGCCGAATTCATTGCGGTCGTAAATTTCCTGGTACAGCGACCCCTGGCCCGGCCGTTCGCGGTAGCTGATGCCGTAATTGGCGAACAGGTTGAGGTTGCCGGCGCGGTAATTGGCATTGGCCGCCACGCCGTAGTTGTGCGGGTAGCCGGTGGTCAGGTCCAGGGTGCCGTTGAATCCCTGGCGGCGATCCTTCTTGAGGATGATATTGATGATGCCGGCCATACCTTCCGCCTCATAGCGGGCCGACGGGTTGGTGATCACCTCGATGCGTTCGATCAGGTTGGCGGGTATCTGGCGCAGGCCGTCGGTATCGCCGACCCCGACCAGCCCCGAGGGCCGGCCGTTGATCAGAATGCGGACGCCGGAACTGCCCCGCAGGCTCACGCCCCCTTCCGCATCGACGGTGACCGAGGGAACGTTGTCGAGCACGTCGGAGGCCGTGCCCCCGATGTTGGCCAGGTCTTTGCCCACATTGAAAACCCGCTTGTCCAGAGAGATCTGCATGTTGCTTTTTTCGGCCCTTACTTCCACTTCCGCCAGGGTTGTAGCGTTGGGCGCGAGCGGTATGGTGCCCAGGTCGACGATGGGATTGTCCCGGTTGACCTCGATATTTCCAATATTGGTATCTTCAAAGGAGATGAAAGCCACATTGGCGTAATAACTTCCGAACTTCAGCTCCAGCCGGAAAGCGCCGCTCATGTCCGTAACTCCTCCCGTAATCATGGAGCTGTCTTCAGCAGAAAATATGGTGACCGTAGCGTAATCGAGGGGTTGGCCGGTGCTTTCATCCACCACTACCCCCTTGACCAGCCCCTTGGCAGGCTTATCCGGGTCGGGCTGAGCGGTCAGAGAAAGCGGCGCTTGCAGTAACAGTAGCAAAGTAGATAGTAATAAGATCAGGCGATTTTTCATTAGTGTGTTTTGAGTCGAGGGATAATAATTTTTTCTTTTCGCTACAAAGGTAAGGGGCAATCCTAATGATATTTTATAGGAAATTTGAAGCAATTCTGAATTTCACAAGTTTAACAGTTTCTTAAGGTTTAATGTTTAAACAGCGACATGAAAGGCTATGGTTACCTCATGCACTCCGTCGGAATACTGGTGGGATACCTGAAAATTATTGGCTTCGGTGATCTTCTTGACGATGGCCAGGCCCAGGCCGAGGGAGCCGTTATTGTTCTGATGGCTTTTCTGAAAGCGCTCGAAGAGCTGTTCTGAAGATACCCGGGGCGCGGACCCGGTATTCCTGACCTGCAGGCGTTCTTCCTCCAGGTTTACCTCCACCCAGCCGCCGGAGATGTTGTGCCGAATGGCGTTCTTCACCAGATTGGCGACCAGGATATCTGCCAGGGTAGGGTCAACAAGGAGTTTTACATTCGGCTCAATATGGCTTTTCAGGGCCAGGCCCTTCAGGCTGGCCAGCTCGGCGAAGTTATCCAGGCAATTTTGAGTGATCCGGGAGAAGTCGACGGGTTCCCGGTTGTCCGCAAACTCTTTGTTGTCAATACGGGTCAGTAAAAGCAGGGAGTTCCCCAGTTTCGACAATTTGTTGATGTTCTGCTGGGCGGACTGCACCAGGCCCAGCTGTTCATCGGTCAGGCTCGGCGTTTCCAGCAGCAATTCCAGCTTGCCGCGGGCAATGGCCAGGGGAGTCTGCATCTCATGGGAAGCATTCTCGGAGAATTCCTTAACCGCCAGGTAATCCCGCCTCGCCTTGTAGGCCATCTGGGCGACAAAGGCATTAAGCTGGCGGAATTCTTTGGTGGACGTCTGTGGCAGCTCGAGCGCTTTATGGTCCTTGAGATTGAACGACCGGATGCGGTCCAGGGTCTTCTTGAAAGGGCGGAACAGCCATCCGGTGATCAGGAAGCTGAAAAAAAGCATGGCCACGCTCAGGATGATGAACAACCGCAGCATGATGTCCACCACCACATCGTAGATATCGTCCGTTTCAATAAAGACGTCGGTAATGCTAACCTGGTAATAGCGGCCGCCGACTTCCCGGACAGCGGTGATCTTGCGGAAGGGCTCCATCTGCCCCTGCAGGTAGGGGTGAGGCGCCAGGGTGTCGGAAAAGGTCAGGAAAGTATCCCTGGGCAATGGCCCCAGGTCGGTGATGTCTACTTTCCCACGTTTGAGAAAGGCCAGCGGAACGCCCTCTTCAATTTCTGCGGTAATATCGTTGAGGTTATCCCAGAGGGCAAAATCGGTTTCCTTCTGTACTTCTTTTTGTACGAGGTAAAAAGTGACGATGCCGCCGGCGCCGAATACCAGCAGGGCGACAAGGAGATAAAATAATGTAGTTTTCGTGATCAGGCTCATAACCCATATTTAGTCAGCGCTGAATTTATAGCCCAGGCCATAGATCGTCTTGATGTAATCCTCTCCGCCTTCCGCCGCGATCTTCTTGCGCAGGTTTTTGATGTGCTGGTAGACGAAGTCGAAGGAATCCAGGAGGTCTACGTTATCGCCCCACAGGTGTTCGGCAATGGCCTGCTTGGTCAGCACCCGGTTTTTGTTGGTAATAAAGAACAGGAGCAGCTCATATTCCTTAAGCGTCAGCACCAGGGGGGCGTCATGAACCAAAACATCATGCGTATCGGTATTGACGGTTATTTCCCCGAATTCAAGGACCTTATGGCCTTTGAACTTCCGGCGCCGGAAGATGGCGTTGAGGCGGGCGTTCAGTTCGGGCAGGTGAAACGGCTTGGTCAGATAGTCGTCGGCTCCGAGTTCCAGCCCTTCCACCTTGTCATCCAGGGCGTTTTTAGCGGAAATGATGAGCACGCCCGTCTCGGGCTGCAGGCGTTTGAGCAGGCGCAGCAGGTTCAGCCCGTTGCCGTCCGGAAGCATAATATCGAGCAGGACGATGTCGTAGTCGAAGGACAATAACTTGTCCTGGGCTTCCTCAAAGTTGAAAGCCGTCTCGCAGACCACATCGCCCCGGGACAGGTAGGCGCGTATGTTGTCCGAAAGGGCCTTTTCATCTTCAACGATCAGTAGCTTCATAACGGCTACAAAGATAGGAAGGGATTTTGAGGCAAATTTGAAGTGGTTTTTTATCCAAAAAAAGAAAAGGGCCTGCTCGGGGTAATCCCGGGAAGGCCCTTTTCTTTTTTTGAATGGCTCCGCTATTATTCGCAGGAGTCGAGCAAGGCGTCAAACGCTGCCTGATCGCCAATAACCTGTTCTGTACCATCTTCCAGAGTAACCGTCAGCGGGAAACCCAGGGTAGGGTGCTCGCCCGAACCTTGGTTTCTTTCTCCCCATGCCCTGCGGATACGCAACAGCGCCAGGCGGCTGTTCGCCTCCAGTTCACGGCCATTGGGAAGGATGACCGTTACCGGGAACCGCAGGCGGAAACAGAGCGGGCCGGGGCCGTCAAAGCCAGGGCCATGCCCAGGGCCATGGCCGGGGCCTTGCGGATCACCAGGGCAGAAAGACTGGCAGATCTCGCGCAGCGTTTCCAGGTCAGCTTCCTCATCGATAACCAGGGTATTGCCGTCATCAAAGACAACGGTGTAAGGCATCACCAGCGAGGGCCGCTCATCGGCCGGGCCGGGGTTGGCCTCCCGCCAGCCCTGAATGGCAGCTCTCAGTTCTTCTTCGCTGGCAACGTCCACATTGCCTTCACCCGGCAGGTATATTGTTACCCCTGCTGTGAAATCCAGGCTGAAACAAGGGCTGTTGAAGCCGAAGCCGGGGCCATAGTGCCCGGGGCCGCCGTGTCCGGGGCCGTGTCCGGGGCCACCGTGTCCGGGGCCGTGCCCGGGGCCGTCACCCGGCGCATTGTCGCGGCACTCCGCCAGCACGGCCAGCAGGTCATCACGGCTGGTAATATTCCTGACATCCGTATTGTCGTACGTCATGGCTACCTGATAGGGGAACTGAATGGTGGGCCGTGCCATCTCGTTAGGGTTCTGTTCCCGCCAGGTGCGGAACAAGCCGCGCAGGCTTTCCGGGCCGTTGGCCACTTCCGTATCTCCGTTAGGATAAAGAACCGTCACCGGAAACACCAGGGTGAAACAACGAGGGCCGTGCTCCATGCCGTCTACCTCCAGAGTAACCATTTCCACATTGGAAACCGTACGCGTATCGATCGCCTCATTATCGGTGAGGCTATCTGTCTGTTCCTTGTCGCAAGAAGCCATGAAAGCCGCTACGGCCAGGATCAGTATCCAGCTCCATTTCATAGATTGCTTTAACATTTTGCTTTAATTTTTGAGTTGAGTAATCCAATTTTCACTTATAGGAGCAGCCGGGCAGGCGCTTGTACTGAAAAAAAATTAAAAAAAATTACTTTTGCTCAAGCACAACCATCAGCCATGTCGGAAGCACTACTCTGGTCACAACTGCGAAGAGGGCGAAAAGCCGCCCTGGAAGCGCTCTACCGGGCCCACGCCCCGGTATTGCTGCAGTACGGCGGCAAGTTCTCCGCCGACCGGCAGCTGGTAGAAGACTGCCTGCAGGACCTGTTTGTCAATCTCTGGCAAAGAAGGGAACATCTGGGCGAAGTATCCTCGGTGCGGAGTTATCTGCTGGTGGCCATGCGGCGACAGGTAATCCGGCAATTGAGCAGCCGGCAGAAACGCGAGGCCCCGGAAGAACCCCAGGAATACCAGTTCGACTGTGAATTGGCCATCGACGAACAGATCGCCGCCCGCGAGTTGTCCGGCGAACAACACCTTAAACTAAAGGAGGCCCTCGAACAGCTCACTCCCCGCCAAAAAGAAGCCATCTACCTCAAGTATCAACTGGGCATGGACTATGAAGATATCGGAAAGGCCATGGACATCAGCTACCAGTCGGTACGCAACCTGGCCCATGCGGCTCTGAGCCGCCTAAGGGAACTGCTGATCCGGGGGTGGTGGATAGGGGTTTTGAATTTTTTTGGCAATTATTGAGTACAAATAGGGGGAGGTTGTCTCTTAGTATAAAGGAATGATGGAATGATGGAATGATGGAATGATAGAATGATGGAAAAATTGGGCAGCCATAATCATTCCCTCATTCCTTCAAACCTTCGTTCAATATAAATGAAATGAACGATAAATACCTTACATATAATACCATGGAATTCGCCCAGGATGAGGCATTCATCCGTTGGGTGAAAGAAGGAGGCCGCTCCCGGGAATGGGAAGAGTGGCTGGCCCGGCATCCTGAGAAGCAGAAAGAGGCGGAAGAGGCCCGCCTGCTCGTGCAATCCATTATCATACGGGAAGCGCCGGTAAGCCAGGCCCGCATCGAAACGCTCTGGAATAAGATCGACGCCGCCACGGAGGAAAATGCAAAGCCGGCCACAACGCCCCGCCTGAAAGCCTACCGCTGGCTGGGTTATGCCGCCGCTGCGGCCCTGGCCATCCTGCTGGCTTTCTTCTTCCTGCGCCCGGATGGCCCCGTTTCCATAGAGGCCGGCTACGGGCAGGTCGCGGAACACACCCTTCCGGACGGGTCCAAGGTCGTCCTCAACGCCGGCACCACTATCCGTTACCAGGAAGACACGTGGGAGAGCGCCCGGCAGGCCAGCCTGGAGGGAGAAGCCTTCTTTGAGGTGGAAAAAGGAAAACCTTTTGTCGTAACTACCCCCAAAGGCCAGGTGAAAGT
>JAGFJE010000593.1 GCA_024103175.1 Phaeodactylibacter sp.
GCATCGTCCAGCGCGAGCTGGTTGACGAAGCCGGTGCTGAAGCTGCCGTTGGCGTTCGTACCGCAGCCCTCCAGGACGGCCACGGGCATACTCAGGCCGGGGTGGAAAGGCTCCTGTTCCACCTCGATGCGGTAGGTGGAGCCGTTGGCGGGGAAGCTGTAGGTGAAGGCCTCGCCGCTGTTCAGCCGGATGCTGTCTGGCGCCACGAGCAACATTACGCCGTCCTCGATGACGATGCAGGGGCGCGGCGCGGGCATATCGCCGGAGCCGGTGTTTTCCACCCGAAACTGTACCTCACCACCCTCGCAGGCGCCTTCCACCCGCAGGCTGGCGCCCGACCAGTTGGGAGAGGGCGGAAAACAGGGGGCATTGGGGAAGATCTTGGCCTCGGCGCAGAGGGTTTGGCCTACCAGCGCATCACAGCTTACCTGTACCTGAACGATGAAATTGCCGCACTGGCCTGGAGCCAAATCGCCGATCCCGAAGGTGTATTGGTTGCCGGCCTGGCTGAGCAGGGGAGCGGTGGCGGACTGGAAGGTGAAAAAATCATCCAGCGTAACGACTACGTACGCATCTTCGGCGGGAGCAGTTCCGTCGTTACAGTAATTGAAATGCAGGGAGCGGTTCCAGCACCTTCGCAGGAGGGGCATGCTGAAGTCGACGGTAAGCTCCGGGCAGGGCTGTTGCTCCTTCACCGGGATGTCCAGCATGGCCATCTCGCCGGGCTGCTGCAGGCTGACGGGGTAGCTGTCCTGGCAGGGCAGCCACAACGGGCCGGGGATTAGAGGGTAAACCTCGTAATCGCCGAGGGGCACGCTTTGCTCATAGTAACCGCCGGGCTGGGTGACGGCGTAGTACACTTCTCCATTACCCTCTATCACCATCAGCCAGTTTTGCAGGCCGGGCTCGGTGGCGGTGGGGAGGCAATCGAACAGGGTGTCCCGCACCAGGCGGCCTTTGAGGGTGGCGCAGGCAGTGGGGTCAATGGATACCGATACCGAATCAATCGAAGAGCACCCGTTTTCCACATTGGTAACGGTAAGGATGTAAGTGCCACTTTCGGTAATTTCTAACAAAGGTTCGGAGGAGGTTCCCCCTCCCGGAAGCGTCCATTCGGCTATCAGGATGGGGGAGGGCGGGAAGTAGAGGATCGTCGAATCACAACTGGCATAGTCGGGGGCAATGTTGATGACAGGTACATCAGTATCCGCCAACACCAATACGGTATCCGCCGCTGAACAATCAGGCTGGCCGGTATCGGTTACTTCGAGTATGTAAAAACCAGGTTCCGATACCTCTACCGTAAGTTGGGTAGAAAGAGTACCGCCCGGCCCCGTCCACTCGTACTCGGTGTCCGGCCCTGTGGTGCTTAGCCCACCATCCAATGTCACCGTGGGGTTGTTGCAATCGAGGGTTTGATCCGGGCCGGCCTCGGCCACCAAAAGCGCTTCCAGTTGGATGGACTCCTGAATGGAACAGCCGCCGGCGCCGGTTACAATGACGGTATAAAAACCCGGCGCCAGATCGGGATGGGTAGGGCCGAAAAAGCCGGTCGACCAGGCGTACTCATAAGTAGGAGCGCCGCCGGAAGCGTTGGCGAAAAGGATGCCGTCATTGGAGCCGGGGCAGGTGGGTTGCTGAACGATATCGATCGTAAGCGCTATCCCGTCCGCCGGTTCCGTCACTTCCACCTGGCCGTTGATCGAGCAGTTGTTCGCATCTGTAACGGTAACGCTATATGTTCCTGCCGATAGCCCGTCCAAAATAGCTGTCGTACCGCCTTCCTCCCAGAAGTAGGAATAAGGCGGCGTTCCCCCGGTGACAAATACTGCCACGGAACCGTCGTCGCCACCCCGGCAGGATACGGGCGTCATCTGGAAATCCAGATTGAGGGGCGGCGGCTCCGGCACCGTGGCCGAATCCATGGCCGTGCAGCCGAACAGGTCGGTCACCGTTAGGAAATACTCCCCTCCCGGCAGGTTGGAAAGGAAAAGTTCGGTGGCCCCGTTGCTCCACTCATAAGCGTAGGAGCCGCCGCCGCCGGTGACGTTGGCCACCGCTATTCCATCGAGATCCCCGGCGCAGCGGTTGCCGGCAATGTCGATAAAAATGGACATGGGGTTGTCCTGGCAGTCTATGATACAGGGCACTGGTGTATACAGGCCGAAAAGATCCCGGCAGGACGGATCATCCGCATCCCGGAAGATCAGCCCTACATGGCCATAGTCGGCCGGATAGGGGCCGAAGGTGAAGGGCACACCGTAATCGCCGCTCAGTCCGGAGCTGTCTTCCACCCAGCTGCCGCCCGGGCCGCCCGATACAAGGATCTCCAGAATGAAGGTATCGTCCGTGGTGTCGGCGGGGGTGCTGTTGTCGTTGCAGACGATCTCCTGTACGATCGCCTGGATATCGCAGGGAGGCCCGGCCGAGCAGGGGGGCGGCGCGGGTACCACTGTCGTGGTGTTGCAGGACGGTTCCAGGGCGTCCACCACCGTGAGGGTAACATCGCCCGCTGCGACGGGGAAGGGCCCGAAGGTGACAGCCTGCCCGTAGGCGCCCGTCGGCCCCAGGTTGCTCACCCAACTGCCGCCGGGATTGCCATCGATGGCAGCCTGGAAGGTAAAGGTGTCGTCGCTGAGGTCGAGGGGGGTGTCGTTGTCGTTACAGATTGGTGGGGTCGTGTCGAGGTTCTGGAGGCCGATGTGGATCACTACATCATCGCTGGCCGTGCAGCCGAAGGAGTTGGTGATGGTGAGGTAGTACGTGGTGGTTTGCAGGGGCTGGACGACGATGGTTTGGGTGGCCTGCCCGTCGCTCCAGGAATAGCTCGCTGCGCCGGACGGCCCGGAGAGGAACACCTGCTCGGGGGTGCAGAGGTAGTAGTCGGGGCCGAGATCTAGGGAGGGGGAAGGGTTGACCACTACGGTGATGGAGTCCGTTCCGTTGACGCTGAGGCAGCCGTTGGAATCTATGACGTCTACAAAGTAAGTGGTGGTGGCGGAGAATGGCGGGAAGGTGCGGTTGCGGTTGGCAGTTGTGACGCCATCTCTCCAGACATAAGTGTAAGGGGGCTGTCCGCCCTGCCCATTGGCGCCTATTACCAGGCTTGCCCCGGATCCGGCACAGTAAGGGATTTGATCCAGCGTTATGCGGGCGGCGGGTGGCGGATTGTCTGCTACCGTCACTTCACCTGATCCGATGCCCGAACACCCTTCGGCAGATGTAACCGTCACCGAATAAGCGGCCGGTATTTCGGAGGCGGCCAGGAAAATGCTATCGGAAGTGGCGCCGTTATTCCATTGGTAAGTGTACGGGCCGGCGCCGCCTGAAACGATGGGCCGCAGCGTAACGGGCTGTTCCAGGCAGGGAATGAGGGTGTCTCTGAGTTCCACCCCAATGCTGTCGGGCAAAAAGCGGACTTCCACTTCGTCCTCCGCCCAGCAGTTGGGTTGGCTGGTGTCGGTTACGCGCAGGGTGTAGGCGCCGGACTGGGAAATCTGGGGGAAGGGCTCGGTAGAGGTGAAGTTGTTGGGGCCTGTCCATTGGTAGGTGATGTTGGGGCTGGTAGTGGAGGCGGGAGGTGGGTTGTCTTTTACTTTGAAACAAAGAGTGAAGAGGGAGGTTCCATCGATTAAAAAACTGGGGCTTAAGGCTTGATCAAACCAGTTCATAGTAATAAAGCCAGGAGGAGTCGTATTCCCCTGTTGGCCGGGGTAACTGAAGTTTGCATTTAGAGCAAGGTTAGGAATATCAGGACTAATATCCCTGATCTCAATAAACTCCAGCACGTTTGTATCGTAATTGATCGTAAAAAAAGCTCCTACAACATCATCAAAATTATACACCTGCACCGGCAGGCAAACCCTATCGCCGGCATTGGCTGTTACCGAGCCGACCACGGCGATGAGGTTATTCGAATTGGGATTAAAGCCGGAAGGGCTGGGGCTGGAGCCCACTTCACCGGAAATGCCATCAAATGTAATTAACTCCTGATTAGAGTCGGAGAATTCGATCGGCGTTATATCTCCCGAAAAATAGATCTCCGTATTGCCCACCCCGCCTATGGTCATGGGGCCTGTCCCGCAGGCCGCCTCCACATCAGGGCCGGCATCCGCCACCACCGCCGCCGCCAGCACCACCGTCTCCACCGCCTGGCAGCCCGCATCATCTGTCGCCGTTACCGAGTAGGTTCCCGGCGCCAGCCCGTCTATCGTGGGGGTGATCAGGCCGGCCTCGCTCCAGGCGTAGTTCACCGCTCCCTGGGCGCCGGCCACGCTAAGGCCGATGGCGCCGTCGGCGGAGTTGGGGCAGGAGGGAGGCTGCACGTTGCCAACTGTCAAAGAGAAATCCTCGCACTGGGCATGGGCGATGCCGTGCAGCAAAATGAAAAAGAGAGCAAAGTACAATACCTTCATGAGATTGAGTTTTTTGCCGCCGGTTTTCCGCAGCGGGGGAGCTGAGGTGGAGAAACCGGCGGCTGCCTGGAGGGCAAAGCCTGCCAGATATGGTATAATGATCTTCGGAAAACCTGCCGGCCGCTCCCAGATAGCCTTAACAGCGCCATTGCGAAGCCCGGCAGGTAGGCTGTCAGAAAAGTAGGACTATTGAAACTATACCTTTGGGATGGGCACAACCTGCCGGGTTTCAGGGTGTTCCAGCATAGCCTAACCCGGCAGCGTTTTGTTCCCATCCATTTTTCAAAAACTCAATAACCCTATTTCCAGATAACTTTCCGATAGCCCGCCCAGATGTTTAAAACACCTTCGACAAACGCTGCCGGGTTGATCTAACCGGGGGCTATCCGCAAACCCGGCAGGTTGAGAGCCGTTTTTCAAAAAAACTATCCCCACTTTACTCCAGCACGCTACAAAAATTCACCCTTCCACCCGGATTTACAAACACATTTTTCGTAGATTGTAGAAGTTTTTTTCTGAAAAATTGCTTTTTCAAAGCAATTTTTCAGGCATTGTAATCGAAATATTGTAGAGTAAAATGATTTATTGCTGAGGAAAAAAACAGGTGGACTTCTCCGGGTGGCTGTTAAGCCAGGGCACGCTAGAGAAGCGCACCCTGGCAGGCACGCCGGGCCTGCTTACGGCAAATGGCCCGGCAGCCGGTAACCCTTAGCCGTGCATTTCCATGTATTTCCACGTATTTCTACAATATTTCATCTAAGCCAAATACACTGGCTTTTCAGGGTAAACGCACTGATACACTACTCACTGATACACTGTCACACTATGCAAACCGCCCTCGTTTACTCCCTCCTCCACACCTTCACCAAACAAGACCTCCGCGAGGCCCGCAAGTGGCTCGCCTCGCCCTACCACAACCAAAGAGAGGATTTGCAGCAGCTCTTCGAACAACTTGCGGCTACCGCGCCCGACAACCAACCCCTCAGCCGCGAGCAAGCCTGGCAAGCCCTTCATCCCAATGAACCCTACAACGATCAACAACTGCGCCTCCTGCTCAGCTACCTCTACCGCTGCCTGGAGGATTTCCTGCGGCAACGCGAAGCGGAACAGTCGCCCTGGCTGCACCAACACCTGCTACTCGCCGCCTACCGCAAGCGGGGGCTGGACAGCCATTTTCAGAAAGCCTACCGGAAGCTGGACAAACAACAGCGGTCGGAACCCCGGCGCCCGCCCGAATACCACCTCGCCCAGTACTGGCTGGAGCAGGAGCGCTACCAGGAGGAATCCACCCGCGGGCGCACCCGCGAGCTCAACCTGCAGGAACTGGAAGATCAGCTCACCACCGCCTTTCTGAGTATAAAACTGCGGCAGGGCTGCTTCCTGCTGGCCCACGAGACAGTCTATAAGGCCAGCTACCACATCGCCCTGGAGGTTGCCTTGTTGGATCTGGCCGGCGAGGAGCCTTACCGGAATATACCGGCGGTGAGCATTTATGCCCATTGCTTCCGCATGCTGCGCTTCCCGGAGGAAGACGCCCATTTTACCGCTTTCCGCGCCCGGCTTTTTCAATCTATCGGCCTCTTCCCCCGGGCCGAGCTGCGCGACCTCTTCCTGCTGGCCATCAACTTCTGCATCCGCAAGATCAACCAGACGGCGGAGGGCTACCTGCGCGAAGCCCTGGAGCTCTACCGGAAAGGGCTTGAAACGGAAGCGCTGCTGGAAAACGGAACCCTCTCCCGCTTCACCTACAACAACGCTATCGGCATCGCCCTGCGCCTGGAGGAGTTCGGCTGGGCCGAGCATTTCCTGAACCACTACCGCCCCTTCCTGGAGGCCGGCCAGCAGGAGGCTGCCTTCAGCCTCAACGCCGCCCGCCTGGCCTTCGCCCGCCGGCAGTACGGCCAGGTGCTGGCCCATCTGCAGCGGGCCGATTACCGCGACCTCATCAACAACATGGTGGCCAAAACCCTGCAGATGAAAGCTTACTACGAACTGTCGGAGTTTGATCTACTGGAAGCGCACCTGCGCACCATGAAGGCCTTCCTGCGCCGCAAACGCCATATCGGCTACCACCAGCAGAACTACCTGAACATCATCCGCTACACCCAGAAGCTGCTCGCCCTAAATCTGGTGAATAAGGAGGCGGTGAAGGCGCTGGAGGAAGAGATCCGGAATGCGGAGCCGCTGACGGAGAAGGGGTGGTTGCTCGGGAAGGTTCTCAATGTGTAAAAGTGGACGGGTGTAAAGGTGTAAATGTGCAGCCGGAACTGGCTCAGGCCTTTTTCACTCAACAGCATAAATAGGATCCGGCAGGAACCAAGCGTGCCTGGATACTGTTATGAAAGAACCTTTTTGGCGGATTCCAGTATTTGTTTACATTGTCCAATTACCTTATGCCGGATACTTTGGCTTTGAATTATCGGATTTGCCAAAGAATAGAAAAAATCAGTAATTTTATCGTAAAATATTCAAGGCATGACAATTGTTATAAAGCGTTCAAGCGACATGGCCACTATTCAAAGATTACTGGGCTCATTGCCAAAGGCCAGCAAATTCGATGCTCATAAGTTCTGTGGAGCTTTGAAATTGAAACGGCCCCCGCTTGAGATCCAAAGAGCGCTGAGAGATGAATGGGAATAGCCTGTTGGTGGACACAAACATCGTTTTATATCTCTTGAATGGGGATCTTACAATCGCTGAACTCCTGAATGGCCGGGATATTTACATCTCCTTTATTTCAGAATTAGAACTTCTCGGTTTTCAAGATCTTAAGGAAGAAGGGCTTTCCTTGATAAAAGAATTTTTAGGTAGTTGTATTATTGTCGATCTCAGTGAACCCATCAAACGAATCACTATCGAACTCAAACAGGGCCATAAAATTAAGCTGCCGGATGCTATAATTGCTGCAACTTCATTGTACATGAATCTCCCTTTGATATCCGCAGATAAAGTTTTCGAAAAGATCTCCGATCTCCAGTTCATAAAGTACGAAATCTAAAAAAGTGGCAGGATATCAGAATCCGTCGTTGAAATCCGTGCCTACCACTCCATGATCCAACTCAATGAATTCTTCCGTTCCTCCGATAAATTCCCCAAAATAGAGGCTGTGCCCGGCTTTCGCTTTGTAGAGTACCGCTCCTACGAGCAGTCGGTGCGCAACCGGGTATGGGCGGACCGCAACTTCATCGTCTTCGTGTTGGAAGGCCGTAAGGTGATCCACACGGCGGAGGAAACCTACAAGCTGAGCCTGAACCGGGCGCTCTTTCTGCGGCGGGGCGGCTACCTCATGTCGGAGATCCCCAAAGGGCGGGGCGTCTTTCAGAGCCTGCTGTTCTTCATCGAAGATGAATTCCTGGAGGAGTTTGCCCGGAAGCACTCGGCCCTGCTGCCCAAAAATACCAAGGAGGCCCGCCGCGCCGGTATTCCCATCCGGGTGACGGCGCCCATCAGCCAGTTTTACTACACGGCCCTTCCCTACTTCAACCATCCGCTCAATGAAGCGCGCCGGCGGGCGCTGGCGCTGAAGTTCGAAGAACTCCTGCTCACGCTTATCGCCGAGCCTGCCAACCGGCCCTTTGCTGTTTTCCTGGCCGGCCTGCTCAGCGGAAAGCCTTCCATCCAAACCGTAATGGAGCAGAATTTTTTCCTCAACCTGCCCCTGGAAGCTTTCGCCCGCCTGGCCCGGCGCAGCCTCTCCGCCTTCAAGCGGGAGTTTCGCGAGGCCTACGGCATGTCCCCCGGCCGGTGGCTGCGCGGGCGCCGCCTGCAACACGCCCGCCTCCTGCTGGAAACGACGGATTGGCCGGTTTCGGAAATCGCCCACAACAGCGGCTTTGAGAATGCGTCGCACTTCAGCCAGGCCTTCCGGGCGCAGTTTGGGCATTCACCTTCGGAGTGGCGGAGTATTGGCAACAAGGAGGGTGCCGGTTGAGATGCTTACCTTGGAGCGCCAAATTTATTTGGCGTCGGAGACGTATACCCTTCAGAATAGCGGCGTCATTTCTTTAGATGTTATTCTTTAATCATTCCTTATCTTCCCCACAAAAACTATGGCCGGCCTGATTACTCCCCCCCTCCCCCGGATACCCCGCTGGGTCTCCCTGCGCAATTCTCTGCGCTTTGCTTACAATCCCGTTGCCGCCCTGGGCCAGTACGTCGACGAATACGGGCCTACCTTCGAGTTTTACCTGGGCGGCATGGTCAAGGGCATCCTCACCACCGACCCCGGCCTGGCCCAGCACGTGTTGCAGAAGGAACACCGCAAGTGGCGCAAGTCGCCCATACAGACCGAGCGCCTGGGCCACTTCCTGGGCAACGGCCTGCTGACCAGCGACGGCGATTACTGGCTGCGGCAGCGCCGCCTCATTCAGCCGGGCTTTCACCGCAGGCGCCTGGCGGGCCTGACGGGCATCATGAGCCGGGAGATCGACGATTTCCTGGAGCGGCGCTTCGAGCCGGCCCTGGCCGGCGGGCAGCCCATCGATGTGGCGCCGCAGATGATGGAGCTGGCCTTCCGGGTGGTGGCCAAATCGCTGTTCACCACGGACCTCAGCGAGGAAGACCTTGCCTTCCTGGGCGATAGCGTGACCGTCATTCAGTCCTTCATCACCCGCACGTTCCGGCAGCCCTATCTCATCCCCTGGTTCCGTTTCTCGGGCCAGTACCGGGAACATGAAGGGCTGGCGGATCAGTTTGACCGCACCATCCTGAAGTACATACAGGCCCGCCGGTCGTCCCAAGAGCGCTATGACGACCTCCTGCAGATGCTGCTCGAGGCTCGCTACGAAGACACGGGCGAAGGCATGACGGACCGGCAGCTGGTGGAAGAGAGCGCCATCCTCTTCGTGGCCGGCCACGAGACGACCGCCAACGCCCTGTCCTGGATATGGTACCTGCTCGGCCAACACCCGGAGATAGTTGAACGCCTGCGCCGGGAACACGATGCTGTGCTGGGCGGCCGGGCGCCGGCCTTTGAAGACCTTCCTCAGCTGGAGTATACCCAGCAGGTGATCGACGAGGCCATGCGCCTTTACCCGCCTGCCTGGATCACCGACCGCCTCTGCATCGAGGATGATCAGTACGGGGAGTTGCCCCTGCCTGAAGGGAGCCGGGTGGTGGTTTTTATCTGGGGCATTCATCGCAAACCAGGCCTTTGGGAGGATCCCGGGGCTTTCCGCCCGGAGCGCTTCCGCCGGGAGCGCCGGAAAGAATATCACCCTTTCGCCTATATGCCTTTCGGGGGCGGCCCGCGGCTCTGCATTGGCAACAACTTCGCCCTGATGGAGATGCAGCTGGTGCTGGTGAAAATGCTGCGGCGTTACGACATAAGGTTGGTTCCCGGATTTGAACCGGAGTTGCAGCCGTTGATCACCTTGCGGCCGAGACATGGGGTGAGGGTGGAGGTGAGGGGGGGGAGGAGGTGAGGGGGAGAGGAGGTGAGGAGGTGAGGAGGTGAGGGGGAGAGAGGGAGAGAGGGAGAGAGGGAGAGAGGGAGATGGGGTGGGTAGGTAGTGTATGGTGGACAGTGAAGACTCGCGAGAGTGTTCAGAAATGTGTGTCCGCCCGCAAGTTTTGAGACACAGCGGCCACTTGAAAGTGGCTCGTCCGAAAAGGGAAGGCCCGGCAAAGCGCAGAATAGCGCCGGCCGGGCCCGTTTAGAGTCTTAGATATCCTCAAGTGTGGTGGTGTGGAACCAGTATAACTGGCCATCCACCCTATATAAAAAGAATAGGTGTTTATCGAAACCTGTTTATCGGGTGAGAGAAGAGAATGCTTCCAGTGCTTAAAAATAGGGAAATTATTTCAATTCCACCCGCAGAAGGCTGGTGAAAAATAAAATCCCCGCCCGGTGGATTAGCTTCAGGGCGGGGATTTTATTATTGATCCTTTAAACCTGGACTTTGGACGGTCCGGAATTGAAATCGGAAATCGGAAATCAGAAGGCGGAAAAGCAGGCGTTTTGCGCCCATTTAGAGCCCCATTCCGACTTCCGACTTTGCACTTCCGACTTAAAATGGCGGTACGTCCAAAGTACAGTTAAACCGGGATGTCGATCTCTTCGTAGAGGGGGAACTGCTCCATGAATTCATTGACCTCCTTACGGGTAGCGGCGATCAGCTTTTCATTTTCCGGGTCGGAGATGACTGCGTCGATCCAGTCGACGGCCTTTTGGCAGTCGGCCTCCTTCAGGCCGCGGGTGGTAACGGCGGCGGAGCCTACCCGGATGCCGGAGGTGACGAAGGGCGTCTGCGTATCGAAGGGCACCATATTCTTGTTGAGGGTGATGTCGGCCTTTTCCAGGGCTTTTTCCGCCACTTTACCGGTCACGCCTTTAGAGCGCAGGTCGATCAGCATAAGGTGGTTGTCGGTGCCGCCGGAGATCACTTTGTAGCCTTTTTCCACGAAGGCGGAAGCCATGGCCTGTGCATTTTTGATCACCTGTTGGGCGTAAACGTTGAAGGAAGGCTGCTGGGCTTCCCCAAAGGCAACGGCCTTGGCGGCGATGACATGCTCCAGGGGCCCGCCCTGCATGCCCGGGAATACGCCGCTGTTTAGGATGGAGGACATGCCGATGGGATTACCTTTTTTGGTGGCGCGGCCCCAGGGGTTATCGAAATCCTTGCCCATCATGATGATGCCGCCGCGCGGGCCGCGCAGGGTTTTGTGGGTGGTGGACGTGACGATATGGCAATGCTCCATGGGGCTTTTGAGGAGCCCGGCGGCAATGAGCCCTGCCGGGTGGGCAATGTCGGCGAGCAGTAAGGCGCCCACCTTGTCGGCGATGGCGCGGAAGCGCTCGTAGTCCCAGTCGCGGGAGTAGGCCGAAGCGCCGCAGATGATGAGTCTGGGTTTGACCTCGAGGGCTTTGGCCTCCACCTTGTCCATGTCGATGATGCCGGTTTCCTTTTCCACGCCGTAGAAGTGGGGTTCATAGACCTTGCCCGAATAATTGACCGGAGAGCCATGGGAGAGGTGGCCGCCGTGGGAGAGGTCGAAGCCGAGGATGCGGTCGCCGGGTTTGAGCACGGCCAGGAAAACGGCGGCGTTGGCCTGCGCGCCGGAGTGCGGCTGCACGTTGGCGAACTCGGCGCCGAATAATTGTTTAAGGCGGTCGATGGCCAGCTGTTCCACTTCATCCACAAACTCACAGCCGCCGTAGTAACGCTTTCCGGGGTAGCCCTCAGCATATTTGTTGGTCAGGCAGCTGCCCGTGGCTTCCATGACCTGGGGGCTGGCGAAGTTCTCGGAAGCGATCAGTTCAAGGCCTTTCTGCTGGCGCTCCATTTCTTTTTGGATCAAACTGAAAACCAAACTATCTTTTGCCATCTTTAGTTGTTTAATGTTGGCAACAGGAGGAAGAGTAGTGATGTTCGCCTCGTTCGTTGCCTGTAAGTTCCGGACAAATTTATAGGGTTTAAGGGGGAGTTTCTAATTTTTACCCCACAAACTGGCTGCCGGGTAAAGGCGCTGCGGAATTTCTATGCAACCAATCGCTTTTTCCCCCGTAAAAACACAATAAAACGGGGGGATAAAGCTTTGTAATTATCCCAATCCCACATAAGTCCCAGTATAGCAGGCCTATGACATAATTCTACTATAGTATCAGCCTTGATTTGCCGGAAAGTAAATGCGATTTTTGCAGGCGCAGGCGCCTTCAGGGCGGTATTTGTTGCAGGAAAACGGGTGAGCTTTCCAAAACGGGCCTGCCGGGCTTTGGAAAGGTGCTCGCTGCGCGAACCAAATTAAACGATAATTGATGCTGAGAAGAAGCAGCCGGCTATTACTGACGACACTCATCGCTTTGTACTTTGCCTGGGCAGTAAACGCCCATACCGGCCGTTACCGTTGTATGTGGCGCACCGACCCTTCCACCACCATGGTTATTGGCTGGGATCAGGTATCCGGGTATAATCCGGTCCTGTATTATGACGTTGTTGATTTCGGCGCCCAGGTTTCTGCCTACCGCAACAATCAGCAGCCCGACCGCATCATCGTGGCCAAGGGCATGAATAATCACTTCGTCCGCCTTTCCGGCCTTCAGCCCAATACGGTTTACTACTTCGTTATTAAGGACAGCGAGGGGGTCAGCCGGCGGTTTTCGTTCAAAACCGCCCCGGACACCCCCACCGAGCGCCTGTCCATCATTGCCGGAGGCGATTCCCGCAATAACCGGGAGGCCCGTTGTGACGCCAATAAGCTGGTCAGCAAGCTGCGCCCCCACTGCGTGATATTCGATGGAGACATGACTGCCGGCGATACTTATCAGGAGTGGCGGGAATGGTTTGACGACTGGCAGGAGACCATCGGGAGCGACGGCAGGATCTTCCCCGTCATAGCCGCACGGGGCAATCATGAGGCGGCCAACAGTTCCATTACCGAGCTCTTCGACGTCAGCAACGCCGATGTGTATTATGCCCTCACGCTGGGCGGCAACCTGTTTCGTATATACACCCTCAATTCGCTCATTCCCCCAGGGGGCAGCCAACGCATCTGGCTGGAAGGCGACCTCAAGGCGAGTAGCCATATTACCTGGAAAATGGCCCAGTACCATCACGCCATCCGCCCTCATACGCAGCGAAAGCCGGAGAAAGACGAACTCCTGCTCAACTGGGCAACGCTGTTCCACAAATATAGCGTAGACCTGGCTCTGGAGTCGGATGCCCACGTGGTGAAAACGACCTATCCCATCCGCCCTTCCCGGGACCCGGGGAGTGAGGAAGGGTTTATCCGGGATGATGAAGAGGGCACTGTGTATATTGGTGAAGGTTGCTGGGGGGCTCCCCTGCGCGACAACAACGACGACAAATCGTGGACCCGCGCCAGCGGCAGCTTCAACCAGTTCAAGTGGATATTCGTCGACCAGGAAAAGATAGAGGTGCGCACTGTCCGGACCGATGGCGCCGTGAGTGTGGCGGAAGTCAGCCACAACAATGTTTTCGACCCGCCCATTGGGCTGGTCGTCTGGAACCCGCCCACTGGTGACGTACTGACGATCTGGAACCGCAGTGCTGTGGCTTCCAGCTCCGGGGCGGACAGGCCTGAGCCCGAGGTGTCTGTACAGGGCGGCCGCCCGCCGGCCCCTCCGTCCAATCCTGCTTCCCGGCCCGCACCGGCCGGCAGCCCTCCTCCGGCATCTTCCGTTCCCCGCGAGCCGGAGCCCGCAGCCTCCGACCCCAATGACTGGTCGCCCTTCCCCAAGGTGGCTCCTGACGAAAAGGGCAATATCACTATCAAGTATTTCCTTCCTCAAGCCTGCGATGTGACCGTACAATTGATCAGCCCTCAATGGAAGGAAATGGCCCGCATCGAATTCCCGCGCCAGCCCGGCGGAGAAAATGTCAAGAGCCTCGACCTGAGCCGGGCGCCGGCCGGAAGGTACCTGCTCGTGGTCAAGGGCAATGGGAAGCTGGCCCGGCGTTTCCATGTCATTATCCGTTGATTGAGTTAATGGAGTTGATTAGGTTTTGTAGCTTTGGGCGATCAAATCGATAAGCATGGCGATATCGCTCAATACTATAAAAGGGCCGATCGATGAAGAGCTGAAAGTGTTCGAATCCCGTTTTCGGGAAGCAATGCGAAGCCCTGTTCCTCTGTTGGATAAAATAACCTTCTACATCGTCCGCCGGAAAGGCAAGCAGGTGCGGCCCATGTTTGTATTCCTGGCAGCCAAGGCCTGCGGGGCCATTACCGACGCCACCTATACCGCCGCTTCCCTGGTGGAGCTGCTCCATACCGCCACCCTGGTCCATGACGATGTGGTGGACGACTCCTACGAACGCCGGGGCTTTTTCTCCATCAACGCCCTATGGAAAAACAAGATCGCCGTGCTGGTGGGCGACTACCTGTTCTCCCAGGGCATGCTCCTGGCCTTGCGCAATAAGCAATACCAGCTCCTGGAAATCGTCTCCGATGCCGTGAAGGCCATGAGCGAAGGGGAACTCCTGCAGATCGAAAAGGCCCGCCGCCTGGATATTGAGGAAGGGGTCTATTACGAGATCATCCGGCAGAAAACGGCTTCCCTCATTGCGGCGGCCTGCAGCGCCGGCGCCGCCTCGGCCACCTCTGACCAGGAACAGGTGGAACGCATGCGCCTCTTCGGCGAAAAGATCGGCATCGCCTTCCAGATCCGGGACGACCTCTTCGACTTCGGTACCGATGATGTGGGTAAACCCCTGGGCATTGACATCAAGGAAAAGAAGATGACCCTTCCGCTGATCTATGCCCTGCGGCAGGCTTCCCGGCCGGACCGCAACCGGATCATCAACACCATCCGCCGCCACAGCGACAAACCGGACCGGGTACAGGAGGTGGTGCAGTTCGTCCGCAATAGCGGCGGCCTGGAGTACGCCCGCAGTGCCATGCAGGATTACCGCAGCCAGGCTTTTGAATTGCTGCAGGCCTTCCCGGATTCTCCCGCCCGGCAATCGCTGGCCGACCTGGTCACTTTCGTGACGGAGCGGAAGAAGTAGGGGGGAGGTGTATGGGTGAAGACATGAAACAATTCTCTTTCCCAACCGTCGCCTGCCCGCCCTTTAAATTATTTCCACAAAACAATATTAACTTTGCTGGCTAAGTTAATTCGAATGTATTACTGGCCGGACGGCGCCGGGCTTAAGTCTGAGCGCAATAGGCATGCCTTCGCTCCTGGGGGTTACGGCAGCCGGAGAAAATTGCGCCCCGACAGCCCGGCCTCGGGCGCCAATTATCCATTGGCGCGCAAGCTATTCGAAATTAAAGCCTGTCCGATTACCTACACCCCGGCCAAGAAAATCTGTTATACCATGCGCGAAATGCTACTCTCCTATTCTACAGTGCTCCTCCTGGCTGCCTCCCTGTCGGCGCAAAACCCGCTGCCCATTGGCCAGTGGCGCAGCCACCTGCCCTACCGGACCGGAAACTCTGTAACCCAGAGTGCGGACAAAGTTTACTACGCCACCAACTTTTCCATACTGGAGCTGGACAAGGAGGAGCTTTCCACCCGTTTCATCTCCAAGGTGGACGGGCTGAGCAATGTGGGGATTGAATTTATCCGTTACAACCGGCTCAGCGACATCCTGATTGTGGTGTACACCAATACCGTCATCGACCTGCTCAAGCCGGACGGTGAGATCGTGACGATGAGCCAGATCAAGAACTTTGGCAACCTCATTGGCGAAAAGCGGATCTACGATATTTATATCGAAAACGATTCGATGGTATACCTGGCGGCCAATTACGGTGTTTCCAAGATCAACATATTTGCCAATGAGTTCGTCTTTACTACCTTCACCGGTATTCCGGTAGAATCGGTACACCTCTTCGACGGGGCCATTTATGCCGCAACCGAAGAAGGCATCTACCGGGCGCCGGTCAGCAACGTCAACCTCGACGACTTCGGCAACTGGAAGCTGCTCGGCCCGGCCGAAGGGTTCCCGCAGGATTATCAGGCCAAAGCTTTCGCTACCTTCAACGGCAAGCTGCACCTGGGGGTCAACGATACCCTGTGGCGCTACGAAGGCAACCGGCTGGAGTTTGTCCACTATGAAAACGGCTCCACTCTGGAGTACCTGACGCATGAGGGCGCCCACCTGCTGGCGGGCTTTCGCCCCGGCCGCATCGTGTATTTTCATCCGGACGGAGGGCAGGGCATCGTCAACGGCAGTTGTGTGGAAGCGCCCAATTACGCCATCGAAGACAGCCAGGGGCGGCTGTGGTTCGGCGACGCCCGCATACGGGGCGGCTTCCGCATGTCGGCCGGCCCGACGGCGTTCTGTGACATCCTGTTCTTCGACTCGCCCTGGTCGGAGGTGGCATGGGATATGGATATCGCCAACGGAGAGCTGTGGCTGGCCACCGGCGGGCTGGACCAGACCCTTAGCGCCCGCTTTAACCCCGACGGTTTCGCTTCCTTCATCGACGGGCAATGGACGATCTACAACCGGCAGCTGCGGGATGACCTCAAAGGGCCCAACCCCAATACCAACGACGACGACCCGGTGGATTTCGTCACTATCCTGGCCCATCCGAATAACGGCAATGTGTTCGTCGGCAGTTTTACGGAAGGCCTGGTTGAAGTGGATGGAGAGAACATCACACAGTATATCGAAACCAACTCTTCCCTGCAGCGGGCGCTCGGCGACCCCCGCGTCCGCGTTTCCGGCTTGGCCCTGGATGAAGACGGCAACCTCTGGGTGGCCAACAACTCTGCTCCCGAGCCCCTCTCTGTCCGGCAGCCCGACGGCAGCTGGCGCAGCTTCGCCCTGCCAGGTTGTAACGAGAACCAGGTTTTCGATCTGGCCATCGACGAGCAGGGCTACAAGTGGGCGGTGCTGGGCAACAGCAGCGCCGGGGTTTTGTTGTTCGATGAGGGCGAGCTCGACGACCCCAATGACGACCGTTGCCGGGTGTTCACTGCCAACAACAGCGAGCTGGCCACCAATAACGTCAACTGCCTGGCGGCCGACCTGGAGGGCAATATTTGGGTGGGCACCACCGAAGGCATCATCATCTTCGAATGCGGGGGCAGCGCCTTCGACCAGCAGTGCCGGGGCTCCCGCCGCATCGTGGAGGTTGACGGTTTCGGCGCTTTCCTACTCGAAACCGAGGATGTGCAAACCATTGCCGTCGACGGCGCCAACCGGAAATGGGTGGGAACCCGGAACGGGGTGTTCCTGCTTTCTCCCAACGGCGAAGAGCAGGTGGCCCGCTTTACGGAGAATAACTCCCCCCTTTTCAGCAATGACGTGATCGATATCGCCGTCAACCAGGAAACCGGAGAGGTATTCATCGGTACGGCAACCGGCATGCTTTCCTACCAGAGCGATGCTGTCGCCGGCGAGCGCACCCACGAGGCGGAGATCAAAGTATTCCCCAACCCGGTGCGGGAAGATTACGACGGCCCCATCGCCATCCGCGGGCTGGCGCGCGACGCCACCGTCAAGATCACCGACGTCACCGGCAAACTGGTGTTCGAAACCACCGCCCTGGGCGGCCAGGCTATCTGGGACGGGCGCGACTACAACGGGCGGCGGGTCAATTCCGGCGTCTATCTGGTGTTCAGCTCCAGCAACCCGCGGTTCTCGGGATTTACGGGCAAGGCGGATGCGGCGGTGGCGAAAATCCTGGTCCTGAATTGAGCGCATTTAAGTGAACTGGGCATCCGTCTAAGGCTGGACAGAAAGCTCCGGGGCGTGTACGGTGTACGAGCCAATGGCGCAGCCCACGGGCTTGTACGGTGTACGGGCCTGTCCAACGTTAGACGGGTAGCCAGTGAACTGAACAACCTTCTCACAACCAAGGCTTTAAGCTTTAAATGTTAGCGTTTTTTCCAAAAAAGGCCCGTGAGAGAAGGGGGGCAACTGTCCTGGTTTTTTCCCGGTATCCTTCATAGCTTGGCGGCGCAGAGATTTTATGAAAAGCCCGCAAAGGTACTGCTATGGGAAACGCCATTGTCCGGAACCCCGTGTCCTCGAAATTTATTGTAAAATCAAATATATTTAGCTATCTTGACATAGAGAAACCTAAAACCCCCGGTCAAGATGCCTAAACCCAAACCCATTTTCCTGTTCGCATTTGCGAACGACGAGGCCCATTCATTGAAGCTCAGCGAAGAGGAGCGTTCCCTACGGGAAACCCTGGCCACCGCCCATGACCAGGGCCGCATTGAATGCATGCAACTCAGCCACGCCTCCCTGGATGATATTTTTCGCACTTTCAACCGTTTCCACAACCGCATCGCCCTTTTTCATTTCGGCGGCCACTCCGGCGCCCAATTCCTCAATTTGCAAGACACCAACGCCCGCGCTTCCAGCCTGAGTACCCTGATCGGAATGCAGCGGAACCTGCAGCTCGTCTTCCTCAACGGATGTGGCAATTACGAACAGGTGCAGGTGCTTTTCGAGAAAGGCGTAAAGGCCGTGATTGCTACCAACGCCCCCATCGATGACCATCGGGCGTTTCAGTTTTCCAGCCAGTTTTATTATGCCCTGGCTGGCGGTAAGCCGCTTTTGGAAGCCTTTAATACGGCCGCTGCTTTTGTACAGAACGATTCTCCGGAGCTGGCGATCAGCTGGGGGTTCGACCTCGATCTGGAGGCGGCCACGGAAAGGTCGATCAAGCTGGAGGTTGACTCAACTGAGGACGGCTTGCCCTGGGGGCTGTACACCCAGAGTGATGCTGACCTGGAATGGAAGCTGCCTCCGCCGGCTGCCCCTCCGCCCGACGCCGACTATTTCAAAGAGACGCCCCTCAACCTGCCGGACGTCAACAAAAAGCTGGTGTTGTATACCTTCGAAGGCATGGCCGAATGCAGCCAGAGTTACAACTCCCTGTTTCAGCTTTACCAACAGGAGCAGAATAGCGTTTTCTTCAATATGCTGCAAAATACCATGCTCGACGCCTTCCCCTCCATCGTCAGCATTCAGGTGCGCGACTTGTTTACTCCCGAGGCCTGTACCCAGGGAAGGGTGCGCCTTCAGGAGTTTTCCGAAGCGTACAACACCCTCGCCCGGCTGCTCAGCGCTATAGCCCTTTCCAACCTCTGGGAAGCCGCCGTCGAACAGGCGCCTGGCAAGAAGTTGGCCATTCGGCAAAACTATCGGAAAGATATATCCAAACACCTGAAACGGCAGCCGGAAACCGGCGGCCTCCTCGACCACTTCTGGCTCATCGGGACGATCAGCCGGATATTCCAGGAAAACGGAGTGGAGCCTTACGTCCGGGAGCTGGTATCCCTTGACGAGAGCCTGCGGGAGGCCACGGAATACTACGACGCCTACCGGTTCCTGGAACAGCAACTGCGGCAAAGGCTCCAGGCAAGAAATATCGCTTCCGGGGAAGTGGAAGAGCTGTGCCGGGAGGTGGAACACCACTTCGGCAAGTTGCTCCGGAAGTGCGCTTTCCTGTGCGATTATCAGTTGGTGACCGTAAAGGATATTTCCGTCGACCTGCCCCGGCGGGAGCCCGACCCCGTTTTCGTTCACCAGAAGGCGATCCTTAAGGGGAGGGACTATGCGACGATCGACCGCGCCCCCATCCGGCGCAACAGTACGGCCAGCAACAACTCTGTATACATCGCCCGGGATATCGCCGATGACGAACCCCCGCTCAACCTTTCTCCCTTCCTCATTGACCTCAATGCTTTCAAGGTAAAAAAAGAGTATTTACCGAAGATCTATTTCTTCAATGGTTTGGAAAATGGGAAACTTTACTTCGAACACGCAGAAACCATTGATAATCCATTTATCGTCCGGTTGGGGGAGAAGGAACGGCAGTTTCATAATCTCGACAGCTTGTTCACTATGGCCGCCCTGTTTAAGGAGGACCTGGGGTTGAAATAGGCCGGTAAAACGAGCCATCATGGAGTTCATCATTTATCAGCAAGGAGAGGCCGAGGGTACCGAAACTTTTACTTTTCGGGCTCAGTCCGGGCAGGGCTGCTTTTTCAGCCGGGCGTATCGGAATGAAGAAAGCTGCCTGGCCGGCATTGAAACATTTATCCGGAAATGGCGGGCCGAAAGCCTGGAGCCGGAAAGCTGCGTCTCGGAGCATGAAGGTGTATTCTCGGCCTTGATCCGCAACGCGGAGGGGCAGGCCACCGCATGGAGTGAACCCTTTAAAGACAAAGAAGCCCTACTGAACGCCATTCGTACATTTCAAAAGGAGGCTGAGGAAGAGGACTTTAAAATAAGCTGTCGGAAACTGCATGAAGAAGAAGTTCCAAATGGGGAGTATCCATCCGATTTTGAACTGGACTTAAGCCCTGCTTCAGGGGCACGCCTTCGCCCCTTACCCGACCCTGGGGTGTATCACTTGCGTTTCCATTTCTACTGGGCGGAAAAACAAGGGCAGTTCTATTTTCTGTTCCATCGCCCGGAAGAGGATCCGTTCGTCTTCAGCCCTTCTTTTCCGGGGCGTCCTCACCGTAAAAAGGGGATGGCGGATTTCCTGCGTTTCGCCACCAACCAGGAACAATGGCAGCTTGAGGAGACGAACGGCCAGTATCATTTTTTATTGCAAACCGGGCAGGGGCAAACACTGGCGCGCACCTGCAACTCCAATACTCCTGGCACGCTTAAACAGGAACTGGAGCTGTTTATCAACGAGATCCCCGAATGGAGGGCGTTGCTGCAGCCGCAGGCGAGAAATAGCGGAGAAAGGCCTGCGGAAGAGATTGACAACTATGCACCGAACCAGGTTTCTACTACCACGCTGACGATAAAAAACAGCAAGCCTCCGGCCCCCCCCTCAAGCCCGGAAGGCCCCAACGCCCCTCCGGGTAACGGAGGGCACGAAGAGGCGCCCAATGACCCCGCTGTTCTGCCCTGTGCTCCGCTATTCAAGCCACAGGAACCTTATGAGGAAGAAGATATAGGCATCTTCTTCGGCCGCGCTCAGGAAGTCGAAGAGGTTTACGGAATAACCCATGATTCCCGGCTCATCCTGCTATACGGTGAGAAAGGGGCCGGCAAGACGAGCCTCGTCCGGTGCGGGTTGGCCAACCGGTTTTCGAAAGCCCGCTGGGAAGGTATTTTTATCCGCCCGGGCGGAGACATTAACGAGGCACTTTCGGCCGCCCTCAGTAGGGAATACCTCGCTGCCGGAGGCGAGCCGGAGGAAGCAGCGGATAACACCATAGGCCTGCTGCACCAGATCCATAAGCTGACCTTCAAGCCGCTCTTTCTCGTCTTTGACCCACTGGAAGAGCTTTTTGAAGAACCAGGCAGCGAAGCGGAAAGGACCGAGTTTTTCAACTTTCTTAAGCGTATGCTGGAGGAGACCAACCTGCACTGTCACGCCATTCTGGCCATTCAGGAGGAATACCTGGGGCGGCTCAGTGATTACGAACACCTCGTCCCCACCCTGCTGGAGCACCGCTACCACCTGCATCCGCTCGACAAAGCAGAAATGGCGCCCACCGTTGCCAGCATGCTCAGAAGCCTGGAAAGCCGGGAGCAGATCACCCTGGAACAACCGGAATTGGTGGCGGAAAAAATTCACCGCCGGCTGATGGAGAAAAAGCCGCAGGCAGGCATGGGGTGCCTGCAGGTTTACCTCCATCAGCTTCATCAGGACAGCTGCCGGGAAACGGACGGCGCCCCGGCGGTTTTCAGCCCCGCTCTGGTCGATAACGCCGGGCCTGCGGAAAAGGTCATTGGCAATTATCTGAAAGCGCAGCGCGAACAGCTCAAAAAGCAAAAGCCGGAGGGGCAAAACAACCCCGCTTTTGTGGCCTGGGAACAAAAAAAGGAAGCCCTGGATAGCGTTCAGCAGCGGTGCGGGCCGCCATTGCCGAAGCGGCCGCCTGTTTTGTTGTTTGCCAGCCTGGGAGGGCTCATTCTGGCCATCCTAGGGCTTTTCTATTTATTCAGCCTTTTAAAGTGCTGGAACGACCCCTACTGCCGGGCTAAAGATGAGGATACCTGCGAGGGATACATGAATTTCATTTGCAGCTATGGAAACAGCGAACCTGTACGTACAGCCGAATTCAGAGTGATTTTGGATGAACGCCAGGACAGAGCAGGGTATGAGGCATGGAAGGCATTCAAGCAAGCCATCTTCTCTGCCGATACCTGCTCAAGTTATGAGGCTTATATCGAAAAGTACCAAAATGATGGTGCATGCAGGAATATTCTTCAGCAGTATGTTTACAAAATGTGTCCAGACACGGTGGTCGAGGAAATCGCAAGAATACATCGGGAAACCATTTATCTGCCTCCCCCTACTCCTCCGCCCCCTCCGCCCGGGCTTCCGGATTGCACAGACCTCTACGGTATACCGGTAAAACGCTTTGGCCCTTTATGGGTAATGAAGGAAGACCTCTATGATGGCCAGCGCTTTGACTGGCTGGGAGCGCTCAATGAATGTAGAAAAAAAGGGCACGGATGGCGCCTGCCCTGTGAAGGAGAAATGTTTTTCCTTCTTGACAAGTTGTACGGCGGTGATTCAAAGAACGCCTACTCAAATATGGTCGGCTTCGGAGATTGCTTTTTGATCAATAAAAATGAATACGATCTGGCCCAGCCCAATCGTTACTGGACAGCGACGGAATCAGATGATGGGCACGCCTGGGCCGTCCGCTTCGATCATTTTTCTAAAGAGATACTATTCGATTATGATACCGACAAGAGAACAACGCTGCCCTGTCGCTGTGTGCGCCTGGTAGACGAATTGGCGAGTACCACCGGTATGAAGGGGTGTTATGAAAAGGAGCTCCGCAGAGTGGACTAAAGGCTGGCCTCACCCTGCCACACTCTCCTCCTGGTGCCGCCACAGTTCCTGAAAAACAGGGCTGTTGGCGCGAAGCTGCTCGAAAGTACCCTCATCCACCACCCGGCCCTGGTCCAGGATGTAGACGTAGTCGAAATGGCTGAGCAGGTGCAGGCGGTGCAGGGAAGACACCATGGCCTTGTCTTTGAACTCCACGAACAGGCGTTGGTAGATCTCGACCTCCGTCTTGGGGTCCACGCTGCTGGTCGGCTCGTCCATCAGGATGATGTCGCTGTCGCGGGCGGCGAGGATGCCTCGCGCCAGGGCCAGGCGTTGCTTCTGGCCGCCCGACAGGTTGACGCCCTTCTCTTTGATGCTGGACTGCATGCCCCGCGGCAATTGCTCGGCCACCCCGTCGAAATGGGCTACCTGGCAGACCTTCCGCACTTCTTCCTCTCCGAACGGCAGGCCCAGGGTGATGTTGTATTCGATTGTATTTTCGAAGATCTCGGGCTCCTGTGGGAAGAGCGTCACCCGGTTGGCGATGTAGCTGATATCGGAAACCGGGCGGCCGTCCACCAATAGCTGAAGGCCGGGAGACGGGGGGTAGAGCCCCCGCAGGATGGCCATCAGCGTGCTTTTGCCGCTGCCGCTTTCGCCGATCAGGGCGATGCGCTTGCCGCGCTGCAGGTGAATGCTCACATCGCGCAGCCCCTGGGGTTTTTCCACCCATTCCTCCCCTTCGTTGTGGACGAAACTGAGCCGGTTGACGTCCAGCCGGCGCCAGCCGGCAGGCAGGGCCTTGTCTACGTCTGTCAGGTGATACCGCTCGTAGGCGTCGATTATATTCCGGGCCGTCTTAACGTCCGTATCATAGCGGACGACTTGCGTGTATTGCCAGGCCATTCCACGGAAAACGCCGGTGAAGCGCTCGACGTAGGCCATCAGCGTCACCAGGGTGCCGATCAGGAACGTCTCGCCCGGTATCCAATTCTGGTAGATATACCCCAGGAGGATAACGCTGTAGATGGCCGCCACGCATATGCTCATGGTGAACCACTTCCATTCATTGATCAGAATCTTGCGCCGGAAAGGCGGCAGGATGTCCATCACCCGGCTGAACAGCCCGTTTTCCATCCGTTTCTCCAACCGCAGCGTAATCACCGTAATGATATTGGAAAGGCTGTCGAAGAGGGTCGAGGAAACGATGTGTTCCTTTTCGTTCACCTCCTGCGAGGCTGCAATGAAAGGTTTGTCAAACTTCAGCAACAGATAGATCACTCCTGCTCCCATGATGGCGGCGATGCTGCCGAACAGGGGCGAAAAATAGATCATCGCGCCAAAGGAAAAGGCGAAACTGAAAAAAGTACTCAGGTACATGAAGCCGGTGTCAAAGAAATCCTTCAGCGCCTCATAAGCCTTCCGGATGCGGTTGATGGTGGCGCCGCTGTGGTGGTCCTGGTGCCATTTGACCGGCAGGTGAAGGGCTTTGTGGTAAAGCTCCTGCAGGAAGTTGCGGCTCAGGTCGAAAGCCAGCTTGCGCTCCATAATACGCGCCGGCCCGTGAAAGGCCCAATCCAGAAAGTTCAGTAAAATATAGGCGCCTACGTAGATCCATGCCCACCACAGTATGTCCATGCCCTGTTTCTGGATCTTATTGATGAATACCCCCCACAGGATGGGATACAGGGCAACAATGATGTTGCTGCCCAGGAACATGCCGTAGATCAGCAGATAACGGCGGCGCTGCCCGCGGGCGTATTTCCAGGCCATGCGCAAGAGGGAAAGATAGGGGTTATTCCAGACGGACGATTTCGAGCTCATAAGCCGGGCTGTTTACAGCTGTTATGGAGTTTGCGGTTTGCATTTGGCGGTTAGCTGGGCAACGCTCCCGGGTTAGAGGTTGCGCAACAATAAATTACCCATTTAGACTCGTTCTTTTGCACGCTAACTGTGTTAATCCCGATGGCTATCGGGACGTCGTAGCCCCACTATGCCTACGTTTTTTGCCTTGTTAGCGCACAAAATTTTACCCGGCTGCACAGACGGGAACTTCGTCTATTCTGTGTAACTTATTATTGCGCAATCCCTTAGGGAATTGGGCCCGGCGGATGGTTTTCTGCTCAGAGAGCACCATCACCCAATTCCGCCGGCCGAAGCGCAATGAGGATACCGGGCGCAAAAGTGCAATGGGTAGCTAACGGCTTTATTATTGCTGATAAAAAACTAAGATAACCAACAGAAAGGCAGAAGCGTTCCCTCAGGCCGGCAAAAATGTTCATTGAATTTATTTCGGATCTTTCTCGATGGAATGGCAATGAAACTGTGAACCAGTAGAACCATGAAACCGTGAACCGGTGGAACAATCCCCCCCTCCCCATTGTTTCCTGAAAAAATCACACCCAATGGACAGCCTCTGGAATTATTTCAAAAACCTTTTCAATAAAGCGGAAGAAAGTTCGCCGTCCCAGCCCCTCATCCATGAGATGATCAGCCGGAGCGCCGAAGAGCGGGAAGACTACCGGCACTGGAAAAACACCCTGGTCTGCCGCCGCCTGATGGACTGGCTCAACGACCAGTACGCCATATATCGCGTTGCACCCGATGACATCGACGAGGCGGTCGACTTTCTGGATACCCCTTCCTCCAAAGGCTTTGTCATACATTTCAACAAAACCCGCTACAGCAAGCGGGATGTCACGCACTTTTTTGACTTCCTCAAAGAGCAGGTGCTCGGCCTGGATTACCGCTCCCAGATCTCCGACCTGCGTACCTACAACCGTGCCGATTGGGTGGAAACCATAGAACGGCACTACCTCAAACCCGGCCCCCGCATCCGAAAAGAACCTCAGGATGACGGCCGTTTCCTCCAGAAGTACGGCAACATTATGATCGAACTGGAACTGCGCAACGACCGGGTGTTCAACCTGCGCTTCCGCGCCACCAGCTATAAGGACAGCCTGTTTAAAGAACCCAGGGATTTTGAGGAGCTGATGCAGGAGATCATGGTTTGAATAGGGTGTCAGGGAGCAGTGTGTCAGTGTTTTAGGGTGTCAGGGAGCAATGCGTCAGGGGGCGAATACACGGGAGTGTTCGCAATTCGGTGTTTTTACCCGGCCGATCCCGATAACTATCGGGAGAGGAGGGGCGCTGTTCGCGAGTCCCTGAAAATCAAGGGGCGTTTTTGGGATAGGCCAGCGGTCTAGCGTTGGACAAAAGTCGGAAGTCGGAACGCGGAAGTCGGAATGGCTTTAGGCTTTGCGCAACCCTTTGGCTATCAATAGTGTCCAACCTTAGACCGCTAGCCGGGATACACTACAACACCGATACACTACAACACCGCTTCCTCCACCTTCCCTTCTACTTTTTTCACTTCCACTTCCTCCCCCTTCATCATCCAGCGGATCAGAACCGGTATCAGCGCCAGGTCGCTGATCAGCGCGCTGAAGAGGGTCAGGCTGATCAGCAGGCCGATGGTGACGCTGGGCGGGTGGATGGAGAAGAGCATGACCAGGAATCCGAAGAACAGGATGACCGTAGTGAGTACGATGGCCTTGCCCGTCTCCAGGAAGGTGATGTGCAGGGATTCCTCTACATCGAGGCCCTTGTTGCGCGCCAGCTTGTACTTGCTGAGGAAGTGTATGGTGTCATCAACAGCGATGCCGAATATGACGGCGAATACGATGGAGATTCCGGCTTCCAGCTCGATGCCCAGGAACCCCAGGAGGGCGCCGGCCAGGAGCAGTGGGAATACGTTGGGCGCCAGGGAAATGAAGAGCATTTTCCAGTTGCGGAAAAGCAGGGCCATGAGCAGGCTGACGATCAGGATGGCCATGCCCAGCCCCTGGAGGAGGCTGCGGCGCACGTATTCCGAGTTTTTATCGATGATCAGGCCGGTGCCGGTTCGTTTGAACTCAACGATGGAGGTGTCGGTGTTGGCGGCGATCCAGCGGTCAATGCGGGCGCCCATCTCTTCGATATTTTCGGCTCCGATGTCGGCAATGCGGGAGGTGATGCGCGCCTTTTTCTCGTCTTTGCTGAGCAGGACATTGACGCTCAGTTCGGGCACCTGTTCCGCCATCCGGCGGTAGCGTTCGAACCGGGCCTCGTCGTCCGGAAGGGCGTAGGCCTCCGGGTTGTTGTTGCCCATCATCTGGTTGATACTCTTGTAGACAGCGGTAAGGGAGGCGATGCCCTGGATGGCGGAGTCCTGGCGCAGGTAGTCTTCTACTTTAGCCATTTCCCGGACAACCGCATAGTCGTTGGCCTGGTACTCACCCTTAGCGTAGACCGCAACTTCCATGGGCCGGAAACCGGCGAGGTTCTTCTCAAAGAACAGAAAATCTTCGGTGATCTTTTTCCCGACAGGCAGGTTGTTCTCGATCTGGTAATTGGTGGTGATGCGGCCGATCCCCCACAGGCTGAGGACAAGCACCGCCAGGCCGCCGAGGGCGATGCGCCGGGGGTAGCTGCGGGTAAAGCGGTACGACCACTCCATGGACTTTTCCCAGAAGGCCTGCCCCCGGCCCAGCTTGATGATCTGGTCGGCCCGGAACCAGGAGATCACCGCCGTGGTGAAGAAGATGACGGTGAGGTAGGCGATGATCACGCCGATAGCGGCGTTGATGCCGAAGTCCCTGATCGGCCCGATCCGGCTGGTGAGCAGGGAGGCGAAGCCGATGGCGGTGGTCAGGGAAGTCAACAGGGTAGCCAGGCCGATCTCCTTAATGGCCGTAACGATGGCCTTCTCCCTGCGGAAGCCCTTGCGCAGTTCGTCCACGTACTTAGACATGATATGGATCACATCCGACGTGCCCACGATGATCATCAACACCGGATAGAGGGCGGCCATGGCGTTGAGTTCCCGGCCGCTGATGCTCAGGAAGCCCATGAACAGCAGCATGCCCAGGCCGATGGAAAAGAGAGATACGGCAATGCCCCACGGCCGGCGGAAGATGAAAAACATGACCAGGGTGACCAATAAGCCGGAGATGATGGCTGAAACGAGAACTTCCCGCTTCTGCATGGCCACCAGTTCTTTCTGAAAATAGGGGCGCCCCAGGTAGTGGTACTCTTCGAAATCGTACCGGCGTATCAGGCTGTCGAGGGCGTTCATGAGTTCTTCGGCCGGCTCCAGTTGTATGCTGTTGACGGTCTTCAGGAAGACGGTCAGGGTTTTGGCGTCTTTGGAGATGAAGTTGTGCACAAACCGTTCGTCATTCAATATTCGTTCCCTGTCCCGGGCGTAGCGGGCCGGCTGATCGATGTGAATGGCCGGCACGGTAGTAATGGCAAAAGGAGTACGGACCGGGTAGGAGAACTTGGTCAGGGACTGGCTCTCCGTCACGTGAGGCAGGCTCCGGGTTTGGATGGAAAAGTCGTGAAACTGCTCCAGGAAATCCTGCTCGAAAACGCCCTCCTCGCGGCGGATGGCGACCATCAGGAAGTTGTCGTCCGATTCGAATTCGTCGATAAACTCCCGGAAGAACTCCAGGTCTTCATCCCCTTCCGGGAAAAATTGTTCGAAATCGAAAGAAAATTTCAGCTGCCTGATGCTGAAGGCGCTGATGATGGCCAGAATGGCGAAGATGGCGACGGAAATGACACGGAGGTTGATATTCATAGCTTGGTAAAAAAATAGTGCTTTGACAGATCGGCAGGATCTGCCAAAGAAGGAAAAAAATCAACCTCATAACCATTATTTACCGAAGTTGTTTAGCAATTTTGTCCTCAGGACAGACTTGGCGCGTTTTCAGTATGTGTTTGGCGTTGAGGTGACGTCTTTTTGGCCTCTGAGCCTGGCGATCAAGCCTATTTCCCTGCGGATTGAGAGGCAAAAAGGGTGTCATCTCAACGCTAAACATATTCAGTTTCAAAACCTGCCAAGTTCCGGCTTCCAACCTAAACCAGAAATTTTCACAAAAACGCCAATGAGTGCACTGTCAGCATATTCTAAGACGCGCACAGGTATCGCAATGAGTAAAGACATTACCCTACCGCAAGAGCTGGATCCTTTCCGCAAGCAGATCCTCAAGACCTTACGCCCCTACATCAAACTGCTGCCCCAGCCGGCCCGGAAGGCGCTGCCCTGGGAGAGCAAGGTTGGCGGCCTGCCCTACCTGCCTGCCGGCATGGAGTATCCTACGGCGCCGGACGGCTCGCCGCTTTGGCTGCTCGCGCAGTTCAACTTTGAAGATATGCCTACCCTGCCGCCGTTTCCGGAGCGGGGCCTGCTTCAGTTCTTCATCAACGACGACAACCTCTACGGCCTCAACCTGGAAGACCCCTTCGACCAAAGCCGGTTCCGGGTAATATACCATCCGGAAATTCAGGAGAAAGAAACTGTACTGGAAAGGGGCCTCCGCATTCCGGATTCCCCCCGCTTTTTACCGATAGAGGCCGGCGTTGCCTATCCGCTTGAGTTCCGAAAGGGCGAAGAAGTGGCGCCCCCCAGCGATTACCAGTTCGATGAATTGTTGGGCAATGATTTCTTCCGGGCCTTCGGAGAAGAACAGTGGGAAATACGGAGCCGCTACAGCCGGGCGGTGCTCAGTTCCCGGCACAAAATCGGCGGTTATGCCTTCTTCTGTCAGGAGGACCCCCGCAATCCGGAAGAACCAATGGAACTGCTCTTTCAACTGGGCTCCGACCAGCAGATCAACACCATGTGGGGGGATATGGGGGTGGCCAATTTCTTCATCTGCCCGGATGACTTGAAAAAGGCGGATTTTTCAAGGGTGATGTATAATTGGGATTGCTATTAGAGTTTTGTTTTACTGAAAAGCACATGGGCGACATTGTGACTGTGGGGGAAAATGGTTATTTTGGGGAGATTGGGGACATAGACGCAGTAGGATTTAAGTGAAAGGTGCAATGCGGGTTTTGCTTAAACGATGGTGCGTGTATGATTTGAGGGGGAGTAGATAAACGTCAATTTGGGCTATTAGGGGAGTTGACGTATGTAAAGATGTT